>JBAYUZ010000108.1:0-6165 GCA_041674885.1 Dehalococcoidia bacterium
GTTCGAGCGCGCCGCGCTGCTGCGCGATCAGGCGAAGGCGATCCGCACCGTCACCGAGCGCCAGCGCATGGCGAGCACCACGCCGCTCGACGCCGATGTGATCGCGCTCGCGCGCGACGGCGCCGAGGCGTGCGTGCAGGTGTTCTTCGTGCGCGGCACGGTGGTCGCCGACACCGACTGGTTCCTGCTCGACGGCACCGAGGACGCCTCGGACGCCGAGGCGCTGTCCGCGTTCCTCGCGCAGTTCTTCGAGTCCGCGACGTACGTCCCGCGCCAGATCCTGCTCTCACAGGCGCCCGCCGACCTCGATCAGCTGCAGACGATGCTGCGCGATCGCCGCGGCGGCGCGGTCGAGGTGCGCGTGCCGGAGCGGGGCGAGCTGCGCGCGCTGGTCGCCAGCGCCGAGGAGAACGCGCGCTCCGCCCTCAACGCCCACCGCGTGCGCTGGCTCACCGACCGCGACCGCACCTCGGCGGCCCTCAGCGGGCTGCAGGAGGAGCTCGATCTGCCCGCGCCGCCCGCGCGCATGGAGTGCTACGACATCTCCACGATCCAGGGCACGAGCACCGTCGCCTCGATGGTCGTGTTCATCGACGGTCGCCCCGCGAACGGCGAGTACCGCCGCTTCCGCATCAAGTCCGTCGAGGGCCAGAACGACTTCGACTCCATGCGCGAGGTGCTGCGCCGCCGCTTCGCGCGCATCGCGGAGCGCCGCCGCACGGAGCGCATCGCCGCCTCCGAGGCCGCCGGCGAGCCGACCGCCGAGCCGCTGCTCGCCTACCCGCAGCCCGGCGACGACACGCAGGTCGCCGACGACCCCACGCTCGACCTCGACACCCTCGATGCCGGGCTGATCGGGGCCGAGGAGGCCGAGGGCGGCGAGGACATGGCCGACGAGGCCGGGGCTGACGAGTTGGTGACGTCATGGGACGCCGTGCCCGGCCTCATCGTCATCGACGGCGGCAAGGGGCAGCTCGGCGCGGCGCTGGACGTGATGCGCGACTACGGGCTGGGCGACATCCCGATCTGCGGCCTCGCCAAGCGCGAGGAGGAGATCTTCGTCGCCGACATCGATGACCCGATCATCCTCCCCCGCGACTCGCAGGCGCTCTACCTGATGCAGCGCATCCGAGACGAGGCGCACCGCTTCGCGATCACCTACCACCGCAACCTGCGAGGCCGGAACGCGAAGAAATCGGTGCTCGACTCCATCCCCGGCATCGGCCCCGTGCGGAAGCGCGCGCTGCTCCGCAAGTTCGGCTCCGTGCGCGGCCTGCAGGACGCGAGCGTGGACGAGATCGCGTCGACCGTGGGCTTCACACGCCGCCTCGCGGAGACCCTCAAGCGCTCGCTCTAAGTCTCACGCACGAGGCTCCGGCGGGGCCTCGTGCGGCCCGCCAATACCACACGATCGCGTGATTTGTAACGTCCGTCCGGTTCTGGACAGTCCTCCGAGCGCCCGCTATATACTCCTTCGACCCCGAGCGGCTATGTAAAGTGCCGCGCTCGACACAGGACCGGAGCAGCCGTCGTGGAACAGCGTGTCGAGGCCTTCCTGCACTACATGTCCGCCGAGCGCGGAGCCTCGAAGAACACCATCGACGCCTACCGAAACGACCTGACCCGCTTCGCCCAGTTCTCCGCCGAGCGCGGCAGCGCCGCCACCATCGCGGAGACGATGACCCGCGATCTGATTACCGATTACATCCTCTGGCTGCGCGACCCGGGTCGCGGCGCGGGCTACAAGGCCGCGACCGTCGCCCGCAAGGTTGCCGCCGTGAAGTCGTTCTGCGCGTTCCTGCTGGACCACGGCGACCTGACCTCGAACCCGACCGCCTCGATCGACTCGCCGCGCGCGCCGAAGCCGGTGCCGCGCCCGATGACCACGAGCGACGTCGACGCCCTGCTCCGCGAGCCGCTCCGCGCGACCACGCCCGAGGCGACCCGCGACGCCGCGATGCTGGAGCTGATGTACGCCACCGGCATGCGCGTCACGGAGCTGGTGTCGTTGAACATCGACAGCCTGCACCTGACGCCGGGGCCCGCCTACGTGCGCTGCCTGGGCAAGGGCGCGAAGGAGCGCACGATCCCCGTCTACGAGCAGGCCGTGACCGCCGTCGAGCGCTACCTCGACGACGCCCGCCCCGCGCTGCTGAAGGATCGCCCGCAGACCGCGCTCTTCGTGAACCGCCGAGGTGAGCGCCTGACCCGCCAGGGCTTCTGGCTCATCCTCAAGAACTACGCCAAGCACGCCGGCATCGAGGCGCACGTGACGCCGCACACCCTGCGCCACTCCTTCGCCACGCACATGCTCCGAGGCGGCGCCAGCGTCCGCGACGTGCAGGAGCTGCTGGGCCACGCCAACGTCTCCACGACGCAGGTCTACACCCAGCTCGCCGACACCCACCTCCGCGAGGTCTACGAGTCAGTGCACCCCCGGGCGCGGTGATGATCGCCGCGCGCCTCGATGTTCGGGACTGGCTGGCGATCGCGAACGGCGAGTTGACGCTCCCCAGCGAGTTCCAGAGGCTCATTGCTGCATGGGAGTTGGTCGAAGTCTGGCGTCAGTCAGACCTCGACCGTCGGAATATTGAGTACCCGGACCTCTTCGCCAACCATCTCGCACCGCACATAGCCGCAACGACACTCCAGAATGATGTGGAATGGCTAACCCGCTTGGAGCGGTTGCGCGGCGAGTGCCCGATCCGACAACTCACCGGTAACCGCGAGCGCAAGAAGACGTTCGCTGGCCCAGACGATCTGCAGAACCTGCTCTGGGTTCTCTACACGGTTCGCTGCAACCTAGTGCACGGTCAAAAGGAACCCGCGAGTCCGCGAGATCTGCTGGTCGCTTCACACGCAGCGGCCGTCCTTGCGCACCTAGCGACTACCCTCGTCCCCTAGTAGTTGTACTCGCTCGACCCGCTCGCGGCGGTGCCGGAGGCGCTCGGCGCAGCGCCCGAGGTGCCCGAGGCGCCGCCACCGCTCGGTGTGGCGACCGCCCAGTTGGCGATCGAGGCGCCCTTCGTCTCGCCCGGCGCGGTGTCGGCGGCGAAGCGGTAGAGCGGCTTGCCTCGGTAGGTCGCCTGCTTCGTGCCGTCGTCGCGGGTGACGGTGCCGACCTCGCCGGTCAGCGCCGCGTCCTTCGTCGCGGTCGAGGCGACGACGACCGGCGGCCAGTTTGTCGCGCACGCCGCGTTGCAGACCGACTTGCCAGGCGCGGCCTCGTCGTTCTTGAACGTGTAGAGCGTCAGCCCCTTCGCATCGACCAGCACGTCCGCGCCGCCCGCCTTCGCCACGCGCAGCGTCGGCGTCGAGGCAGCAGCCGAGGCGGTCGCACTCGCCGTGGCTGCGGCGGTCGCCGCCTGCGTCGCCGCCGCCGTCGCGGCCGGCGTCGATGCCGCCTTCGGCGTCTCGGCGCCGCATCCCGCCAGCGCCGTCATCGTCAGCGCACCCACGATTCCCATCAGGCCAACACGAACGTGCATCGGAACCCCTCCCGGTTACACAGGGGGTACGCCGAGGCCGCGCGCACGGATGCGCCCCCTCCCCCGTGCTCGCGCCACCGCCTACCATGCCCTCGTACGCCCCAGAGACGAGGAGCAGTCGTGGACATCGAGGACATCCGAGCGCGCGAGATCCTGGACTCCCGTGGCAACCCCACGGTCGAGGTCGACGTCATCCTCGATGACGGCTCGGCGGGGCGCGCGGCGGTGCCCAGCGGCGCCAGCACCGGCTCCCACGAGGCGCTGGAGCTGCGCGACGGCGACATGGAGCGCTACCTGGGTCGCGGCGTGCAGAAGGCCGTCAGCCACGTCAACGACGAGATCGCCGACGCCCTCCTCGGCATGGACGCGAGCGCGCAGGCCGAGATCGACGAGGCGCTGATTGAGCTCGACGGCACGCCGACCAAGGCGCGCCTCGGTGCGAACGCGCTGCTCGCCGTCTCCCTCGCCGTCGCGAAGGCCGCCGCGAACGCGACCGGCCAGCCGCTCTACCGCTACCTCGGCGGCTCCAACGCGCGCGTGCTGCCGGTGCCGCTGTGCAACGTCCTCAACGGCGGCGCGCACGCCGCCAACTCCACCGACTTCCAGGAGTTCATGCTCGTGCCCCTCGGCGCGCCGACGTTCTCCGAGGGCCTGCGCTGGCTGGCCGAGACGTACCACGCGCTGCGCGGCCTGCTGCGCGAGCGCGGCTTCGGCACGACCGTCGGCGACGAGGGCGGCTTCGCGCCGACCCTCTCCACCAACCGCGAGGCGCTGGACCTGCTGATGCGCGCCATCGAGCTCGGGGGCCGCGAGCCGGGCCGCGACATCTCGATCGCCCTCGACCCCGCCACCTCGGAGCTGTACCAGGGCGGCATGTACCACCTCGCACGCGAAGGCCGCGACGTCGACTCCGCGGGCATGGCCGAGCTGTGGTCGGAGTGGGCGCGCGACTACCCCATCGTCTCCATCGAGGACGGCATGGCCGAGGACGACTGGGACGGCTGGAAGGCGCTCACCGCGAAGGTCGGCGACCGAGTGCAGCTCGTCGGCGACGACCTGCTGGTCACCAACATCGAGCGCCTCTCCCGCGGCATCGAGGAGCGCGCCGCCAACTCGATCCTCATCAAGCTCAACCAGATCGGCACGCTCACGGAGACGATGGAGGCGGTGCGCATGGCCCAGGCGGCCGGCTGGACCGCGATCATCTCGCACCGCTCCGGCGAGACCGAGGACACGACAATCGCCCACCTCGCGGTCGCCGCCGGCGCAGGCCAGATCAAGACCGGCGCACCCGCGCGCACCGACCGCACCGCGAAGTACAACGAACTGCTCCGGATCGAGGAGGAGCTGGGCGGCTCCGCGTTCTACGCGGGCGCCTCGGCGTTCCGGCGGCTGGGCCGCTAGGCCTCGAGCGATGCGTAACGGGGTGCGGCAGGCGCTCGCACGCGAGGCAAAGGCCGAGCAGGCGCGCGAGATGCCCAAGCACGGCCGCTCGCTCGTCCACGTGCTGAACGCCATCGCGAAGCGCGCCGAGCAGGCCTCGACCTCGAAGCCCAAGCGAAAGCGGAAGCGATGACCGGCGCACACGACGACGACCGGCCGATCCTCGACCCGCCGCAGCGCGTGTCCGGGATGCGCGTCCCCGACGCCGACACGTGGCGGCTCCCCGGCAGGCCGGAGGGCCTCGATGGTGCCGCCGAGGACGCGTGGCGGCAGACCGGCTTCGTGCTCGGCGCCGACCTGCGCCTGATCGAGGCGAACCTGGCGCTGCAGCTGCGCCTCGTCGGCAGCGGGTACACGCCGACCGCCCGCACGATGACGATGGCGGCGTTCGCCTCGCTGTGGAGCCGCGCGTTCTCCTGCCTCGCCGACGCGACCACGCTCGCGCGCCGCGGCTCGTACCAGTCGGCGGTGCCACTGGTGCGGCAGGCCATCGAGCACATCGCCGCGCAGGCAGGGCTCGGCGAGGAGTTCGATGTGTTCAAGGTGTGGGCGCACCGCGCCTACGCCCGCCACGCTCCCAGCCGCGCGGAGGAGGTCGGCCTGGGTCACTTCTTCGCCGGCGAGGCGATCGCCGCCGACGAGCACCTGCGGCTCATCTACCGCGCCGCGTCGGACCTCGGTCGCCCCAACCTGGGGCCGACCGCCCTCTTCGTCGCGAACGAGGCGACTCACGAGCGCTACCCGCTAATCTTCGCGGACAGCGCGTTCCACGCCGGCTGGGCGCAGCTGCTGCTCGGCTGGGTGCTGTGCTGCGGCGTGCGGCAGCTCCACGTCGCGATGCACGCCCGCCAGCACTTCCCTGCGTCGCCCGAGGTGCGCGAGGCGGTCGTCGCCCACGTCGCGGCGGTCGAGGCTGCGCTCGCCGACGACGCTCGTTGTCGCCTCGAGGAGTACACCGACGAGGAGGCTCGCCGCCGCCACCTCATCCTCAACTTCCGCCGCCAGCCCGCAGACGCCGCCAAGCGCATCCTCCTCTAGCGGCAGTCACAGCGAGGGAGCGTCGTCCTGAACCCTCGGGGCGCGCCCGACGCCCCCTTCCGCTACTCCGACAGCGGGATACAATCCGTCCGGCAGTCCGCGCCCACCCTTCCCCACGCCCTCGGGCGCCCGGAGGGGCGCTGGCCGCGCGAAGTTGTGTCCCTGCTCGGGAGGAAGCGACATGGCGAAGCTGCGA
>JBAYUZ010000109.1:0-6085 GCA_041674885.1 Dehalococcoidia bacterium
CGCGCCCTGGAGCGCGAGCGCGCCGACCTGAGCGCGCAGGTGCGCTCGCTGGAGGCGCAGATCGCGCAGACCGCGAACGAGGGCCACATGCGCGAGCTGGCGATGGCGCGCCTGGGCATGGTCCCCGCCGCGAACAAGGTCACCGTGAAGGTGGACGCCGAGGCACCCGCGTTGCCCGCGCTGCCGGAGCGCTACGTCGTCCGTCCGCAGTCCACGCCCCTCCCACGCATGGCGTGGTGGGAGCAGATCCTGCGATTCCTGCCCGGGTTCAACTAGCGCCGACCGCGCCACGCGGCGACGAGGGGGTATAGCGCCTTGGCAGATGGTCGACCCGATCACCTGACGTGGCGCCTGCGCCTGCTCGCGGGCATCGTCGCGCTGTCCCTCGCGTTCCTGCTCGTGCGGCTCGGCTCCATCCAGATCGTGAACCACGCGAAGTACGTGGAGGAGGCGGCGGTCACCCACAAGGGCGCCGACGCCGTCCCCGCGCCGCGCGGCGTGATCCTGGACGCGACCGGCTTCCCGCTCGCGACCTCCGTCGACACCTGGGACATCTACATCGACGCGTTCCTCTGGCAGCAGACCGACAAGGCGCAGAAGGCATCCGTCCAGCTCGCCGAGGAGCTGCGGATGGACTCGCGCTCGCTGTTTGCGCTGGGCACGGCGCGCAAGGCCGGCGACGTCCCCGTCCGCCGCAACTACCCGTACGAGCAGGGACAGGCGCTGGACCGCAAGGACATCTGGGGCATCCGTCTCATCCCCTCCGCGCAGCGCATCTACCCGGAGGGCGACCTCGCCGGCCCCGTGGTGGGCCTCGTCGGCATCGACGGCAAGGGCCTGTGGGGCGCCGAGGCCGACTTCGACCAGATCCTGAGCGGCAAGCCCGGCCTGATCGCCTCCGAGCGTGACGCGCTCGGCCGCCCGATCTCCTTCGGCGGCCGCACGCAGCGCGACCCCGTCGCGGGCGGCGAGGTGCAGCTCACCATCGACCGCTTCATCCAGGGCATCGCGGAGCGCCACCTGAACACCGCCGTAGAGCAGAACAAGGCGAAGGGCGGCTCGATCGTCGTCATGAACCCGCAGACCGGCGCGATCCTCGCGATGGCGACCTCGCCGTCGGTCGGGCCGAAGTCGGCGAACCTCGATGACCCGAAGCTGTTCGAGCGCGTGCGCGACCGCGCCGTCACCGACATGTACGAGCCCGGCTCCGTGATGAAGACGATCACCACCGCCGCCGCGCTCGACCTCGGCAAGGTCAACCCGAACTCGACGTACAACGACACCGGCCGCGTCGTCGTCGGCACGTACACGATCATGAACTGGGACTTCTCCGCGAACGGCACGCAGACCGTCACGCAGTACCTGCAGAAGTCGCTCAACACCGGCTCCGTGTGGCTCTCCGGCCTGGTCGGCGCGAAGGACTACTACCGCTACCTGAAGGCGTTCGGCTTCATGGAGCCGACGCACGTCGGGCTCTCCGGTGAGGCCGAGGGCCTGGTGCGCCTCCCCGATGACCCGAACTGGTACCCCGTCGACCTCGCCACCAACTCCTACGGGCAGGGCATGGCCGCGACGCCGTTGCAGGTGCTGAGCGCCATCAACGTCTTTGCGAACGGCGGACGGCTGATGCGTCCGTACATCGTCTCCAGCACCGTGACGGCACAGGGCGTGCGCACGTTCCAGCCGGTGGAGGTGCGCCGCCCCGTGAGCGCGCAGACCGCCGCCACGATGGCCGAGCTGATGCACCAGGTGGTCGACGGCGTCGACCTGCACGGCGCCCAGACCCCGGGCTACGAGGTCGCAGGCAAGACGGGCACCACGCTCGTCTCGATCCCCACGGGGTATGACCTCGACTCCACGATCGCGACGTTCGCCGGGTTCGCGCCGTACCGCAGCCCGCGCATCTCCGTGCTCGTGAAGATCGACCAGCCGACGGGCGGCCTCAACCTCGGCGGCCAGGTCGCCGCGCCGGTGTTCGCCAAGGTCGCCGCCGAGACGCTGCAGTACATGGGTGTCACGCCGACGAAACAGGTCGGCAGGACCGCGGCTGCGCGATGACCCCCGTCCCCACCCTCGACTCCACCTTCGTGCGCGATGCGCTCGGCGAGTCGCTGCGCGCGTTCGCGGGCCCCGAGGCGCACTTCGAGCGCGCGGTGATCGACTCACGTCGCGCGCAGGTGGGCGACCTCTTCGTCGCGCTCCCCGGCGAGCGCGTCGACGGCCATGACTTCGCCGCCGCCGCGGTCGCGCAGGGCGCGAGCGGCGCGCTGCTCACCCACGATGTCGCGGGCATCGATGCCGCGGCGCGCTTCATCGTTCCCAACACGCTCGAGGCGTTGCAGCGCACCGCCGTCGCATGGCGCGACGCGCTGGCCTCGACGCAGGTCGTGGGCGTCACCGGCAACGTCGGCAAGTCCACGACGAAGCTCATCACCGCCGCCGTGCTGGCCGCGCGCTACCGCGTGCAGGTGAACGAGGCGAACTACAACAACGAGATCGGTGTGCCGCTCTGCCTGCTCGAACTGCGCCCGGAGACGGAGCGCGCGGTGATCGAGATGGGGATGTACACGACCGGCGAGATCGCGCTGCTCTGCCGCTGGACGCGTCCACACATCGGCATCGTGCTCAACGTCGGCCCTGTGCACATGGAGCGCGCGGGCTCGCTGGATGCGATCGCGCGCGCGAAGCGCGAGCTGCCCGAGTCACTGACCGAGGACGGCCATGCCGTCCTCAACGCCGACGACCCACTGGTGCACGCGATGGCGGAGCACACGCGTGGCCGCGTCTGGCTGTTCGGCACCAACGCTGCTGACGCCGCTCTCGCGGTGCGCGGCACCGTCCTCGCCTCGCACGGCGCGAGCGGCTTCGATGCGTCGATCGCGTACGCGGGCGAGGAGGCGCGCGTGCGCATTCCGCTCCCTGGCGCGCACCTGCTCTCGAACGTGCTCGCCGCCGTCACAGCAGGCCTCGCAGACGACGTGCCGTTCGCCGACTGCATGCGCGCGATCGAGGCGCTCCGCATTCCGACGCGCATCGCAGTACGCACGTTGCCCGGCGACGTGACGCTGCTGGATGACACCTACAACGCGAGCCCCGCGGCGACCGTCGCGGCGCTCGACCTGCTGGCGGAGACGCCGGGACGCCACATCGCGCTGCTCGGCGACATGCTCGAGCTCGGTGCGGTCTCCGCGGCCGAGCACGCACGCGTCGGCCGGCACGCCGCCCAGCGCTGCGACGCGCTGTTCACCGTCGGCGACCTCGCCGCCGGCATCGCCGCCGCTGCCCGCGAGGCGGGCCTCGACGCCACCCACTGCCCATCGAAGGACGCCGCAACCGAGGCGCTGCGTGCAGCGCTGCGACCCGGCGACGTGCTGCTGGTGAAGGCGTCGCGCGCGCTCGCGCTCGAGACCGTCGTCCGCGCGCTGGAATCGGGAGCCGCCGAGTGACCTATGCGCTGCTGGTCGGCGTGATCTCCTTCGTCGTCGCTTTGCTGGCGGGTCGCCCGCTCGTGCGGTGGCTGATCGCACGCAAACTCGGCAAGGCGATCTCGGAGCTTGGCCCCTCCACGCACCAGACGAAGTCGGGCACGCCGACGATGGGCGGGCTGCTGATCTTCGGCACGGTCGCCCTCGTCACCGCGTTCACGAACCTCACCGAGCACTGGAGCATCCTGCTCCCCTGGTCGGTGGTCGTCGCGATGCTCGCCGTGGGTGTGGTCGATGACTTCGGCACGCTGGTCGGTCAGCGTCGTGCCGGCCTGTCGTGGCGACTGAAGCTCGTGCTGATCGCGATCCTCTCGATGGTCGTCGCGCTGGTCTGCTACTACGGGCTGCAGGCGCGCAGCGTCAACGTACCGTGGGCCGGCAAGTTCGACCTCGGCCTGCTCTACATCGGCATCGCGTTCATCGTCGTCTTCGCCACCACGACCTCGGTCGCGATCACGGACGGCGCCGACGGCCTGCTCGGTGGGACGGCGGCGGTCGCCTTCACGGCGTACGGCATCATCGCGGTCGCCCAGGAGCAGGCGTTCCTGGCGACGTTCTGCCTGACCGTCGTCGGGGCGCTCCTCGGCTTCCTCTGGTTCAACGTGCACCCTGCCAGCGTCTTCATGGGCGACACCGGCGCCCTGCCCCTCGGTGCGGCGCTCGCAACGGTCGCGCTCATGACCGGCCACTGGCTGCTGCTGCCGGTGATCGGCGTCGTCTTCGTCGCCGAGGCCGCCAGTGACGTCATCCAGATCGCGTACTTCCAGACCACGGGCGGCCGCCGGCTCTTCCGGATGACCCCCCTGCACCACCACTTCGAGCTCATTGGATGGAGCGAGCCGCAGGTCGTCACAAGATTATGGTTAGTAGGAATCGCCGGAGGCATGGTCGGCATCGCCCTGGCGCTTGCGGTGTGAACAACGTGTGGGTAACAATGGCGCATCCGCTATGACGGATATACCGAACTTCGAAGGGGCGCGGGTGACCGTCGTCGGCCTGGGCATTGAAGGAATCGACCTCGTGCGCTTTCTGACGAAAGCCGGCGCGCGGGTCACGGTGTCCGACGCCCGCTCGCCGGACACCCTCGGCGACGCCCTCGCCGCCATCGAGGACACCGGCGCCACGCTCTCGCTGGGCGCGAACCGCGTGGAGGACACGATCCATGCCGACCGCGTGTACGCCTCGCAGGGCGTGCCGCAGGATCTGCCGGCGCTCGCCGAGGCGCGGCGTGTCGGCGTGCCGATCTCATCGATGACCGATCTGTTCCTGCAGCTCTGCCCCGCGCCGGTCGCCGCCGTCACCGGCTCCTCCGGCAAGACGACCACCACCGCGCTCGTCGGCGCGATGCTCGAGGCGTCGGGCCAGGATTACGTCGTCGGTGGCAACATCGGCATCGGCCTGCTCGGGCTGCTCGACCGCATCGGCTCTGAGACGCGCGTGATGCTGGAGCTCTCGCACACGCAGCTGGAGATGGTGCAGCAGTCGCCGCACATCGCTGCCGTCACGAACGTCACGCCGAACCACCTCGACCGCTACGCCTGGGATGACTACGTCGCCCTCAAGCGCCGCATCTTCGAGTTCCAGGGCGAGGACGACACCGCGATCTTCAACCTCGACAACGAGGTGACCGCAGGCTTCATCCCGCAGGCGCGCGCCCACGTGCTCACCACCTCGATGCTCGCGGCGATCCCCGGCGACGGGGTCGCACTCGTGAACGGCCACGTCGTGCGCCGCGAGGGTGGCCACGACCATCGCGTGCTGTCGCGCGAGGAGATCCGACTGCGCGGCGAGCACAACGTCGAGAACGTCCTGACGGCCGTCGCGATCGCCGCCCAGCTCGGCGTCACCGACGAGGCTGCGGCGCGCGCGGTGCGCGCCTTCACCGGCGTGCCCCACCGCCTCGAGCCCGTCGCGACCATCGGCGGCGTGCAGTGGGTGAACGACTCCATCGCCACCACGCCGGAGCGCACGCTCGCAGGCATCCACTCGTACACCGAGCCGCTGGTGCTGCTGCTCGGCGGGCGTCACAAGGATCTGCCGCTCGCCGACCTCGGCCGCCAGGCGGCGACGCGCTGCCGCGCCGTGATCGCCTTCGGCGAGGCCGGCCCGCTCTTCGCCTCCGCCGTGCGCGACGCCCGACTGGGCGAGGCGCCGGTGATCGAGGAGGTCGCCGACGTCGAGGCTGCCGTGCGCGCCGCCCATCGCCTCGCACGCTCCGGTGACGTCGTGCTGTTCTCGCCCGCGGGCACGTCCTTCGATGCCTACCGCAACTTCGAGCGACGCGGCGAGGCGTACCGCGCCTTCGTCCGCGCGCTCCCCGGCGCCGACACGACGGGAGGCCGCTAGTGGCTGCCCGCACGATCCGCCGCGCCACCTCGGTCGCCGCCACGCACGGGCCGGACTACGCGCTGATCGCCGTGATCGCCGTGCTGTGCGTAATCGGGCTCATCGTCAGCTACTCGGCGTCGTACGCCCTCGGCTACGCGCAGTACGACGACGCGAACTACTTCGTGAAGCGGCAGTTCACGTTCCTGCTGCTCGGCACCGTCATCGCGGCGGTGCTGATGCGCCTCGACTATCACATCCTGTTCCGGCTCAGC
>JBAYUZ010000110.1:0-6060 GCA_041674885.1 Dehalococcoidia bacterium
CTGGCGTACGCCAACGGCTTCACGATGAAGATCACCCCGGATCTCCTCGCTTCCTACGAGTGGGTCGACAAGCTCAACCTCGTGCTGAAGCTCCGGCCGGGCATCAAGACCCACAACGTCGCGCCGCTGAACGGCCGCGTCTTCAACGCCAAGGACGTCGCCTTCAGCATCAAGCGCAAGGCAGGCCTCCTCGACCCCAAGACCGCAGCGACCAAGTACGCGCGCTACGCCCAGTTCGAGGGTGTGACGGACGCGGTCGCGGTGGACGACGTCACCGTGAAGGTGACGCTCAATAAGCCGAACGGCTCGATCATGTCCGCGCTCTCCGACCCGCGCGCACAGATGATCTCCCCGGAGAACGAGCAGCTCGGGTTCAAGGATCCGATGAAGTTCGCGGGCACCGGCGCGTGGATCCCGACCTCGTACGTCGATGGGACGCGGCAGACGTTCAAGGCGAACCCGGAGTACTACCGCCAGTGGGACGACGGCGGCCGCCCGGGCTTCGACACCGTCGAGAAGGTGGTGATCGCCGACCGCGGCTCGATCATCGCCGCGTTCATCTCCGGGCAGATCGATGTCGTTTCGGGCGTCCAGCCCCAGGAGGAGAGCCAGATCCAGGCCGTGAAGGGCGTGCAGATGTCGCTCACGCCTGGCCCGACCTGGGATCACTTCGCGGTCAACCTGAAGATGCCGCAGTTCCAGGATGACCGCGTGCGGCAGGCGTTCCAGCTCGCGCTGGACTACAAGGCATTCTCCGACCCACTCGGCAAGGGCTGGCTGTACGCGGGCCCCATCCACGCGATGTTCCCGGAGGCGATCCCGCCCGAGGAGATCGCGAAGATGCCCGGCTACAACCCGTCGACGAAGGCGGCCGACCTCGCCAACGCCCAGAAGCTCATGGAGGCCGCCGGTTTCCCGCAGGGTCAGGGCATCAAGTTCAAGCAGGTGAATTCCAGCGCCGGCTCGCTCGACTCCTCGGTGCGGCTGAAGGAGATGTGGAGCAAGGCGTTCCCGAAGATGGACGTCACGGTCTCCACCAACAGCGACTACGCCCAGTTCACCACGCTGCTCAACGGGCGCACGTACGAGGCGCGCTCGTACAACCACACCAGCGTGCCGGACGCGGCGATCGACGCCGTGACCTACTACCACACGAAGGGCGGCCGGAACTACCAGTCATACTCCAAGCCGTGGGCGGACGAGGCGCTGGACAAGCTCGTCGCTGCGAGCACGCTGGAGGAGCGAAAGTCCATCGTCCAGGCGTTCGAGAAGCGGTACATCGCCGAAGGGCCGCCGCTGTTGCAGATCCGGCACCCCGCCGACAACCTGGCCATCGCACCGCACATCGGCGGCATGGACATGGCCGTGGGGCCGTGGGCCTACAACGTTTACGGCGTCTCGGCGCGCTGGCTCTGGCAGACAGAGAAGTAGGCGCAGCCATCGAGGCTGCCCGATCAGGCGAGCGAGTCGGTGGCCGGGAAGCGAGGACGAATCCCGGCCACCGACCTTGATCTTCCCCCATTCGGAGACTGGGCGTCCCTGCCCCATCCTTCAACAGTTGTGATATAACCTCCGTTATCCAGCGGGCGGCGGAATGTCCGTCGCCCACCGGGAGTGACCGTGTGGTCAGGGAGGGATATGGCTCATGGCAAGTGAGTGGATGAGCAACCCGCTCCAACGGCGGGCGATGCTCCGGGGCACCGGCCTCGGTCTGGCAGGGCTCGCGGGGGCGGCGCTGCTGGGTTGCGGTGGCAGCAAGCCGGACAGCGGTGCCACAGCCGGCGGTGGTGCCGGCGCTCCGGCGGCCAGCGGCGGCAACGGTGCGCCGAAGAACATCAAGCGTGGCGATGGGTTCGACCCGAAGGTCGGGCAGATCTCGATCAACGAGAAGAAGGTCGTGAAGGGCGGGACGTTCCGCCGCCAGCGGGCTGACACCTCGCGGGAGAACGACCCGGAGATCTCGATCGCCGGCGCTGACTGGGAGCTCGTCGCGGACCGCCTGGTCTACGCCAACGGCTTCACGATGAAGATCAGCAACGACATGCTTGCGTCCTATGAGTGGATCGACAAGCAAAACCTGGTGCTGAAGCTTCGGCCGAACATCAAGACGCACAACGTCGCCCCGCTGAACGGCCGGGTCTTCACCGCCAAGGACGTGGCGTGGAACCTGAAGCGAAAGGCCGGTCTCCTCGACCCGAAGACGGCTGCCGCAAAGTACGCCCGATACGCCCAGTTCGCTGGCCTCACGGACGCGGTGGCAGTGGATGACGTCACTGTGAAGGTAACCCTGAGCAAGCCCAACGGCTCGCTCATGTCCGCGCTGGCCGACCCGCGCGCCAACATGATCCCGGTCGAGTTCGACCAGATCGGGTTCAAGGATCCGATGAAGTTCGCCTCCACCGGCGCATGGATCCCCACCTCGTACGTCGATGGCACGCGCCAGACGTTCAAGGCGAACCCGGACTACTACCGCCAGTGGGACGACGGCGGTCGCCCGAGCATGGACACCTACGAGGACGTGGTCATCGGCGACCGCGGCTCGATCGTAGCTGCGTTCATCTCTGGGCAGATCGACGTGATCGCTGGTGTGCAGCCTCAGGAAGAGGCGCAGCTTGCCGGCATCAAGGGCGTACAGACCTCACTTACGCCTGGGCCGACCTGGGATCACTTCGCCGTCAACCTGAAGATGCCGCAGTTCCAGGACGACCGCGTCCGCCAGGCCTTCCAACTGGCAATGGACTACAAGGCCGTCTCCGACCCGCTGGGCAAGGGCTGGTTGTACGGTGCCCCGGTGCACGCGATGTTCCCGGAGGCGCTGACGTCCGAGGAGATCTCGAAGATGCCGGGCTACAACCCGGCAACGAAGGCAAAGGACACCGACGAGGCCCGAAAGCTCATGGCCGCCGCCGGCTTCCCGGACGGTCAGGGCATCAAGTTCAAGCAGGTGAACTCCAGCGCGGCGTCCCTGGACACGTCCGTGCGTATCAAGGAGATCTGGGCCAAGGCGTTCCCGAAGATGGACGTCACGGTGTCCACGAACTCCGACTACGCGCAGTTCACCAGCCAGTTGAACGGCCGGACGTACGAGGCGCGCTCGTACAACCACACCAGCGTGCCGGACGCGGCGATCGACGCCGTGACCTACTACCACACCAAGGGCGGCCGGAACTACCAGTCGTACTCCAAGCCATGGGCGGACGAGATGCTCGACAAGCTGGTGCTGGCCACCACGCTGGAGGAGCGGCGGACGATCGTTCGTGACTTCTCCAAGCGCTACATCGCAGAGGGACCCCCGCTGCTGCAGACCCGCCACCCTGCCGACAACGTCGCGATCGCGTCGCACGTCGCGGGCTACGACATGGTCGCCGGGCCGTGGGCGTACTCCTCGTACCGCACCACACCGCGCTGGATCTGGCTCACCGAGAAGTAACCGGGACGTCGCCTTCGCGACGTGTCCGAGCAGGAGGGCCGGCAGCACCGCTGCCGGCCCTCCTCGTACCTGCGGGCAAGACCGCTGCGTAGACGCCTCGGTCGTCGATCTGGAACACTGTCGCGTGGGCCCGTAGCTCAGCGGTAGAGCAGAGGACTTTTAATCCTTCGGTCCAGGGTTCGAATCCCTGCGGGCCTACCATCATCGGCATGACTGACGCGGATCGTGAGGCGGCACGACGCGTTATTCGCCCTCTTTACCGAGTATTCACCGTTGTTCTCTCTCTTCCTCGGACACGCAGCCGAACCGCAACCGTAGTATTTCCAGTGCAGAAGACCGCCAGGGGCGGTGCCTGCGGGTTCGCGCGCCTCATCACACGGTTCGAGTCAGCCTTCGGCCGCCCGGCCGAGGTGTTCGCGTTCGCTCGCGAGGAGTGGCTTCATGGTGCGACTCAACTGGTTGGCCGCAGTGGCCGTCATCGGTGCGCTGGCCCTCGGGCTGGTGATGGCGAAGCCCGCACACGCCGATGTCGGCACGGCGACGTACTCGACGTTCGTGAGCCCCCCGGGCACCACGCTGACGCAGGATCTGCTGGGCGTCATCCCCGGCGGCAGCTTCACCGGTGGCGTCGCGTTCGCACCGGATGGCGACATCTGGGTCAGCGAGTGCCGCCAGGGCAACGGCGACGGCATCCTCTACCGCTTCGATGCGCAGACCTGGGTGCCCGCGAGCTCCATGGGCTTCGGAACCTCGGAGCCGGTGCACCCGGTGGTAACGGTCGGGAGCGGCCTGAACATCGGCTGCTCGCTTGTGAACCACCCGAACGGCTCCCTGTACGGCAACAGCTGGAACGGCATCGTCCGCCTGGACGCGAAGACGGGCGCCATCATCGGCGGCCCCTCGCTCGGCGCGATCGCCGACCCCTTCCCGTACAACGTCGGCAAGACCACCAGCATCGCCACCGACCCGCAGACCGGTGACCTCTACTACCTCACCAACGGCGACGGCACCGGCGGGCACGCGCTCTGGCGCGCGAACCCCGCCCTGACCACGCACACCCTGGTCTCCTCCAGCGCCTTCCAGCCGTACTCCGACGTGGACGGCTTCTACTTCTCCCCGGACGGCAACTTCATCTGGGCCGCCACCCGCGACTTCGCGACCAGCACCTTTGCGGTCGTGAAGTGGAGCCGCGCCAGCAACGCCATCGTCGACTCCTTCCCGATCAGCGGGGCGTTCGGCGAGGGCCCCGACGGCATCTCCTTCCAGACCACGACCGGCTACGTGATGACCAACACTGTCGCCGGCAGCTTCTACGCGATCACCCCCACGCTGCCCGCGAGCCCGACGAACCCCTTCCAGGTCGCCCCTCCCGGCAGCGGCTTCCGAGGTGACCTGTCGAACGTCGGCCCGGACGGCTGTATCTACCAGACGAACAACCTCACCCGGTTCGCCTCCGGCCTGGTCGCCGGCAACACCAGCCTGACCCGCATCTGCCCGAACTTCGCGCCGCCGGCCGGTGTTCGGCAGATCGATCTTGGCATCACCGCGGCGACTGGCCCCGGCCCGTTCACCGTCGGTGGCACCGTCACCTTCAACTTCTCCGCCAGCAACGCGGTCGCCGGCACCGCCACGGGCGTGGTTGCCACGCTGACGATCCCGGTCGACCTCACCGGATGCGCGCAGACCGCGGGCACCGGCACCTACAGCGCTGGCACGTGGACGATCGGCACGATGGCGCCTGGCGTCACGGTGCCGATGACGCTCACCTGCACCCTCGCCGCCGCCGGCACGCAGACCATCGACATCCGCATCGACGGCAACGAGCAGGACCTGAACCAGGCGAACAACACCGCCAGCGCCAGCGTCTCCGCAGCCGCGAACAACCCGCCGGTCGCCGTGAACGACGCTGCCACGACGACGGCCGGCACTCCGGTCACGATCGCCGTGCTCGGGAACGACTCTGACCCGGACGCGGGTGACGTGCTGACCATCCAGTCCAACACGACGCCCTCGAACGGCACCGCCACCATCGTGAGCGGCCAGATCCAGTACACCCCGAACCCCGGCTTCACCGGGCCGACGGACACCTTCCAGTACACGATCAGCGACGGCCACGGCGGCACCGCCACCGCGACCGTCACCGTCACGATCACCGTTGCGAACCGCCCGCCGGTCGCGCGGAACGATGTCACGACGAACCTCTGGGCGGTCAACCCCGACTTCGAGGCGAGCGTGGCGGGCTGGGGTGGCACGCTGGCGACGGTGACTCGCGTCACCGGCCCCGCCTGCAACCTCGCCTCCGCAAAGGTCGCCTCTGACCCCGGCGCGCCGTTCTACCGCGCGTACGGCCCGGTCGGCACGCTGAGCGGCAACACCGCCGGTCGCGCCGTCACCATCGGTGGCTGGGTGCGCGGCGAGGGTGCCTCGGTCGGCCGCTCCTTCAAGGTGTTCGCGAACGTCTTCGGCAGCGGTGCCGGGGCCGAGCTGAGCGCCTCTAGTCACACGCTGACCGCGGAGTGGCAGTGGGTCTCGCACACCGCGGTGATCGCAGCCGCCGACCAGACCGCTATCCAGCCGTTCTTCCAGCGCGAAGGCGACCCGCCCACCAGCGGCGAGTACTTCTACCTCGA
>JBAYUZ010000111.1:0-6051 GCA_041674885.1 Dehalococcoidia bacterium
CCGGCGAACCGGCGAGGGGAGGACCGCAGGACCTACTGGCCCGTGTTAGCGGACCACGAAGACCGCCTGGACGCCGAAACCGGCGGCGAAGGCGGTGTTGAACCCGTTGTTGACGAACGCGGCAGAACCGGTCGCCAGGGTGTTGTACGAGCGCCAGGTCCCGTTGGAGTCCTGGACCCACACAGAGGTACCACCGGCCGCGGTCACAGCCGCAACCAGCTGCTCGATGGTGCCGCCCTGGAAGACGGCCGAACCAACGTTACCCGTGCCGAAGCTCGGGGCAGCAGCGAAGGTGCCCGGGCCACCAGCCGGCGGCGGCGTCACAGCGCCACCGACGGAGACAGCCTTGGAGCCACTCACGGTGCCGGCGACCGCCGTCAGGTTGACGTTCTGCGCCGTGCCCGGGGACACGTACGTGAACGTCGCCGTGCCGTTGACCGTCTGGGCAGTCGCCGTAGCGACCGCACCAGCGGAGGCGACCAGCGTGACAGACGTGCCGTCACCCACAGCGTTGCCAGACGCGTCCTTCACGTCAACCGTGACGGCCTGCGTCGAGACAGTGGCCATGTCAATGGCGTTGACCGTCACCACCGAGGTGCCCGAGAGGGCCGAACCAATGGTGAAGGTGCCCGTCGCCGTCTTGGTGACGGTGCCAACGACCTCAGTCACCGTGATGGTGCAGACGGTGCCAGCAGCGGCGCCGCCCACCGTGAGAATCTGCGTCGCACCCAGCGTTGAGCTCGAGTTCCCGGTACCACCGAGAACCGCACAGTTCGACGGGTTCACCAGGAAGGTGTCCGGTGCGAAGCCCGAAATGGCGTTGCCAGCGGAATCCTTGGCGGTGATCACCGCGCGGAAACCAGCAGTGAACGTCGCAGAGTTCGGCGTGGAACTGGCGACAGCCTCGCCGATGGCGAAGTTCGCACCACCATTGTTGTCGTACTGGGTGGTCACGGCCAGCGTGTCAACAAGCCCCGTGAAGGTCACATTGCGAGTAACCGAAATCGGGGTCGTGGAGCCCGCAGGCGTGGCACGAACAGTAACCGTGGTCGCACCCGCAACGTTGATGCCGTAAATCTCAACGACATCGCCACCGCCGGTGGACGGATACGTGCAGTCCGCGTCCGAGTTCACTGCAGCGCCGGTGTTGTTCGCACCGAGGTTACAGGTGGTCCCGTTCGAGTCCACAACACCGTTGCCGCTCGTGGAGACGGTCACCGTGGTGCCGCCACCAAGCGCCGTGCCATTCTGGTTGAGCAACGTGATCGTGTAGGCCACAGCGTTACCAGCACCGCCCGCAGCCGCGACGGTCTGCGTCGCGGTCGGGGTGACCGTGATCGACGTCAGAACCGGGACGGCGGCCTGCGCCGTGAACGTAACGATGGAGCTGGAGATCAACTGCGCAGAGCCGCCGGCAGCCGGCGTGGCAAACACGCTGATCTGAGCGGAACCAGCACCAGTCGTGGGGGCCCGCAGCGTAACGCTGCCGGCAGTCGTCGTAACGGCACCAACCGGCGCCGTAAACGTGACAGTCGTCAGCGGAGCGGCCGGCGTACCAGCCACAACGGAAGCGTTGAGCAGACCACCAGCACCCACCGTGTTCGCAACGAACGCGCCGTTGTTGGTGACGATGGTGATCGTCTCACCGTTCGCCGTCGACGCGGCAGCCGCAGCAACCGAGATGACCGACGTGCTCACGCCGTCAGCCGGAACCGAGGCCGGATTCGGCGTAGCCGACACACCAATTCGGGTCACGGTAGCCGTGCCGGAGTCGCTCTTCGAGGTCGAGACGGTCAACGTGCCCGTGCCCGCCGTGTTGCCAACGAGGATCTCGTTGCCACCACCAGCAGCCAGGTTAATCGTGATGACGCCCCGACCAGCGTTAGTGACCGTGGACAGCGACGCGGCCGCCACTGTCAGCGTGATCGAGTTCGCCGTTGCCGTGGCCGCAGTCGGAGCGGTCGCGACACCGATCGTGCCACCGTCAGCAGCCTGGATGATGGTGAAATCACCCGCCGCAACGTTCGCCGGGGTGACGGTGTAACCCGCCGGGAACGTAATGGTGATGGTGTCGCCCGCGACAAGCGCGGTCGAACCAGTCACCGCTGAAGCGTTGCTGATCGTGGCCAGGGCGCCGTTCGGCACCGTGGTACCAATGACGTTATTCGTCAAACTGGCACCGGCGGTGACGGGGGCCGTGGTCGTAGCAGCTTGCACCGGCGAGGCAATCAGAGCCACAGCCAGCAAAGCTGCGAAGGCGACGGACGAGCCGTACCACGCAAACTTCTTGAATGTGTGCGGCCGACACCCCGATTTCCCGGATCGATAGTAACGGCGCGGGATTCGGGGTTCTTCGGACCCTCCGTAGGGGGCCATGGTGCCACAGTGGGTGCCACGATTCGGCCCCTTTTCGCCGCTCCACGCACAGCGCGCCACACCTCGCGGGATCCCGGCGCAGCAGACGCGAGGCCGGGTGCCAGAGTCGGTGCCACAGTGCCGCGGGGCGGCAATTCAGGGAGATTGGAGGGGGGACACCGGCTCCGGGTGCTCCCCGCCGAAGAGCGTCGCGCCGATACGGTCGGCCGCATCGCGCCGGAGCTCAGGGACGACGTGCGAGTAGAGGTCGGCCGTCATCGCGATCTGCGCGTGGCCGAGCACGTCCTGGACGACCTTCATGGCCACGCCCTGCGCCAGCAGGAAGGTCGCCGCGCCGTGCCGCAGGTCGTGGAACCGGACGCGGCGCACACCAGCCTCATCGAGCAGACGGGCAAAGATCTCCTGGATCGTGCGGGGTGAGAGTGGACACCCTTTCTCGGTCGTGAACACGAGGTCCCACTCGTCGCCCGTCCAGGACGACCCGGCAACCAACCGGCGTCCCTGCTGTATGACACGGCGGCTCCGGAGCGCCGCCACCACTGGTCCGGGGATCGCGATCGCACGACGGCTGCGTGCCGTCTTGGGCGGGTCGAGATGGTATGCGCGGTCATACCGGGCGAGGATGCGTTCCACCCGCACGAACCCACCATCGAGGTCGACTGCATCCCAATTCAGGCCGAGCACCTCACCGAGTCGCATCCCCGTCGAGGCGGCGAGCACGAAGAGCGCCTCGAGGCGGTGACCACGGGCCGCCGCAAACACCCTCAACGTTTCCTCGCGGTCGAGCGGGTTGACCTCGCTGTGGGGTGCCCGCGGTGGCGAGACGAGGCGGGCGACGTTGCGCTGCGCGTAGTCGTAGCGCATGGCGATCTCCAGTGCGCGGCGCAGGATCGAATGCTGGTTCCGGACACTGTCGGGAGTCAGCCCGCCCGCGAGCTGGCGCTGCATGAAGGCCTTGACGTCGGCCGGGGTGAGCTGGCGGAGCCGGAAGTGGCCGAGCCCCGGGTGCAGGTGTCGCCGCACCGCGGTCTCGTAGCTCTGGTACGTGCGCGGGCGGACGCTGCCGCGCACCTCGTCCCGCAGCCAGCGGTGCAACCATTCGCCGACGGTGAGGAGGGTAGCGTCGGTCGTGAGACCCGCCTCGACTTCGCGGCGGAGCGCGCTCAATCGCTCGCCGAGTTCGCGACGCGTGGAGGCGGTCACCTTGAGCCGCCGCCGCTTCCCGCTCGGCGTGCGGCCTGCTGCGACCGAACCCTCCCATTTCCCATCGGCCCGCTGGTAGATCGACCCCTCGCCCGGGGCGCGACGCATGGTCATCGGTGCCCTCGCTCTCCTGCGACGACATGGACGCTCCGGTCGCGGAGAAAGGCAAGCGCATCGGGAATACTGGGCCGCGGTTTGTCGCCTGCCATAAGGGGATCGTGTCAGGCGGCAACCGGTGGGTGTAGAGGAAGTTGTCAGAACGAGGTGAAGCAGAGCACGGCCCCGTCAGGCGAAACGGCACCAGCTCGAGTTGATAACCTCGGAACGGTGATGCCGTTCTTGACCAGCATGTACGTAGGTTCAGATCCGGGCGAAAGCCAGCCTCCCTGACGCCTCGGCGGCGTCACAGCATCGCCAACTGCAGGTCGAACGTCGCCCGTACTGCGTCGGGTAGACCATCGGTCTCGACCTCAGCGGCATCGGCGGCGGCCGGTGCACGAACGAGCAGGTCTTCCACTATTTCCTCTGCCCGCGCCCTCGGGACGCCCCAGGACGAAGCCTCGTTGATGACGCGGTCACGCGAGACACGTGTGATGCGTCGGACGGCGTCGATGTACATCGCGAGCTCAGGGTCCAGTTCGGGATAGCTGAGCGTCGACACGAGGTCATACAGCGGCGCGAGTTGCATCGACCCGTCCGGAAGATGCAGGAGCGAGAAGTTCTTCGCGTGGGCATCCGCATTTCCGATGAGGACGTTCAGCACCACTGCCCGCAGGAGCGCCTCGAGCGCCTCAGGACCGACCGCGACCTCGACAACCTGCGCGACGTTCGCGAGTGACGGGCCCCCGAGGGCCTGGTACTTGCGGTCTGGGCCGACGCGCAGAGCCTGGCAGAAGTCCTCCTGATGGATTCGGTCGACGCGGCCGTCGGCATGGAGCAGGCGATCGTATCGCTCCACGACCAGCAGTTTGCGGTCCTGGAACACGCTGACCTCGACACTCGCGACTGGAAGGCCGAGGTGTTTGGCCAGGCGCATGCAGAACGCCTCGTTCTCGACCGTGTGTGGATAGGCGGCGATCGCTGGCTTCAAGATGTGCGTCGAAGGGACTCCGCCAACTGGGCGCGCCCAAGTGCCGTCCGGCCTGCGTACGAGGAGGAGTTTCTCCTGCACGCCGGCAAGCGACAGCCGCACCTGCGCGTCCACGCCAAGAGGTGCAACGCGCAGCCGCGAAACCAGGCCGACGATCTCTTCATCCGTCAGCGGCGGAGCAGAGACTGTCAGTGGCTCGTCCGGTGTTTCCCCGTCAGCGAGAATGATCAGTGCCCCCGCGCTGTCTCGCCCCAGGGCGCTGAGTAGCCCAAAGGTGTCGTCGGCTCGGAGACCATGATCCGCGGCAATGACCAGGCGGGCGTTGCCCTCGGGGAGGAGCCCATCGAGGAACGGCTTCACAGTCCCCTGTGGGTAGCGGGTTCGCGTAAGGGGCATCGACCAACTCAGCAGCGGGACGCCGGGGGTGAACGCTTCGAGCGCTTCCTCGGTATAGGAGAGGCGGGGTCGTCCACGGTCATCCCGCTCGATCACCGCGACACGGTGACCGTATTGCCAGACCGCAAGCCTGTTAGTCGTCACCAGTCGGCCTCTTGGAGGACGACGCGAACGCCGAGCTGTTTCAGGACGCGGAGGATGCGCCGCAGTTGCTCCGACTGCAGTGTCCCTCGCTCCAGACGCAGCAGATACGTCCGGTCGATCCCGGTGAGGTCGGCAAGCTCCTGCTGCGTGAGGCCAGCTTGCTCGCGATAGTGTCTGATCGCGAGCCCGAAGGACTCCGCGGAGTAGACGCGAAACGATCGGTCTGCCATGGTTCGGCACCTTGCCGGATGTGCGAATTTCAGCACATCGCGCCCGAAACCCGTTGATGTGAGAATATTCGCACATTCCGCTCAAACTGGGTAGATGTGAGAAAATCAGCACATCCCCTGAGGCTGAACCCGGGGCATATGAAAACGTCGGCGGCACCCAGATATGCCGACGAATCGGACCGACGAGGTACGACGTCTCGCCGGCTTCGTCGGCAATTCCCGCGGCGCATGCCCTAGCGGGTCGGGGGTACCGAGAGGGAGAAGGGCACCCGGTCGATTTGGTCACCTCGGAACGGTGACGCCATTCTTGACCCGCATGTATTTAGGAGCTGGGCCAGTTGCGGCTCACTCCTCCGAGGCCCACCCGCTTTGAGCATGCCACCTCGCCGAGAAGTGGGATCCGAGTCGCACAGCCGCAGCCGGTTGGGCAAGGAATCGTGTGAGCAGTTCCATCACATCGGGAAACGGCGGGGCTTCCAGGTCAGTGCGACCGAGGAACGCACGCCACCGCTCGGTACCTACGCCGCGAACGAACGTCTCAGGCAGTGCGAACGGTGCAGCCTCCGGGATGTCCGCGCCGCGACTTGAGAAGGTCTGCTTGATCGCCTCAGC
>JBAYUZ010000112.1:0-5946 GCA_041674885.1 Dehalococcoidia bacterium
CGAGGAGGGCAGCTGACGAGGTTGCGCACGACCACGCCGCCCGCCTGTTCGTAGGCTTCGACGCCAACGAAGATCGCCCGCCGGTCGGTGGGCGGGACGTGGGAGCCCCGGTTCCAGTCGAGGTTCCGGGAGGCGGCTGCAACGCACTACCAGCCCCTGCTCGAGCGGATCGCCGAGACTGGCTAGCGCGCGGGCGCAGAAGCACCCGATGCGCATGGGCTCGCGACCGTCGTCGCGCGTCTCCAGGAAAACCTGGCCGACGCCAGGCGGGTCGACTACTTCGACGCGTCGGATGGGCAGGCAGCTGCAGTGGGGCTGCGCGCGCTACGGGAGAGGCTCAACCCCACAGACGACCGGCCGTCGATTCCGCGGCGAGACGTGGAGTTCCAGGGACGGACATGGGTCACACGGCCACACCCTTATGTGGACCGGCTGGCATGCGCATGGCTCATCCACCGGTTCGTCGACCCGCGCGGCAAGGTCCGATACCGCGACCGCCCGCGAGCGAGTGAAGTCGCGTTCGATATGTCCGGTGGCGACTACCAGCATGTCGGGCCGCTCTGCACATTTGAGGGCATGCTGCAGACGTTCGGGCTCGGTGCCCCTGGTCTACGCGCCATCGCCGACATCGTGCATGAGATCGACCTGCGCGACGGCCTGGCGCCACGTCCCGAGACGGCTGGTGTCGAGGCGATCCTCGCGGGCTGGTTGCAGTCAGGGATGGACGATCACGCCCTGGGGGAGGCCGGCATCGCCCTCTTCGATGGCCTGCGGCGCCGTTTCTCCACGCCCGGCGAATAGCTGTCCGCTTCCAGGACGGACACCGACCGTCCCCCCAGAGGACGCTTGACCTGAACACTTGACGATGGGCATTGCAAACCTCACTATCCGCGTATGTCCGCAGGTACGCATATTTCATCTGGGCCGATCCCCGACGACCAGGTCGACCTTGCGGTCGAGGTCTTCCGCATGCTCGCCGACGCGACGCGTGTGCGGCTCTTGTGGGCGATCCTGGAGCAGGAGCTCTCGGTCAATGACCTCGCCGCCGTGGTCGACAAGCGGCCGGCATCCGTGTCGCAGCATCTTGCCAAGCTCCGCATGGCGCGGCTCGTTCGGGCGCGCCGCGACGGCACCTTCATTTACTACCGCGTCGAGAACGACCATGTCCGCCAACTGATACGTGATGCCGTTTCGCACGCTGACCACGCCACGGGCAGCCACCTACGCGTGACCGGTCGGCAGGGCGCGGCGTCGAGGACGGCATAGGAGGGGCGCTGGTGACGACTGCCAGTCATGAACACGGCACTGAGGACGCAGGCGAGGGCTCGCCGGTACACCCACACCCACACGACGACCATGAGGGTGAGCACTCGCCTGCGACCCCTGGCGGGCAGTACCCCGGGGCCTCCGGACACGGCCATGATCACGGCGCACATGGACACGGCCACTCGCACGGAGGGGAAGAAGCAGGCCGCTCTCCGCTCATCGGACTCCTCGGCTGGTTGCGGAGCACGTACGCGCACAGCCACGACACCTACGAGAAGGTCGACGACGCAATGGAGTCCAACGAGCGCGGACTCTGGGCCACGAAGTGGGCGTTGATCAGCCTCGGAGTCACTGCGGCTCTGCAGGTCGTCGTCGTATGGTTCTCTGGCTCCACGGCGCTCTTCGCGGACACCGTCCACAACCTGGCGGATGGGGCGAACTCCATCCCGCTCCTGATCGCGTTCGCGCTCCAGCGGCGCGTTCGTAGCCGGCGGTTCACGTATGGATACGGCCGAACCGAGGACCTTGCGGGCCTGGTCATCGTGCTCACCATCGTGGTTTCAGCACTCATCGCGGGCTGGGAGTCCGTGCGCGGCCTCCTCAACCCGGAGCCGATGGACTACCTCGGCTGGGTCGCGGTCGCGGCGGTGATCGGCTTCATCGGCAACGAAGCCGTGGCGATCCTCCAGATCCGCACCGGGCGGCGTATCGGTTCCGCCGCCCTGGTTGCCGACGGCCAGCATGCCCGGATCGATGGGTTCACGTCGCTCGCCGTGCTGGTCGCGGTTGCGGGGACGCTGCTCGGCGCACCAATCCTTGATCCAATCATCGGCCTGGTGATCACGGCCACGATCCTCGTGATCCTGAAGAGCGCCAGCATTTCGATCATTCGGCGGCTGTTGGACGGAATTGAACCCGAGATCCTGGACCAGGTAGAGCATGCATCCATGAACGTCACCGGTGTGCGCGAGACCCGGAGCGCGCGCGCACGGTGGGTCGGCCATCGCGTCCATGCGGACCTTGACATCGTCGTTGACAAGGGCCTCACCCTCGAGGAGGCCGCAGCAATTGCAGCGGAGGTGAAAGCGGCACTCGCCAGCCACGTCCCCGCGTTCGGTGACGCTGTCATCGCCCTTGTGCCCAACGACCGGGAGACGGGCTCGCCCAGTGGCCCAGCTTAGGTCGGTGCGGCCACCTGACCTGCGTCATGAGTGCTGCCGGCGCCTGCCGGCCGAAGTACCTACCCGAAATTGGCTGTGGGTGTGATGGGAGCTGAACGGTCCTTGCCTCGATCAGTGGTACCGAGGCTCTAGCCGCAGTTGCTGCGGTGCGACGAGGATCCGCGCGGACGCGGATCCTCGTCGGGTCGGTCCGTCAGGCGAGCTGTCGTTGCTCCTCGGTCGATTCGCCGTATTTGACTCGTGTCCGCAACAGAAGCGGAAGCCAGCCGGTGCCTGCCAGGAGATCCTGGGCCGCCTTCGCCATCGGCTGCTTCTTCAGACCGGTGATGCGCTCGGCGGCCTCGTCAGAGACGGCTTCCTGCACCGCGTGAGCAATGTGCGCCTTCGTGACCCGACCGAGGTAGCTGTCCACGGTCGGTCGCCAGTACGCGGCCATGTTGAGCGACACGGCTTCAGCGAGGGTGTCCGCCACCGCGAGCGAGCGTCGCTGGGTATCCCACCGCTGCTGCACCGCGTGAACGGCGCCCGCGACGCAGTGAGCGAGCAGGCTCATCCGCTGCTCGCCGTTGAGCGCGGCCACGAAGTCCCACAGGTCGTCCGAGTTGCGGGGGATTCGCGCCGCCCATGTCCGGTGGCGCTCCTCGAGTGCCTTCGCCGCCGCCGTCTGGCCGATCCCCTCGGCGTGATGCCCGAGCGGCGAAGCCGTCATGCGGACCTCCAGGCAACTGAGCTCTGCCGCCGAGTGGTAGAAGGTCTGAACCGCGAGTGCGTGGGTAATCGCGATTAGCGCCACCGCAGGCTGTTCACCCAGCACGAGGCGGAGGGCAAGCGTGCGGTGGGCGGTCAGATTCCGGACGAGCGCGTCAGACAGCGGCTTGCCGACGTCGCCGGCTTCGTCCTCGTCGTCGTCGGCGCGCCGCTTGTCGTTGTGCGTGCCTTCGCCCGCGTCGCCGTCATCGGCGTCCTCGTCACGCACACGACCCTCCGGCTTCGCCTGCAGGATGTCCTCCGCACGGACGAACCCGCGTTCGATCTGCGGGTCGCCGTTTCGATCCAGCGAAACGAATACGCCGCATCGAGCGATGACGTCAGGGTCGAAGACGCGCTGGCGCTCGTTGAACTGCTCGATCGCCGCCTCGAGTTCGTTGAAGCGGGTCTCCACCTCGTCCGGGACGTCCTCGTCGCCCTCGTACTGCTCTGCGATGTCATCCCATTCACGGCGCAGCGCCTCGTACCGCTTCTGGTCCGCCGCGGAGAGCGGCACCTGCCGTGGATACTCGCGACGGAGACCGTGGCTGTACGGGAAGTCGAGCTGCGCTTCGACCCATTTCCACCCCTCGCCTCGTACTTCTTCGGCGAGGGCGTTGAGTCGCTCCAGTGCGAGACGGTCGAGGAGCCCGGCATCCTCGAAGAATCCGCTGCCGTCCTCGCTGAAGAGGTCGCGCACGACCACGCCGCCTGCCTGTTCGTAGGCTTTGACGCCCACGAAGATCGCGCGCCGGTCGCTCGGCGGGACGTGGGCCTCCATCATGCGCGAGCGGATGGTGCGCGGCTCCTTGTTCCAGCCGAGGTTCTCGTGGACCTCCTCCTGCCGTGCGTGGTCGTCGCTGATCGCGAACGCCATCAGCTGTTCAAGCGTCACGTCATCGTCCCGGTAGAGCTGCACCAGGCGGGGACTGACCGCCCCGAGCCGGAGCCGCTGACGCACGGTGTTCGGCGAGACGCCGAAGCGGGCCGCGATCTCTTCCGCGCCCCATCCGCGTTCCTCGCTCAACGCGCGGAACGCCTCGAACTGATCGGCGGGGTGCATCTCGGTGCGGGTGACATTCTCGTCGAGGCTGATCTCAAGCGCGTCGTGAGTCACGTCCACGATGCAGCGGACGGGCTCCGTTCGCTTGATCTCGCGTCGCTTCGCGCGCAGCTCCAACGCGAGCCGGCGGCCTTCGCCGGCGGTGACGAGGTAGTAGCCCGTGGCGGCGCCATCGGTCTTCACCTCCGGCTGGACGACGAGGTTCTGCAGGAGCCCCTTGTGCGCGATGCTCGCGGCAAGCGCCTGGATGGCCGCGTCGCCATGCGCCGTCTTGCGGGCGTTGTGGGGGGACTTCTTCAACTTGTTCAGCGGGATCAGTACCTCGACGCCGTGCGCGGCGACGGGCTCAGTCTTCGTAGTCATGCTGTCTCTCCTGCTTGGGATCAGAGTTGGCGGGCACGCGTTGCGCCCGGTCGTAAGAACGCGGGAGCCAGCGGCGCTCCGTTTCGAGGCGACCGCCGGGCTCCGCGTCGTTGGGGCGTCACAGGAGACGCATCTGCTCGCCGTCTTCGGAACCGAACCGATCCGAGACGGGGATCCAGTCCTCGCGCGACGGCGGGCGAGCGCCGGCGCCCGCGAGGACGGTGAGGGCTTCGGGCGCGATGTCCCGAGCGTCGAGGGCCTCCTGCGCGCCGTCGGCGGTAAGGCGAGCTTCCGCGAACAGGGCTTCGAGCGACTCCTCGTTGACCTCGCCGCCAGCGGCGAGCGAACGGGCGAGCTCGAGCGTCAGGTTGTCGCCATCCGCGCCGTGTGCCGCCAGCCCGCCGTCGCCGATCTCGCCCTCGACGATCAGCGATGCTTGGAGCTTGTGGGCGACCAGCAGCAGCGCCTGCGCCTGGAGGGTGGCGCGGTACGCGAAGTAGATGACGCGCACCGGACGGCGCTGCCCGATGCGCCACGACCGCCGGCTCGCCTGCCTCATCGTGTAGACGGAGTATTCGACCTCGTACCAGGCGATCGTTGGGAAGTCGATCAGGTCGAGGCCGGTCTGGACGAGGCGGGGATGGACGAGCAGCACGTCGATCCCCGTGCGGACGCGCCGTGCGACCCACTCCTCGCGCCGGTCGGGCGGCACGGTGTCCGCCTTCAGGATCGCGACGCGCAGTCCCGCCTCGCGGAGCACCCGTTCCAGCCGGGGCGTGAGGTCGCGCGTCTCCGTGTGCGTGACGTACACGAGGACGCGCCGGCCCTGTTGCCGTTCCTCCACGGCAAGGTCGACGAGCTGCTGTTCCTTCGGGTAGAGACGGTCGTCCGGCAGGGCCGGGGCGGAGCCGATCACCGCCCCGGTCGAGCGGTCGATGACCTCTTCACCGAGCATACAGGCGTCGGGGTACGCGAGCAGCGCCTGGAGGTAGGCGCCGAGCAGACGGCGGGAACCGCCCGCGAGCGCCGCCATCACCGCCGCGTGCAGCGCGTCCGCGAGATCGTGATAGGCAGACGTCTGCGAGGGGCCGTCGCCGTCACCGCGGGCCATGCTGACCAGCCGGACCTCCTCCCGGTATTCGGGGAGGTCCGTCGCGACATCCGCCAGGCGGATGAACACCGTGTTGCCGATCAGGTGGAACAGAATCGCGGGGGAGACGCCCGGCTTCTCCACCGTCCGCGTGCGATAGCCGCGCCGCCGGCTCGATCGACCCTCCTCGATCACGTCGTCGTCACCGGTCTTGCGCGTGATGCGTTCGACGATCC
>JBAYUZ010000113.1:0-5875 GCA_041674885.1 Dehalococcoidia bacterium
CCGCGCACGATCGCCGACCTCATCGAGCAGTTCGGCAACGCCGCGCTGCACGCTCGCCCCGACGGCGAGGAGTGGAACGCTGTCGAGCTGATGGGCTTCATGGTTGAAAGCGAGCGCGAGGACCTGCGCAACATCGAGGCGATGATCGCGCAGGACGGCGCCCGCATCGAGGAACAACGCGCGCACCTCGCTCCCGGCGAGCGTGACTTCGGCGGGCAGTCCGCGTGGCGGCTGCTGGAGGAGTTCTTCCGCATCCGCGAGGAGCTGCTCTGGAACCTCGAGTTCCTGGACGCGGAGTGGGAGCGCGCGGGCACGCACCCCTACCGGGGTCGCATCACGCTGATGCGCTACCTGCGCGAGATGACCGACCGCGACCTGGAAGCCTCGATCACGCTGCGGCGACTGCTCGAGGCGAGCGAGCAGCCGGTGGCGCCCCGCTAGGCCGGGCTAGTACGTCGTCGCCGCCAGCGCGTGCATGATCGCGCCTTCCAACTCGTCCGGGTGCTCCACGGGCTCCGAGCAGACGTTCCCGACACAGACGTACGCGACGCCCTCGCGGTCGCGCGGCAGGCCCAGCTGCACCATCAGCGCGTCGTCCTCACCCGGGGTGAGCGCCTGCACGGTGCGCGCGGGCAGCGGCAGTTGCAGCGCGCGCTCACGAATCGCGGTCGCGCGACGCTGCGCCTCCGGGCTCGCACCGCTCACGACCTGCACCTCGGCCTCCGGTGACAGGAAGCGCTCGACCACCAGCGCGTAGCCGGCAGCCTGCGAGCCGTGGCCCGCGTAGGACTCCGCGAAGTCGGACAGGATCTCCTGCGCGCTCTGCAGGTAGCGCTCGTCGTGGGAGAGGCGGGCGAGGCGGATGAACGCCTCCGCGACATCCGCGTTGTCGCCGATCGGCTTGCTGCGCACGGCGAGCAGCCCGATCTCCTCGGCGCCCTCCGCCAGGTCGAAGCAGCCGCGCCCATAGTCGCGCCAGCGCATGTCGATGATCCGCGCGAGCTGGCGCGCGTGATCGAGGTAGGCGCTCTCGCCCAGCACCTCGTGCGCGTCGAGCAGCGCAAGCAGCGTCTGCGCCTGATCCTCGAGCATGCCGAGGAGGTGCGGCTGCCCGTCGTAGTAGCGGTAGATGCCCGCCTCGCCGGCGCGCATGCGGCCCCAGATGAAGTCGACGGCACGACGCCCACGCTCGATCCAGTCGCGGCGCTCGAACGCCACGCCACACGCGAGGTAGCCGCGCGCGAGGCCCGCCGTCCACGACGCGTACACGCGCGGATCGACGTACGGCGCGTCCATACGGTCACGCCCCTCAGCGTCCAGCGCGAAGTACGCCTCATCGGCGTCCTGCGATCCACTGAAGGCGCCGTCGTGCTGCGACAGCACGCGATCGAGGTAGCCGATGGTGCGCTCCGCGATCGGCTCCGCGAAGTCACGCTCCGCCTCGGACACCCGCCCGACCTCGGCGATCACCTGCAGCAGCGCCCCGTGATCCTCGGCCATCTTCTCGAAGTGCGGGACGGTCCAGTCCGCGGTCGTCGAGTAGCGGAAGAAGCCGCCCTCCACGTGGTCGTACATCCCGCCGCTCGCCATGCGCTCGAGCGTGGTGTGCGCGCGACCGAGCGCCTGCTCATCCTCGTTGCGAAGGGCGGTGCGGAGCAGCACGCGCAGCGCGTCCGGCTGCGGGAACTTCGGCGCGTTGCCGAAGCCGCCGTTCACGCGGTCGTACGCCTCATCGAGCGTCGCCTTCACATCCTCGAAGATGCGCGCGGAGACGGTGCCGATCGGCGTGCCGGCGGCGGTGCGCTCCTCGCGCTGCGTGCGGTACTCGGCGATGCGCGCGCGGATCTCGTCGCGTTGGACGATCCACGACTCGTTGACGCGCGTGAGCAGGTCGACCATGCGGTCGGGGGGGATGTAGGTGAGGCCGACCAGCACCTCGCCGTCGCTGTCCAGGAACGCGGTCGTCGGCCAGCCGCCCATGTTGTAGCGCAGGTTCACATCGGGCCGCGTGTCGTTGTCGACGCGCACCGGGATGAATCGCGAGGTCACAAGGTCGATCACGCGCTGGTCGGAGTACGTCGTCTCATCCATGACGTGGCACCAGTGGCACCACACCGCGGAGAGCCCCAGCAGCACCGGCTTGTCCTCCGCGCGCGCGCGCTCGAAGACCTCGGGGCCCCACTCCATCCACGGGATCTCGTGGGCGCGGTTGGGACGTGGCGAGAAGTGGTGGAGGCTCGTCGCTGGCATGGCGTACCTCGATGCGGTGCGGTGATCGGCGGTGCATCGAGCGTAGCACGCGCGATGCGCGTGGCCTCGGTCGCCGCGACGACGCGCTAGATGCCGAGGTACGGCTTGCCCAGCAGCTCCCGCGCAAGCGTGATCGATCCGAGGTGCTGGTTGCCGTGCGCGATGAGGTTCGTGCCGATGCTCGCCAGCCGCGTCATCTCACCGAACGGCCGGATCGTGACGACCTCGTGCAGCTGCGCCTCGGTCATCGCCGCGACGGCGGGCAGCGTCGCCGCTGCGACGTCGCGGCCGTACTGCGCCAGCAGCGCCGCCGAGGGGAAGCGCATCGCCTGCGTCTCCGCAACCTCGGCGCTGGTGCCCTGCGCGGCCTTCGGCAGCCCCCACGCCTCGTCGAGGCCCTGCGCGAGCCACACCGTCTGCTCACGCAGGAAGACGTAGCGCACGATGTTGTCGACGGTGCGGAAGACGTGCCACGCCTCGAAGCCGATCGAGTTCGCGCCGGCGCTCGGCCGCGCGTGCAGCTCCTCGTCGCTGAGATCGGCGATCGAGGCGACAAGCCCCCACGGCCCCACCAGCACCTCGCCGAGGTGGTGGACGAGCAGATCCTGCACCGTGCGCACCTCGATACGCGGCGGGTAGAGCGCGCCTCCCTCGTTCGTCATCGTGATCGCCCCCGAGCGAGCAGGAACAGCACCGCGCCGATGAGGATCAGCGGGACGACGAACCCACCCGACCACATCCGCCCGACGCCCCACATGTGCGGCAGCATCCATGCGCTCATCCACGACCACGCCCACCCGGCCACCAGGAACAGCACCAGCGCGAGCACGAGCGTGGGGCCAATGCCACCGGCGCGCGCAGGCACACCGCTGGGTGCAGCCTCCGTCGGCGACGGAAGGATCACGAGGAAGAGCAGGTACGCGAAGATCGCGAGCGGTGGTGCGAACAGCCCGAGCACGACGATCGCCCCGCGCACGATCGTCGGGTCGAGATCGAGGTACTCCGCGAAGCCGGAGGCGACGCCCCCGATGATGCGATCGTGACCCTTGGTGAGGCGGCGCGGGTTCTGCTGTTCCATGCGCCCATCCTAGTCCGCCGCGACCGAGGCGTGTGGCTAGGCCTCCGCCTCCGCGCGCAGGAGCTGCTCGATCTGCGCGTAGTCGGCGTCAGTGATGCGGTGCAGGTTGCCGCGGAACGCCATGCCGAGCTTCTTGGGGCCGAGCTTGCGCGTCTTGTCCAGGAGGTCGGTCACCTCGCGCACCTCGACGTACTGGCCGACGGGCGGAATGACGACGGGCTTCGTCTGCACGCGGAACGGGTACGTCTCGTTCTTCCCCTCCTCGCCGCGCAGTCCGATGTCGCTCGTGTCCTCGAACATCGTCGAGGTGACTTCGACGATGCCGCCGAACTGCACGACACCGGTCAGGTAGAAGACGATGCGGTCGCCCGGCTCCATCTCACTCGACTGCTTGCGCCGGCTGGACTTGAAGCCGCAGACGTTGAACTTGCGCGCGCGCAGCGCCTCGAAGTTCTCCGGCGGTCCAACGACGATCCACGGCTGCATCGTGATGCCCCTTCGTTGCGGCGACTGATGCGACGAAGCCCCGCGTGTGCGGGGCCTCGACGAGTGTGTGCGAACCGACCCTGCCTAGTGGCCGCAGGGGCGAGGCGTACCACCGGCGGCGGAGAACGACGACCCGCACGCGCACGAGGTGGTGGCGTTCGGGTTGTAGATGGTGAAGCCGGACTTCATCAGATCCTCGACGTAGTCGACCTCGGCGCCGCCGATGAGGCTGACCGAGTCGGGGTCGATGAGGAGGCGCAGGCCCTCGACGGCGACCACGGTGTCGTCCGCCTCGGCCTCGGCGGCCAGCGCCATGCCGTACTGATAGCCGGAGCAGCCGCCGCCGACGACGAATACGCGGAGCGAGCCCTCGGGCATGCCCTTCTGCGCCAGCAGCTCCTTCGCGCGAGCGGCGGCCTTCGGGGTGACAGTTACCAACGTCTCAGTTGCCTCGGTCGTCATGGAACCCTCCTGCACGGAGTGCCGATCGATGGACGTGACGCGAGGAAGCCCGCGTCAGCCGATCCATCGTATGCAGCAGCGCGAGGGCGCGTCCACCATCCGGCGGCGCCTGCGGTCAGCCGAGTCGGTAGCCGCAGGCGAACTCCGTGGGAAGCGCATCCGCCGTGATCACCGTCACCGGCACCCGCACCAGCCGCTCCAGCATCCGACGGTCGTGCTCACACGCCTCCGCCGAGGGCCCCACCGCGCCGAAGCGACGGCAGGGGCAGCCCCGTCCGAACAGCCGCACCCCCGCCTCGTCCGCCTCGACCTCCAGGTCGAAGCCGTCGGCGGCCAGCAGCTCGGCGGCGCGGCGTGCGCGCGCCTCGGTGGTCGCGCCCTCCACGTGCGGGGCGTGCTCGGCGGCGAGGCGGTCAGCCATCTTCTCGAACACCAGCGAGGCGATCTGGGCGCCGCTGCGCCCCGCCGTCTCGTCGCTGCTCAGGCCCATGACCTCGTCCACCAGACGGCGCGTGAGGCGCACGTAGTGCTGGGAGAACAGCTCCGCACCGGCCTCCGTGAGCGTGAATACGTAGCGAGGTCGCCCGGGGCCGCCCCGAACCTGCGACACGCTGACGTAGCCGTCGCGCATGAGGACGTCGAGGTGGCGGCGCACCGTCGCTCCGGCGAGCCCAAGCTCCTGCGCAAGCTCCTCCACCCCCACGCGCTCGCGGTGGCGAAGAATCTCGAGGATTGCCTCGCGGCTGCTTTCGATCCGGCCCGGCATCGTCATCGCATCGAGGCTACGCAGCGCGTCGATGCCTCGTCAACAGTTTCTCTGCTTTGCATGCGAAAAACCTCACAAACGGCGGCGCGTCCGAGCGGTACCATCGAGGGCATGACAGCAGGCACCGACCGCTCCCGCGTCTACCTCGACCACGCAGCGACCACGCCGCCCGACCCGCGCGTGATCGACGCGATGCTTCCCTATCTGCGTGAGCAGTGGTTCAACCCATCCTCGATCTACGTGGAGGCGCAGCAGGCGCGCCAGGCGATCGATGAGGCGCGCGAGGCCATCGCGCACGCCATCGGGGCACGTCCCGACGAGATCATCTTCACCTCGGGCGGCTCCGAGTCCGACAACCTCGCGCTGCGCGGCGTGTACCAGGCGTCGCTCGCGCGCGGGCGGCACATCATCACCTGCGCGGTGGAGCACCACGCGATCCTCGACACCGCCGAGCAGCTCGGCCGCGAGGGCGCCGAGGTGACCGTGCTCGGCGTCGGCCCCGACGGCCGCGTCGACCCGGCGGCGGTCGAGGCAGCGGTGCGCCCCGACACCACGCTCGTCTCGATCATGCACGCGAACAACGAGGTCGGCGCGATCAACGACATCGCCGCGATCGCGCGGCGCGTCCACGCCCGCAACCCGCAGACGATGGTGCACACGGATGCCGTGCAGTCGGCGGCGCACCTCGGCGTCCGCGTCGACGACCTCGGCGTCGACCTGCTCACCCTCACGGCGCACAAGTTCTACGGACCGCGCGGCGCAGGCGTGCTGTACGTGCGCAGCGGCACGCCGCTGCAGCCGCAGATCACCGGCGGCGGGCAGGAGGACAACCG
>JBAYUZ010000114.1:0-5820 GCA_041674885.1 Dehalococcoidia bacterium
GCTTCACTCGTCATAACGGAACCACCTTCCAGCGGCTTGGCCGCGCGTTCCCGCGTCAACGATGCCGCAATACGCCTCGCCTCCCGCGAGGTAGCACAAGAGTACGAGTTGGGTTTGTATGGGGTCAAGGATTATTTCATTAAATAGTTGTAAAGTACGGATATGCGCGAAAGAGCCTGTGGAGTCGCCACCGAAGGGGTGAAGCCGCCTATACTGATCGCAGCAACCATCTCGCGGGAGCCGCGTCGGACACGCCGACACCCGCCGAGGAGACCACCCGTACACCGAACACTGCCCGCGAACGCTCGTTCATTGCCGACCGGCGCCTCGTGGGCTGGAGGGCTTCCGTATGCCTGACCAGCAAGCCGTACTGACCGCGCTGCAGGGCGTCCGCGACCCGGAGCTGCACCGCGACATCGTCTCGCTCAACATGGTGCGCGAGCTGACGGTCGAGGGCGGCCGCGTCGCCTTCGAGCTGGTGCTGACAACGCCGGCCTGCCCGCTGCGCGAGACGATCGAGCGCGATGTACGTGCGGCGCTCGCGGCCGTTCCCGGCGTCGAGCAGGTCGACGTCACCTGGGGCGCCGAGGTGCGCGGCGGCGCTGCCCGCGAGGGTGGGCCGCAGCCGGTGGCGGGCGTGAAGAACGTGATCGGCGTCGCCTCTAACAAGGGCGGCGTGGGCAAGTCCACCATCTCGACGAACCTCGCGGTCGCGCTGGCGCGCCTCGGGGCGAAGGTCGGGCTGCTGGACGCGGACATCACCGGGCCGAACATCCCCACCATGCTCGGCATCGAGCAGGGCGCGCTCTCCGAGGGTGAAGGCGGTCTGCGGACGATCGAGGCGCACGGTGTGCGCGCGATCTCGCTCGGCTTCGTGCTGCCGAAGGGGACGCCGGTCGTGTGGCGCGGCCCGATGATCGGATCCGGTGTGCGGCAGCTGCTGCACGATGTCGAGTGGGGCGAGCTGGACTACCTGATCGTCGACCTGCCCCCCGGCACCTCGGACGCCTCCATGTCGTTCGCTCAGGACGCGGAGGTAGCGGGCGTCGTCATCGTCTCGACGCCGCAGCTGGTGGCGGTTGAGGACGCGATGAAGGCCGTGGGGATGTTTGACCGCATGGGCGTGCCGATCTTCGGCGTCGTGGAGAACATGGCGTCGGACATCTTCGGACGCGGCGGCGCGAAGGCGGCCGCCGAAGAGCTGGGCGTGGAGTTCCTGGGCGAGATCCCGCTGAGCGCCCCCATTCGCCAGGGCGCGGACGCCGGCCAGCCGGTGGTCGTCGCCGACCCGGAGTCCGCGGAGGCGCAGGCGTTCCTGCGGCTGGCCGAGCAGGTTGCCGCACGCTGCTCGGTGCTCCGCTACGCCGGAGACATGGCCGTCGCCTGAGGCGCGGCACACCTACACACAGATCGAGAAGGATGCATGACCGAAGAGCATGAAGATCAGCGAGGCGAAGCCTCGCGTCGGCGCCGCGGATCGCGCGGCGGCCGAGGCCGCGGCGGAGCCGCCGCAGCGACGGGTGCGGAGCATGAGCAGACGCGCCCGGTGACCGGCATCGATGAACCGCGCATCGTGGGACGCCGTCCCGGGCGCGCGGCCGAGTCGGTCGCACCAACCCCGGAGACCATCGTCGCGCCGGAGCCTGTCGAGGCAGTCGCTGCACCGCAGGCAGAGCCTGCGCCGCGCCCTCGGACGCGACGTGCCCCGGCCGCCGTGCCGGCGGTCGAGGCGGGCGGCGACAGCGTGGTGGCGCTTATTGCGGAGCAGTCACGCGCGCTGGAGGCGCTCCGCGCCGAGGTCGCTGCGCTGGGCACGAAGGTCGCGAACAGCGCTCGACGCGCACGGGTCGGCATCTTCGTCGACGTGCCAAACCTGCTCTACGGGGCGGAACGCGGCGAGCGCATCGACATGGGCAAGCTGCTCGACTATCTGACGACCGACCGCGAGCTGGTGCGTGCCACCGCGTACGCACCCGTGTCCGACAACCCCTCGGAGCCCGTGCAGCAGCAGCGCTTCGTCGCTCCGTTCGTCCCGTACGAGTACCGCATCGTGACGAAGCCGCTGAAGCGCTTCGCGGATGGCTCCATCAAGGGCAACTTCGACGTGGAGATGGCAGTCGACATGCTGAGCATGGCCGACCGCCTGGACATCATGTGCATCGTCTCCGGCGACGCCGACTTCGCGCGGGTCGTGGAGGAGGCGCAGAGCCGTGGGGCACGCGTCGAGGTGGTCGCCTTCGCTGGCAGCACCTCTGCGGAGATGCGCGCGCTGGCCGACCGTTACATCGAGGTCGGGGGCATCGCGCACTTGCTGCACTAGCCCTCGATCGCTGCAACAGCCGACGAAGCCCGGGGCAACGCCCCGGGCTTCGTCATGTCGTGCAGGGTGCGCTGGTCAGCGGCGGGGCGCCGGGCCATCGTCGAGGTCGTCGTCCTCGTCGTCGTAAGTGGGGCGGATCACGCCACGGTGCGTGCGCTGGTTCGGGGCGCCGACGAGCGGGGTGTTGGTGGCGAGTGCGGCGATGAACGCTCCGACGCTCAACCCGGCGCCCGCACCGAACAGCCAGCCGAGGTACGCCGGTTCGTAGTTGAGCACGAACACGCCGATCGCGAGCCCCGCGAGGAACCCGCCGATGACGAGGATGTAAGTGGGCAGCATCGATCGCATGCGTCGAGTATAGGTGGCGGCTAGTAGAGGTCGCGCAGGTCGAACATCGGCCCGTCGGTGCAGCAGAGCTTCACGCCACCTTTGCGCGGGAACACCGCACACGAGTAGCAGATGCCCATCCCGCAGGCCATGCGCTCCTCCATGAGCGCTTGCACCGGCTTCCGTAGCCCGGACTTCGCGACGACGCCGTGCATCGCCTCGAACATCGGCGTGGGGCCGCAGGTGAAGACCTGGTCGCTCCACGACAGCAGCTGCTCGAAGGGGCCGGTCACGCGACCGCGCTCGCCGGCCGAGCCGTCATCGGTGGTGACCACGACCTCCACGGATGGCGGCAGCAGGTGCGGCGGAAAGATCTGCGCCTCGGAGCGACCGCCGAGGATCATCGTGACCTCGCGGCCCTGCTCGATGAGGTCGTCGGCGAGCCAGATCAGCGGTGCACAGCCGATGCCGCCGCCGACCAGCAGCATCCGCTGCACGCCCGGTCGGAGCTCGAAGCCGCGGCCCAGGGGGCCGACGATGCGCACGGACTCGCCCGGCACGCGGCGGGCGAGCCAGTCGGTGCCGCGCCCCACGACATCGAACAGCAGCGCGAACTCGCGACCGCGCTCGCCGTCGCGCATGCGGTGGATCGAGATCGCGCGACCCAGCAGCGGGTCGCTGTACTCGCTGGCATAGGCCATGACGAACTGTCCGTACGCCGCCGACTGGAACGAGGTCGGCATCTGGAGCCAGAGGATGTACGTGTTGCCGTACAGCCGCGCGCTCTCCGTGATCTCGCAGACCTCGCTCTGCATCTCAGGCTCCCGTCCCACCCAGCAGCAACTGTCGCACCTCGAACAGGTCGCGCGCCACGTGCGTCGCGCCCGCCGCCGCCAGCGTCTCCGCCGGTCGCCCGAACGCGAGGCCGATGACCATCCCGCACCCAGCAGCCAGACCGCACGCGATGTCCGGCTCCTGGTCGCCGACGAACGCCGCATCGGCAGCATCCACGCGCAGTCGCGCGAGCGCATGCAGCGCGGGGTCCGGCGCCGGCTTGGCGCTGTCGATGGTGTCCGCGCCGACGACGACCTGGAAGCGGTGCTCCCAGCGCATGGCGGTGAGCTGGCGGCGGGCGGACGCCTCAAACTTGTTCGTGACCATCGCGACCGGCACGTGGACGGCGGCGAGGGCGTCGAGCAGCTCGGTGGCGCCCTCGATCGGTGCGATCTGGGAGAGGCGGGCGTTGAAGTGGTCGAAGTAGCTCGTGCGGATCGCCTCGAACTGATCGGCGGTCAGGTCGCCGGCGAGCATGCGCACCATCACGTCCAACGGCGGACCGAAGACGTGCGTCACGCGCTGCTCGGTCACCTCGTGGCCGTGCACGTGCAGCGCGTGCACCAGGCTGGCGGTGATCAGCGGCTCGGAGTCGGCGAGCGTGCCGTCGAAGTCGAACAGCACCGCGCGCACGGTCACGCCGGGCGCGCTCCATCGCGGTAGGTCGCGAGCGGCAGCACCGAGTACGAGTCGGGTGCCGTGAGCGCCTGCACCGCCGCGCGGGCCGTATCGATCGAGGTGAAGCACGGCACGCGGTTCTCGGTCGCGGCGCGGCGGATGTGGAAGCCGTCGCGCATGTGGGAGGCGCGGCCACCCTCGAGTGTGTTGATCACGGCGCCGACGGTGCGGTCGCGGATCACGTCGACGACGTTCGGGTGGCCCTCGTGCAGGAGCTTCGTCACGGTCGTGACGGGGATGCCGAGGGTCGCAATGAACTTCGCGGTGCCTTCGGTCGCGTAGAGCGGGCAGCCGGAGGCATGCAGCGTCTCGATGAGCGGGCGCGCCTCATCCTTCGTGCGGTCGGCGAGCGACAGCAGGACGGGGGTGCCGGGGCGCAGCGCCAGGTCGGAGGCGATGAGCGCCTTCCGCACCGCAGCCTCGAACGTGTAGTCGACACCCATCACCTCGCCCGTCGACTTCATCTCGGGGCCGAGGAAGGTGTCGACGCCGATGAGCTTCGCCATCGAGAAGACCGGCGCCTTCACCGCGACGAGGTTGCGCTCGGGCCACAGGCCGCTCGGCAGCCCCTGCTCGCGCAGCGACTTGCCGAGCATGACCTCGACGGCCGCGCGCACCATCGGCACGCCGGTGACCTTCGAGATGAAGGGAACGGTGCGCGAGGCGCGCGGGTTGACCTCGATGACGAACACGCCGGGGCCGCCGGGCTGCGCGGCGGGGGCGATGACGTACTGCACGTTCATCAGCCCGCGCACCTCGAGGGCCAGCGCCATGCGTGTCGTGTAGTCGATGATCGCGGCGCGCTGCTCCTCGGTGAGGCTCTGCGGCGGGTAGACCGCCATCGAGTCACCTGAGTGCACGCCGGCGCGCTCGATGTGCTCCATGATCCCGGGGATGAGGACGTCGACGCCGTCGCAGATCGCGTCGACCTCGACCTCGAGGCCTTCGAGGTACTTGTCGATGAGCACCGCGCCGGTGCGCTCCGCGAGCGCGGCGTTGAAGAAGCGCTCCAGCTCCTCGGCGTCCTGCACGACCTCCATCGCGCGTCCACCGAGCACGTAGGAAGGGCGCACGAGCACCGGGTAGCCGACGGCATCGGCGGTGGGCAGCGCCTCTTCCAGCGTGTGCACGGCGGCGCCGGGCGGCTGCGGAACGCCGAGCGAGGAGATGATCGCCTCGAAGCGCCCACGATCCTCGGCAAGGTCGATCGAGTCGGCGGATGAGCCTGCGATCGGGAGCGCGGAGCGGTGCAGCACGCGCGCCATGTTCACGGCGGTCTGCCCGCCGAACTGCACGATCGACCTCGGTGCGCCGTCGCCACCGGCCTCGTTCTCCAGCAGATCGCGCACCGATTCCTCATCGAGGGGTTCGAAGTAGAGGCGGTTCGAGGTGTCGAAGTCAGTGGAGACGGTCTCCGGGTTGGAGTTCGCCATGATCGCCTGCACGCCCGCGCGCTGGAGCGCCTTCGCGGCCTGCACGGAGGCGTAGTCGAACTCGATGCCCTGGCCGATGCGGATCGGGCCGGAGCCGATGACGAGGACGCGCTCACCCGGCTCCGGGATCGCCTCGTTCTCCTCGTCATAGGTGCTGTAGAAGTAGGGCGTCGCGGCCTCGAACTCCGCGGCGCAGGTGTCGACCATCTTGTAGACGGGGCGGATGCC
>JBAYUZ010000115.1:0-5749 GCA_041674885.1 Dehalococcoidia bacterium
CCGCGAGCCCGGGCTCCGAGGCGCGCGGCGCAGTCGAGGGCGTGGGCAGCACGCGCGGCGTCGCGACCGGCGTCGGCAGCGGTGCCGCCGTACGCGTGAACGCGACGTTGTCCGCGAGCAGCGCGGCGAACTCGCCGCCCACCGGCCGGAGCATCAGCCGTACGCGGGCCGTGAGCGCCGTGCTCGGCGCCTGCACCGCCGCGAGCTGCACGCCCGTCACCGCCTCGCGCGCGGTCACAAGGTCGGAGTCTGCGATCGCAAGCTGCGTGCCCTCCCCGTCCGCCGAGGCGTACCACGCAACGCGCAGCCAGCCCGCGCTCGCCTCGCCCAGCAGCTTGAACAGCGCACGCGCGCCGTACCACGCGCCCGGCTCTACAACGACGGTCTGCGTGAGCCACTTCGTCGACTCGCTCTCCGAGACGAGCATTGCCGCACGTCCCGCGCCGTCGAGACCCGGCGGCACCACCGAGGCCGTACCGCCGCTCCGCTGCCAGCCGTCCAGCGGTGCGGTGGTGTCGAAGCCGCCGTTCACCAGCGCCTCGTACACGCGCGGAGCGGCGGCGGTCACCACCGGCGTCGCCGTCGACACCGGCGCAGGCGTCGAGGTCGGCGCAACGGTCGGCGCCGCCGTGGCACTCGGCGTCGGCGTCGGTGTTGCGGGCGGCGGGTCATCTCGCACCAGCGTCACGTCGTCCACGGCGAACGTGGCGCCGATGGCGGTGGAGGTGCCACGGACGCTGACGCGCGCGTACACCGCACCTGCGGGTGACGTGGCCGGACCGAGCGCGACGAACCGCCACGATGCGGAGTCGCTGCCGACGGCGGACTGCAGCGGCGTGCCCACCACGCCCCCGCTCGCGTCGACGAACGCCAGCTCGACGATCAGCGAGACGCGACTGTCGTTGTCGTATACCCAGACACCGAGCGTATGCGCCGCATTGCCGACCGTAGGAACGCGCCAGTACTGGCTTTGCAGCAGTGCCGTCCCGGCACTCGTCGCGGTGAATCGGGCCGAACCCGTACCTCCGTGCACGGGCGCGGCCCGTTCCACCGCGGCGGTGCCGCCCGAGGGCGACCAGCCGTCAACGCCAACCTCGAACGCGGCGTCGATGTCGCCGAGCAGGTTGCTCGCTGCCGCAGCAGGTGCCGCCGGCGCGCCAGCGAGCACGCACGCAACGACCGCGCACAGCGCGATCCCTCGCCAACCCCGCACAGACCTCGTCCGCCCCAGGAACCCCGGCGCAGACTGACGAATCCGTCAGGCACTCGTCAATACCCTTGTGATGCCCCCGACTGCGAGCGCGCCTCGGCGGCCCGCCACACCAGGAACGCCGCGACGCCCGCGAGGCCGATCGTGACGCCCAGCGTGCCCAGTGCCATGCGCAACGAGGCGTCGCCCAGCACGCCCGCTGCGGTGTTCGCGATGGCGATCGCGATCGACTGCCCGAACGGCGCGAGCGAGAGCACGGTCGCACGCACCCCCGCCTCGGTGCGGTCGCTCACGTACGCCTGGGCGGCGGGCTGCACCACGCTCAGCGCGCCGGCCGTCACGACGAAGCCCGCGAAGGCACCGAGATGGTCGACGGCGCCGAGCAGCAGCAGCCCGCCCGCCGTTCCCGCCACGGAGACCAGCAGCGCGCGCTTGATGCCAATGGCCCGTACGACTCGTCCACTCGCGAACCCGGCCCCCGCGCTCGCCAGCATGATCGAGGCGGAGAGCACGCCGAACATCGAGAGCGGCACGCCGTGCTGCGCCATGAACGGCTGCGACAGCACCGCGGAGCCCGCCCAACCGCTCATCAGCACGATCTGCAGCAGCACCATCCCGCGCAGCCCGGCGTCGCGTCGCACGACGGCAAGGCCCTCGCGCAGCACATCGAGGTAGCCGTGGTGCGCCGAGGCGGTGAGTCGCGGCGGCTCCTGCATCGCCAGCAGCAGCGGCAGCGCCACGACATACGAGCCGGCCGTCGCGACGACGGCGGCCTGCAGGCTCACGGTCGCCGCGAGGATCGCGCCTGCGATCCCACCCACCGTCGCGCCGGTCAGGTCGAGCGCCCAGAAGAACCCGAGGCGATCGGTGTACTCCGCCTCGCGGCCATCCGCCTGCAGTGCGTCGTACAGGTACGCCTCGGCGGCCCCGGAACGGAAGGCGAAGCCCGATCCCCAGATCAGGTAGGAGATGGTGAGCAGCGTGAAGGTGTCGGCGACCGCGAACACCATCAGTCCGCTGCCCTCGAGGATCGCCGCGACCACCATGCACGTACGTCGCCCGAAGCGATCGGCAAAGACGCCCGAGGGCACCTCCATCGCCAGCTTCACGATCCAGAACAGCCCCTCCATCAGCCCGACCTGCGCGAGCGTGAGGTGGCGGTAGTCGGTGAGATACACGACCCAGATCGCGAGCAGCGGCGCCAGCTCGCGCACGAACGTGGCGACGTAGAACAGCCGCAGGTTGCGGCTCACCACGAACGGCGCCGAGGAGATGCGTGGGGAACCCATCGCACCAGCCTACGCGACACCACCTCGGCCCGCGCGGCGGAACGTCAGCGCAGCAGCACCAACAGCGCGCTGCCCGCCACCACCGCCAGCGTCACGATCAGGCCGAGGCGGTAGAGCCATCCCCAGCCGCGACGCGGCGGCGGATCCCAGCCGGCGTACCCGGCCTCCTCCGTCAGGTCGTGGTCCAGATCGCCCTCGGTCGATTCGCGCCAGTCGTCCGCCATGCGCCGAGGATACGCGAGGCGACGGGCATCGCGCCGTCCGCACCGCCGCGACGTATGCTCGACATCACGTAGCGGCAGCGGAGGCACTCGTGGTCCAGGCATCGCCCCCCTCCGCGGAGCTGCTCGCGGAGATCGAAGACCTCGCGGTCGAGCTCGCGCACCTCGCGGGCGCGCAGATCGCCGACACGCTCGGCACCGAGATCGTCGTCGAGTACAAGCGCGAGTCGCAGCGCAGCGGCACCGAGCCCACGAACCCCGTCTCCGAGGTCGATCGCAACGTGGAGGCGATGATCCGCGAGCTCGTCGGCGCCCGCTTCCCCGACCACGCGATCATCGGCGAGGAGGTCGAGCTCCACCCTGACCCCGCGATGGAGTGGGCCTGGGTCATCGATCCGGTGGACGGCACGACGAACTTCGTGAACGGCTTCCCGCTCTTCGCCGCCTCGATCGGTGTGCTGCATCGCGGCGTGCCCGTCGCCGGTGCGATCTGGTGCGCGACCAGCCACGAGCTGCGTGCCGGCGTCTACCACGCGCACCTCGGCGGCCCGCTGCTCTTCGAGGGGCGCGAGGTACCGAACGGCCGGCCGAGCACCGGCGTGCGTCGCCGCCTGCTGGCACGCCCCGGCGGCGCGCCGGGGCGCCTCGATCGCTGGGACACGCGCGTCACCGGCTCGACCTGCATCGAGTGTGCGTTCGTGGCGGCGGGCATCTTCGTCGGCGGTGCGTTCTTCGGGCCGTACGTGTGGGATGTCGCCGCGGGCGTGGTGCTGCTGCGCGCCGCGGGACTCGAGGTATGGACGCAGCGCGACCGCCGCTGGGTGCCCTTCGAGCGGTTTGAGGTGCCGGCCCGCGTCAGCGAGGATCGCCCGCCCACGCTGCGCGACTGGCGGCAGCCGCTCGCGATCGGCACGCCGGACGGCGTCGCGCCCACGCTCCGTGAGCGTCGAGGTCGCATGTGGCGCTATCGCATGCGCCTGCGCCGCTTCCTGCTGCGCTTCCTGTAGTCACGCGCCCCTCCGCGCCTCGATTGAGGCGCTGGGCCGGTGCTAGACCAGCGGCCAGGGCACGCAGCGCCACGCGTACATCTCCGGTAGCACCGGCTCCGCGAGCAGCGTCGCGCACCGTCGCACGAACGCGTCGACCTCCGCCGAGGTGATGAGCGAGCGGAACGCCTGCGACTCCGCCGCCTCCTCGCTGACGCAGCGCATGACGCGCTCGATGTCGGCGAGCAGCGCGTCGGGCACACGCTCCCCGGAGAAGTCCCAGATCACAGTGCGCAGCTTCTCGATGCGGTGGAACGTGAGCGCATTGTCGATCGCCCACACGTGCCCGGAGCGATCGAGCAGCATGTGCCCGCCCTTGCGATCGGCGTTGTTCGTGATCAGGTCGAACGCGGCGAGCCGGATGTACTGCGGGTGCAGCCGCTCCTCCCCGCGCACCGCGAAGTAGTGCTCGTCCGGGTCGTGCGCGATGAAGAGCTGCATCGAGCCGATGCCGCGCGGCCCCTCGCGCTCCACGACCGGCGGCACGATGCCCCAGCCGAGCAGGCGCGAGAGCTCGAACGCCGCGACCTCGCGGCGGTGCAGCGTGCCGTAGGGGAAGTCGGAGAGCGGCGCCTCGCCCGACAGCGGCTTGTACACCGCCAGCCCCTCGCCGTACGTCGGGTGCACGAGCGCCGCGAGGAACACGTAGTTCGAGGAGTCGTAGAGCAGCTCCAGCGCGCGCACCTCGGCGTCACGCAGCGCGTCCAGCACGAACGGCGCATCCGGCTGCCAACCGTTGACCAGGGCCTCGACCATCGCGCTCCCCCGGCCTGCTTGTTCCCGCCTCGATTGTAGCGACGCGCCGAGGCCGCTCGCGCCACGACCAGACGAGCGTCAGTCGCGCACAACCTCGCGCGTGGTGACGCCCAGCGCGGCACGTAGCGCGCAGCAGTGCACGACCATCGTCGCCAGCTCCGGCAGCGATGCCTCGACGGCCGCGCGCGCACTCGCGATCGCCGCGTCGCCGACACCGCGCGCACGCAGCGCCGCAGCATCCGCCTCGATCGGCACGGCGAGGAAGCGCGCGGACGACCGTGCGTAGTAGTAGAGCGCGCGCGCCCGCCGCCGCAGCGGCGGGTACGCCGAGAGGTGTTGCACCTCTGCCCACGCCGCGTCGAGCGTCCCCGGCCACACCGCGACCGCGCGGTACAGCGTGGGCGCCTCGTCCAGTTGCAGCGCCGAGGCGATCGCGGGCAGCGGCGGCTGCTCGGGCGGTGCAAGGCGCACCTGCGTGACGAGGTGGCGACGCTCGCGCTCATGGAGCGCGCGAGGCTCGGCGCGGCCCTCGCCGCCGACACGCGGCGCCTCGAACGCCTCGGCGAGCGCGGCGGCGATCAGCAGCGCCTGTGGCTGCACCCAGTGGAACGCGTCGAGCACATCGAGCAGCGCATCGGCGTCGGCGGCCCCGAGCACGCCGGACGCCGCGAGCGAATCACGCGAGAGCACCGGCTCGTACGTCTCCGTCACGGCGTCGAGCGCCATGTCCGCGAGGTAGAGCGCGCTGCCGAGGAAGCCCGCGGTCTCCACGGCGGGCGCGATCTGCGGCCACACCGCGTCGAGGTAGCCATCACACGCCGTGAGCCGCTCGAACACGCGCGGCACGAACGGCGCACGCAGCGCGCTCGCCACCTCGTCCAACTGCACCGCGCGCTCCCCGGTCATCCACCGAGGATACGCGGTGCCTCGATCGCGATCGTCGGCTAGGCCACGCCGCGATCGCCCAGCGGCTCGGAGCGCAGCTCGCGCTCGTCCACCGGCGTCCAGCGTGCGTTCACGCTCAGCGCACGCCCGAGCGATCGCACGAACGAGCGCAGCAGCCGAGGCTCGAACTCTCCCTCCGACTGCGCCATCTCCAGCAGCGCCTCGTAGCCGCGCAGGCCGGGGGCGTCCGGTCGGTCGATGGTTAGCGCGGCATACGAGTCCGCGATGCGCAGGATGCGCGCCTCCAGCGGGATCGAGGTGCCGCGCAGCCCCTCCGGGTAG
>JBAYUZ010000116.1:0-5594 GCA_041674885.1 Dehalococcoidia bacterium
GGCGACTTCAACCGCCGCAGCGCTGCGGAGCGCGTGGCGATGAACATGCCGATCCAGGGCACCGCCGCCGACATCATCAAGACCGCTATGAACCGCATCGACGCCGAGCTGCTCGCGCGTCGCGATCGAGGTGCGCTCGCGCGCATGGTGCTGCAGGTGCACGACGAGCTCATCTTCGAGCTGCCGAAGCAGGAGCTCGACGACGTGCGCGAGATCGCGCACCGCCTCATGCCCTCGATCCAGCTGGCGGTGCCGCTCGACATCGACGAGAAGTGGGGCCACTCCTGGGGTGACATGGAGGCCGCTCGCTAGCCGCGAGCGCGTCATGCCCGAACTCCCCGAGGTCGAGACGATCCGCCGCGACCTGGCGCCGCTCCTCGTGGGCCGCACGATCACGCGCGTCCGCATCCACCCCGGTGCGGAGCGCCTCGCCGTCACCCACGCGCCGCGCGCGTTGGAGCGCGCGCTCGCAGGCCGCCGCGTCGAGGCGCTGGAGCGACAGGGGAAGTACCTGCTCGCGCGCCTCGACGATGGGCGCACGTGGGTGCTGCACCTGCGTATGACCGGCTCGCTCGTGCACAGCGCACGCGAGGCGTCACCGCACCGCTTCGAGCGCGCGCGTGTCGACCTCGATGACGGCACGACGCTCTGCCTCAACGACCTGCGCAAGTTCGCGACCTGGCACCTCGTCGACGACGCCCGCGAGGCGATGCCGCACTCCGGCCCCGACGCGCTGAGCGAGGCGTTCACAGCGGCGTGGCTCCGGCAGGCGTTCGCGCGGCGCACCGTCGCGGTGAAGGCGGCACTGCTCGACCAGCAGGTGGCGGCGGGCGTCGGCAACATCTACGCCGACGAGGCCTGCTGGATCGCGCGCATCGATCCCCGCACCCCCGCCTGCGACCTCGGGCCGAGGCGGGTGGCGGCGTTGCATCGCGCGGTGCTACAGACGCTCCACGACTCGCTCGCCGATCGCGGCTCCTCGTTCTCCGACTACCGCGATGGCCTGGGCGGCGAGGGGCTGCACCACGTGCACGTCCACGTCTTCCGCCGCGACGGCCAGCCGTGCGAGCGCTGTGGACGCACCATCGAGAAGATCCGGCTTGCCGGGCGCGGCACGCATCTCTGCCCGGGCTGCCAGCGCTGAGGCCCGGCGCGACCTCGGGAGCCTCGACCTAGCGGCAGCGCGCGAGGAGCGCCGTGCCCGCGGGGATGCCGGTGGGGAACTTGGCGTCCCATGCGGCGTTCACGGCGGCGATCGCGGTGCCCGGCACGTACGTGACGAACGCGCCGCCATCGGCTGCCCAGAACGCGGCGGACGAGGCGGAGCAGCCGGACGCCGCGAGCAGCTGCGTGCCGCTCCCACCGCCGAACACGATGAGCGCCAGCCCACCGCTGCTCGGCACGCTGCCCGAGATGATCCGACCGGTAGCCTCGAGGCCCGGCGCCGTCGCGACCGTGGTCGTGGTGTCCGTGCGGAGCTGCACAGGGATCGCCAGCTGCCAGCTCTCGCTGCCCTGGCGCGCCGTCACCGTCACCGTCGTCTCGCGAACCACGGTGCCGCCCAGCGTGACCACGACCGCACCAAGGTTGTTCCCGGCGTCGGGGATCACCATCCGTGCCGATCCGCTGCCGGTCACGCCGCTGCACCCGCTGCTTCCGCCGCCGCATGAGGCCGGCGAGAGCAGCGTGTCCGCCAGCAGGCTCCCGCCGCTGGTGGTGAGCGTGAGGTCACCGCGGCCCTCGGTCGCGCCGACCGTGACCACGGCGTACGCCACGTGGCCGTTGACGGCGCTCAGGCTCGTCGGCGCCGCCGTGAGCGTCCGAGGCGCGGTGACGAGGCTCGGCGTGCTGCCCGGTGCGGTGCTCGGCGTGTCGGTAGCGCCGCCGGCCCAGCCTCGGAAGCGCTCCACGACGGCCGTGGAGGATCGCACCGCCACGTTCGTCGTGGTCGCGCCGCCCTCGACCAGTCCCACGACGTTGTAGCCGTCGGCGGTGCGCTCCCAGATCGGGCCGCCGCTGTTGCCGTGGGTCACGTCGAAGCGGAAGTAGAGCAGGCTGGGCGACACGCGGTCGATCGACCCGCTGCTCAGCCACATCGACGCACTGCTCTTGTCGCCGGGGTACCCGGCCACCGAGTACGTCCCGGTCGTGAGCGCGCCGTCCGCAAGCGGCCGCAGCTGGAACAGCCCCGTGCGCCCGCCGATGTCCTGCGGCAGCGTGAGCACGCCGATGTCCGAGGCGACCTCGCGGCGCTGCGACCAGCCGGTGACGGTGTGGACGTCGCTCGCCCACATCGAGCCGAATGGCTTCGTCGATCCGTTCGCCCCCGGAGCGGCGAGCACGCGCTTCGCCCAGCCCAGCCCGTCCGGGTCGTACACGCAGTGCCCTGCGGTGCCCACCGTGTGCGGGCCGAGCATGAAGCCGGAGCAGGTGGTGATGCTCCCGTCGCGCCACTCCGCCATCAGGAAGACGACCATCGAGTACGGGGCGGCCGTGGTCGCGGCGATCGGCGTGCGCTCGTCCGGGCCGAAGACGCCCTGGATGCCGAACGAGGCCACCTCGCCCGGCTCCAGCGTGTGACTGATTGGGGTGAGCGAGTCGGACTCGAACGCCGGCAGCGGATCGGCCACCTCGGGAGCGGCGAGCGCCGACCCACCCGCCCACATCGAGGCGAGGAGCAGCAGCACAGCGAGGATCGCCGGTCGGAAGATTCCCTGTAGCCGCAACGGAAGACGCCTTCTCCGTGACACGGATGCAATGGGAGCGCATGACGAGCGTAGCACCCCGCCTTCGAGGAACGCATGAGGCGACATAACAGCGCCGGGTGCCTGCTACTTGTTCCGAACGCCCCCGGCGGGGTACCTTGCCTCGGCTGCCCGCGGCGGGCGGCACCCGGACAGAGGACGTCGACCGCATGACCTGGTTTGTTGCTGCAGCCGTCATCGTGCTGCTGGCCGCCCACGTCACGGGCGCCGTCTATCTCGCCGATTCGTTCACTCGTGCCCGGCGGCGGCGCGTCGAGGGGACACCGGCGGATCTCGGCCTCCGCTATGAGGAGGTCCAGTTCGGGGCTGCCGACGGCACGCAGCTGCTCGGCTGGTTCATGGAGTCGCCCGGTGCCCGCGCCACCGTCGTGCTCGTGCACGACGTCGACGGCACCCGCTCCGACCGCGCCCACGGCCTGATGACCCTCCAGCGCGACTACCTGCACCGAGGCCTGAACGTGCTCGCCTTCGACCTGCGGGGGCGGGGCGAGTCGGCCGGTATGCGCGACACCCTGGGCGCGCGCGAGATTGACGATGTGGCGGCGGCGGTGCGGTTCGTGCACCAGCGGGTGCCGCACATGCCGGTGGTGCTGCACGGCTTCGGCCTGGGTGGTTCGCTGGCGATCGTGAGCGCGGCGCGCGGGATCGATGTCGAGCTGGTGATCGCTGACTCGCCGTTCACCTCGGCTCGCGCCTACCTGCACCGCCGCTGGCGCGGCATCCCGCAGCTGACGTTCGCGCTGGCGCTCCGACTGGCCCGCCAGCGCTTCGGCGCCGACCCGGACGCGATCCAGCCGCTGGTCGCCGTCGCCGAGTCGTCGCGCGTCCCGGTGCTCTTCATCCACGGCGAGGCCGATCGCATCGCGCCCGTCTCGCACTCGCTGAACATCGCGGCCGCATCGCTCAACCCGAAGAACGAGGTGTGGCGCGTGCCCGCCGTCGGCCACTGCACCGCCTACCGCCGCGTTCCCGACGCCTACATGCGCCACTGCCTCGAGTTCATCGAGCGCGCACTCCCGAGCCGCCGCGTCAGCGTCGCTGCCGCCGCCAGCTAGCCCGTACCTCGCGATGCCTGCCCGTCACGACGCCATCACCGACGTCCCGGGCATTCGTGTCGGCCACTGGACCGACCGCCGCGCCGCGACCGGATGCACCGTCGTCGTCTGCGAGGCGGGCGCGGTGGGCGGCGTCGACGTCCGAGGCGCGGCCCCCGGCACCCGTGAGACCGACCTCCTCCGCCCCGGCAACCTGGTCGAGGAGGTGCACGCGGTGCTGCTCACCGGCGGCTCCGCGTTCGGCCTCGCCGCTGCCGACGGCGTGATGCGGACGCTGGAGGAGCAGGGCATCGGCCTCCGCTTCGCCGGCAACATCATCCCGATCGTCCCCGCCGCGGTGCTGTTCGACCTCGGCCTCGGCCGCCCGCGCCGCCCGGACGCCGAGGCGGGCGCACGCGCGACCCGTGCCGCTCGCGGCGGTGCCGTCGCGCAGGGCAGCGTCGGCGCCGGCACCGGCGCGACCGTCGCCAAGCTCGCCGGGCGCGACCACGCGCTGAAGGGCGGCCTCGGCACCGCGAGCGAGGTGCTTGCCTCGGGTGCTGTCGTCGGCGCGCTGCTCGCCGTGAACGCGGTCGGCGTCATCGGCGACCCGAGGACAGGGCGAGCGGTCGCCGGCGTCCGGGGCGCTGAAGGCAGGTTCCAGGACGCGGAGCGCCTGCTGCGTCGCCGCACCCCCGCCCAGCCAGGGCCCGCCGAGGCGCCCGGCGAGAACACCACGATCGGCGTCATCGCCACCAACGCCCAGCTGACGAAGACGCAGGCGAACCGCCTCGCGACCGTCGCCCACGACGGCCTCGCACGCACCATCTGGCCCGCCCACACCCGCTCGGACGGCGACACGCTGTTCGTGCTCGCCACCGGCGAGGTCGCCCTCGACGAGCCCGCGTACGCGGCGCTCGAGGCGCTGGCGGTGCGCGCAGTGGAGCGTGCCGTGCTGCGCGGCGTGACCGAGGCGACGGGCCTCGGCGGCGTGCCGTCGGCCACCGAGTGGCGGACGCGCACGTGAAATTGACAGCCCTTTGCCCCCTCCTATACTGAGGCTAGCTCACGCGCGCTTGGCGTAGACCCTCCGCGCGACCCAACCGCTTGGATCCAAGGACCGAGACGGGAGCACTGGATGCTTCACACGATGCGAGGGTCGCACCAGCGGCTCCCGCGCCCCCTGTCCCCACTGCACCACATCGAAGTGAGCGCCTGATGCGCACGATGCTTCGCGGCAAGATTCACCGCGCCACCGTGACCCAGGCCGACCTCCACTACGTGGGCTCCATCAGCATCGATGAAGAGTTGATGGTCGCCTCCGGCATCGTGGAGTTCGAGCAGGTGCAGGTGCTCGATATCACCAACGGGGCGCGCCTGACGACGTACGCGATCACCGCTCCCGCGGGATCGGGTGTCATCGGCATCAACGGCGCCGCCGCTCACCTTGTCCACCCGGGCGACCTCGTCATCATCCTGACGTACGAGGGCGTGCCGTCGGAGGAGGTCGACAGCTACCGGCCGCGGCTGGTGCACGTCGACACTCGGAATCGCATCGTCGAGCGTACCGACCACATCGAGCATGGCACTCGATACGTGGCGGTCAGCAACGAGGAGGCGTCGCGATGACTGCTGTGCGTCGGATCACGGTCACCGATCTACAGGCGATGCGGGAGCGCGGCGAGCGCATCACCATGCTCACCGCCTACGACTACTCCACCGCGAAGATCGCGGACGAGGCGGGCATTCCCGTCCTCCTCGTCGGCGACTCACTCGGCATGGTCGTCCTCGGCTA
>JBAYUZ010000117.1:0-5558 GCA_041674885.1 Dehalococcoidia bacterium
GCTGCTGCTCCCGCCGCCGCCGCTCGACGATCCACCGCCGGGGTCGCTGCTGCTCCCGCCGCCGCCGCTCGACGAGCCACCGCCGGGGTCGCTGCTGCTCCCGCCACCACCGCTCGACGATCCACCGCCGGGGTCGCTGCTGCTCCCGCCGCCGCCGCCCGACGATCCACCGCCGACGTCGCCCGGCGCTCCGCCGCCGTTGCCAGCACCGGCGTCGTCATTCCCACCGCCGGGGCTGCTACTGCTCCCGCCGCCGGGGCTGCTACTGCTCCCGCCGCCGCCCGACGCTCCGCCGCCATTCGCGCGGCCGTTCGCCGATCCACTGCCGCTGCCGCCACCAGCCGCCGGGCCGCCACCGCTCCCACCGCCGCTCGATGGGCCAGCGTCTCGGCCTGCAACTGCCGTATCGGCCGGCCCGCCGCTCGCACCGGGCGTCGAGGGCTCGACGGCAGCAGGCGCCGCAGGCGTGCCGCCATCGTCGTCAGGCCCGGCCGTGGCGACTGCGGCACCCAGGCCGCGACTCCCCTCATCAGCCGCCGGGCGCGCGGGAGCAACCGACACCGATGATCGAGTCGCGGTCGCTGCGCCGGTATCAGTCTCGCCACTGGTCGACGCTCCCCCGGATGCGGACGAGAGTGCGACGTCCTTGCCCGGCTCGCCGCGCAGTTCACGCAGCGACTCCAGCATCTGCGCGTCCGCAGCAGCCTGCTCGATCACGGCTGCGTCGATCGGTCGCGTCATCGCCGTCGCGGCACTCGCTTCATCGTGCACGCTGAGGTGCGAGGAGAGGTCGATGGCCACGATCCGGAACTCGCCGCGCGCCGCCTCCGCGGCCAGGGTCGTCCCGGCCAGGCCGGCAACCACCGCCCCGGCCACCGGGATCGCGAAGAGCAACCCGCGCCGCAGCGCAGCCAGGTGCTTCATGCCGCCACCCGAACCGGCTGCCGCAACATGTCGGGAGCGGGCATCTCCAGCGTGAAGCCTTCGAGCATCACATCCGATCGGCGACGCTCCTCCCACTGCGCCGCGATGCGGTGGATCGTCTGCACGATGTCGACGTCGAGCAGACCACGCTCACACTCCTCATCGAGGATCTGCAGCACCTGAGTCAGGGGAAGCGCCGGCCGGTACGGCCGATCTGTGATCAGCGCGTCGTACACATCGGCGACCGAGATGATCCTCGGGAAGATCGAGACGGCATCGTCTGAGAGCCCCAGCGGATAGCCGCTGCCGTTGATCCGCTCGTGGTGCCCTCCCACGCCCTGGATCACCTCGTGCGGCAGCTCCACCGTCTCCAGGATGCGCAGTCCGATCCGCGGATGCTCCTGGATCGCCGCGCGCTCCTCCTGAGTGAGTTGGCCGGGCTTCAGCAGAACCGCGTCGCGGATGCCGATCTTCCCAACGTCATGCAACAACCCACCGACCTGGAGGTGCTGCAGCTCCCGCGATGTGAGGCCCATCGCGCGCCCCAGCTCCTCAGCGAGATAGCCGACGCGTACGGAGTGGCCGCGTGTGTAGGCATCGCGCGCATCGATCGAGGACACCAGCGCCCCCAGCGTGTTGACGTGGCTGCGCTGCAGGCGCGCCGCCATGATGTCGAACGCGCCGGCCAACTCGCCGATCTCATCGCCCGCCGCAAGGCCGGTCCGCGCCGTCAGGTCGCCCCGCGAGATCGCGTGCGCAGACGACACCAGGCTCGCGAGCGGCCGCGTGAGCGCGCGCGCGATCATCCAGCCGATCAGCAGCACGCCAGCGGTCGCGGCCGCAAAGAGCGCCGCGAACGTACTGCGCGCCGTCGCGACGGAGGTCGCCACGAACGACCGCGGCAACGCCACCGCGTACCAGCCCCACTGGTCGCCACGGATGCGGAGCGGACTGTAGAGCAGCGAGTATCCACGCTCCGCGACCGTCCGGCTCTCCACCAGACCTGCCTCGGCTCCGCGCTCACCCATCCCAAGCGCCTGCTCAGTGGCGTCGGCGCTCAGCGGGAAGGTCGTCGTGACCACCCGCCCGCCGTCGTCGTAGATGGTGACGTCAGCCAGCGCCTCGCCCTTCGCGCGGGCGGCGAAGGTGCGGAGGCTCGTGCCGACCAGCACGGCGCCCACCAGTCGCCCGTCAGACGCGCGCACCGGCGTCGCCGAGTACAGCACCGGCCCGGACGTGGTATCGACGATGCCTGCGAACTTCCCGTCGCGAGGCGCGTTCGGATCCAGCACCCGCTGGACGAACGACCAGCCGCTCCGCTGCATCGGCTCGGCAAGCGTGACGTGTCGGCCCTCCGCCGCGCGGACACCGAAGACGCGGCGACCGGACGTGTCCAGCACCTCGACACGCTCCGCGTTCTGATTCGCGGCGACCGGCAGCGCAATCGCGCCAACCGCGTTCCCGTTCGCGTCGCTGAGCTCAGTCGCAAAGCCCTGGGTGAACGCGATCGCGCGACCGGTCGCGAGGTGATCGCGCTCCTGCCTGACCACCGCGTCCGCCGCTGACCGGCTCGCCTCCGCCAGCTGGTTGGCGAACCGCTCCTCCAGCGACCCGATGACCAGGCGCGTCACGAAGAACGCCCCGAAGAGCGCAAGCACCAGAGAGAGGACCGCGTACGGCCCTACGATCTTCCAGCGCATCCGCAGCCCACGCCATCGCATGGCACTCCTCCGAGCGTTCAAGAGTCTCACTGAGTGTTTCGACAGAAGTCGGTGCCCTGCGGAGCGGGTCACCACGAAGTAGGCACTCCGTCAGACTCACCGGGGGCAATGCCACGCCACACGCCCCCGCGATGCGAGGCGCACCACAAACCGCGCCCGGCGATCGCCGGACGCAGCCACGTCAGGCAGTGATCGGTACGGAAGCATACCTGCGAGGAGGATTTGCACTGGCGCGCCGGGAGGGATTCGAACCCCCGACCCTCAGTTCCGAAGACTGATGCTCTATCCACTGAGCTACCGGCGCCGGCCGTGATCGATTCTGGCAGCAAGCAGGGCGCAGCGCATCACCTCGGCATCCGCGCCGCTGATGTGCGCGGCGCGGATGCCGAGGGGTGTTACGACTGGCAGCGTCCGATCAGCGGCGTGCCCGCGGGGACGCCGTTCGGGAAGCGCGCGTTCCAGCCCGCGTTCACCGCCGCGATGCTCGCACCCGGAATGAACGTGTCGAACTCGCCCGCCGCATTCGTCGCCCAGAACGCGAGCGTCGAGGCCGTGCACGCGACCGATGCCGTGAGCTGCGCGTTCGACCCACCGGCGAACACGAACAGCCCGAACCCGCGCGCGGGCAACGCCGTCTGCGATCCGCTCGGCGGCGTGGTCGGCGTCACGGGAGGTGTCGCCGGTGTGCCGGAGCCACCCTGATACGTGAATGAATTCGTCAGCGTCGCTGAGGGGCCACCAGGGTTCGTCACCGTCACTGACGCAGTCCCGCTGCCGGCCGGCACCGTCGCGTACGCCAGGCTGTCACCGACCACCCACACGTTCGACGCGGGCACGCCGTTCACGCTGACTGTCGCACCGCTCACAAACGCGACACCGGTCACCGCGACAACGGTCCCCGTCGCGCCGGACGTCGGCGACACCGACGTCACCGCCACGCCGTTGCCGCCCTCGTACCGGAACCCGCTCGCGAACGTCGTCGAACTGCCGTCGGCGTTCACCACCGTCACCGGTGACGACCCCGCCACGTTCGGCGGCGTCGTCACCGTGATCGTCGAAGGCCCGGGAATCGAGATCACGTTCGCGGGCGCCGTGCCGAAATAGACCGTCGCCCCGCCGCTGAAGCCGGTACCCATCACATCCAGCCGCGTACCGCCCGTGCTCGCGCCAGAAGTGGTCGACAAACCGGACACCGCGAACCCGGCGGCAGCAGCGGCCTCACGGAACGTGAACCCATTCGTCAACGACGCGGTCGCACCGTCCGGCCGGACCACCTGCACGTTCACCGTGCCTGCGATGCTTGCCGGGCTGGTCGCGGTGATCAGCGTGGAGTTCACCAGCGCCACGTCTCGCGCCTCGGCCGTGCCGAAGAGCACGCGCGTACCCGGCGTGAACGCGTACCCGCTGATCCGCACCGGCGCACCGCCGGCCGCCAGCCCTCCACCCGGGGTGATCGAGGACACCTCCAGCCCACCCGGCTCGTACGTGAACGCGTTCGGCAGCGTGACGGACACGCCATCGCCATTCAGCACGGTCACATTCACCGTACCGGTCACGCCCGGGGGCGTCCGCAGCGTGATCGCCGATGGCCCCAGCACGTTCACCCCCGGCGCCGGCACGCCACCGAAGAGCACAACGCTCCCGCTGAAACCGGTGCCGTTGAGCGTCACGGCAGTACCGCCGCGCGTCGGCCCGCTGGTCGTCGACAGTCCGGTCACCGTCACGTCCGAGGTCGTCGAGCTAAAGAAGAACGCGCCATTCAGCGCAACGGCGCCGCCATCCGGGTTCCGAACCACGACGTTCGCCGCGCCCACCGTCGACCGCGGCGTCACCGCCGTGATTCGCGTCGCGCTCTCCACATTCACGGAGGTCGCCGGCGCACCGCCGAAGAAGACCACGGCGCCGGGCTGGAAGCTCGACCCCAGCAGCGTCACCACCGTCCCGCCCAGCACGCTCCCGGACGTCGGCGACATGCTGGTCACCGCGGGGTTCTCCGCCGCGCGCACCGTGTTCGGCAACAGCAGCACCGCGCAGGCCATCACCGCCAGCACCGACATCATCGAGAACACGCGAGTACGCATCGAACCACCCGTCCACCGAACACGGCTGACGCCCGCGCGCACGAGAAACCTCGGCCATGCAGCCGAGGTCAGGAGAAGGCGACGAGCAGTGGCTACTTTACACGGACGAGGACGATATCGTCCGTGTCGACCAGCGTGTAGGTCTGCGCGTCCGGCGCGCCACCGACAACGTACGAACGCTCTTCCTGGCGCACGACGTCCCAGAACATCGCGGACTCCACCTCGCGTGGAATCGTGCGGAGCGCCTGCTCCATGGGCGTACCGGCCGGTCCCGTCCAGCGCACATACGCCTGACCCGCCCCCACCGGCAGCGAGCCCACGAAGGAGCCCCCCACCAGCGCCGACACGGTCGACAGGTCGACACGCACCGTCGCCCCTGGCCGGAACAGCAGCTGTGTGGAGGCGACCCCGGGGTCGATCTCCCCACTCTGCAGGCTCAGTCGCACCGCAGCGCCGTCCACCCCGCAGCCCGCCTTGGCGCCTGCAGGCACGACGATCAGTGCAAAGAAGCCCGTACCCGGCCCGGTCGGCGTCACCTCGGCAGAGCCGCAGGCAACATCACCAACGGTCGCGCGCACCCGCGTCGGGAGCGGCATTGAGCCGCTGCCGACGGAGCCGAACACGACCAGGGCCGGCTCCTGCGCATGCGCGCGGGAGCCGGCCCCAGAGAGTCCAAGCAGAGAGCTGCCGATCAGCAACGCGAACGCAACGACGAAGATTGCTCCCCGGGCCACGACACGCTGCATGCTCGGCATCCTCATCTCAGGACTTAGCGGGTGCGGCCAGCGTAGACACGAGTGCCCACGACGGCGCCCAGGGCGACGATCGCAAC
>JBAYUZ010000118.1:0-5495 GCA_041674885.1 Dehalococcoidia bacterium
CACCGCCTCGAAGCCGTTGTTGGCGACCTCCAGGATGTAGGGCAGCGTCAGCCCCGTGAGCGCGCGCGACGAGGTGCGCGGCACGGCGCCCGGCATGTTCGGCACGGCGTAGTGGACGACACCTTCGTCGACGAAGACGGGGTGGACGTGGTCGGTGGGGCGGGTGGTCTCGATGCAGCCGCCCTGGTCGACGGCGACGTCGACGACGACCGCGCCGGGGCCCATCGACCGCACCATTTCGCGCGTCACGACGACGGGTGCGCGGCGGCCCTCAACGAGCACCGCGCCGACGACGAGGTCCGCGCCGCGGACGGTGTCCGCGATCGCCTGCGGGCTCGCGAGCACCGTCTCGACGCGGCCCGCGTACAGCTCATCGAGGGCGCGCAGCTGATCCTCGTTGTTGGAGATCACCGATACGCGCGCGCCCGCACCGACGGCGGCGCGCACGGAGTTCCGACCGACGTTGCCGGAGCCGACGATCACGACGTGCGCGGGCGGCACGCCCGGCAACCCGCCGAGCAGCATGCCGCGCCCGGGGCCGGGGTGCTTGAGGTGCTGCGCGCCGACCTCGACCGCCATGCGGCCCGCGATCTCCGACATCGGCGCGAGCAGCGGCAGGAAGCCGTCGTCGCGGCGCACGGTCTCGTAGCCGATCGCCGTGCACCGCGAGGCGACGAGCGCGTCGGTCACCTCGGGCTCCGCCGCGAGGTGGAGGTAGGTGAAGAGCAGCTGACCGGGGCGCAGCAGGCCGAACTCCGCGTGCTGCGGCTCCTTCACCTTGCACACGAGGTCGGCGCGCGCGAACACCTCGGCGGCCGTCGTGACGATCTCGGCGCCGGCGGCGCGGTACTCCTCGTCGGTGAAGCCGGAGCCGGCGCCCGCGGACGTCTCAACGAGCACCTGGTGCCCCGAGCCGACGATGCTCGCGACGCCCTGCGGCGTGAGCGCGACGCGGTACTCCTCGAGCTTCAGCTCCTTCACCGTGGCGACGATCATCAGCACCCCTCCAGCACGTCACCGACCGCGAGCACGTCGGCCGCGGCGACCTTCGGGCCGTCCTGCTGTACGCGGCCCACGACCAGTGTGCCCCCGATCAGCGCGATCGAGGCGGTGCCGTCGGCGGTCGCAGTCACCGTGCCGGGTGCAGCGGTCGAGTGGCCCTCGATGAGCCGGCAGTCGAACAGCCGCGTCGAGGTGCCGCGCAGCGTCGCGGAGGCGCTGGGCGCCGGGTCGCAGCCGCGGATGTGGTTGTAGACGACGCGCGCGGGGCGAGTGAAGTCGACGCGTGCGTGCTCGGGGCCGCAGGGCGCCTCGTAGGTGGCCTGCGCCTCGTCCTGCGGGATGCGCGGCGCGGTGCCCTCGCGCACCATGCGCACGGCGTCCACCAGCGCCTCGACGCCCATCCGGTAGAGGTTGCCGAAGTAGATCGTGCCCAGCGTGTCATCGGGGCCGATCTCGAGTTCGCGCTGCAGCAGGATCGGGCCGGTGTCGACGCCGGCGTCGACCCAGAAGATCGAGAGGCCGGTCTTCGTCTCGCCGGCGATGATCGGCCAGTTCATCGCGGAGCGTCCGCGGTGCCTCGGGAGCAACGATGGGTGGTACTGGATCGCGCCGTGCGTGGCGAGGTCGAGCACCGGCTGGCGTACGATGTCCGTCACGAACGCGAACACCAGGAGCTCCGGCTGCCACGCCGCGAAGGCGGCCAGCGGCTCCGGCCGACGCAGTGAGGGCGTCTCGATGTTCGGGATGCCGACGGCCTCGGCGGCGACGAGCAGCGGGTCGGGGCGCGCGCCCGCCTTCGGCGTGGAGATGCCCACGACGTCCTCACCCGCCGTGAGCAGGGCGTCGAGGACGTCCTTGCCAAACGCCGCCTGTCCGAACAACGCGATCCGCATCGGTCTGCTCCTCGACTCCGCGCGCACGTGCCGCCGCGAGTATAGGCGGGAGCGGCGTCGTGGCTCAGGGGCCGAAGGGCATGCGGCGTGCGAGGCTCGCGCGATGCGCTAGGCGCGCCGGTCGCGGCCCTTCTCGACGACGCGCTCGGTGGCGCGCCACATGTACCAGGAGCCGACGCTGCGGTAGGGCGCCCAGCGCGCGCCGATCTCGCGGGCCTGCGTGGGCGTCGGCAGCTTGTCGAGGCCGTACGCGATCTGCATCCCGTGGCGGACGCCGTAGTCGCCCACCGGCATCACGTCGGGGCGGCCCATGTAGAACAGCAGGAACATGTGCGCCGACCACTCGCCGACGCCGTGGACGGCGGTGAGCGCCCTCGTTACCTCGTCGTCGGTCATCGAGGCGAACTCGCTGAAGTCGAGGCGCTCGTCGGCGACGTGCGCGGCGAGGTCGCGCAGGTAGCCCGCCTTCTGGCGCGAGACGCCGGACTCGCGGAACTCCTCGTCGGCGGTGTCCAGAACTTCCTGGGGCGTGGGGGCGCGGTCGCCGGCCTCGCTGTAGAGCGCGTACCACTTGCGTTGGATCGCGCGCGCGGCGCTGCCGGCGAGCTGCTGGAACAGGATCGTGCGCACGAGCCAGTCGTACGCCGCACCCTCGCCGGGGCGCGGCTTGAAGGGGCCTGCCTCGGCGATCAGCTCGGCGACGATCGGGTCGGCAGCGGCGAGGTGCGCCTCGGCCTTCGCGACGGAGAACGGCAGGCGCTTCGCCACGCGAGGCCTCCTCGAGCGCTCGGCCGCTAGGCCGCCTCGACAGCCCCGACCAGGCGGCGCGCGGCGAGCGGCAGCGCGAGCGCGGCGACCGAGGCGAGCAGCAGCGTACTCGTCGCCGTATCGCCCGTGCCGAGGTTGCCGGTGCGCGGCGGGGTGACGACCGGCGGCTTCCCATCGACCGCGATCAGTCGCAGGCGGTTGCCGTCCGGGCGGTACTCGCGCACCTCGCGCTTGGTGCCGCAGCACAGCGGCTCGCCGGGGCCCTGCGTGGTGAGCGTGACGATGAAGGTACCCTCGTCATCCATCAGCAGGTTGATGTCGCGCTCGCGATCGCCGGTGAACAGGCCGGGGCCGGCGAGAGCGACGCCGTTCTGCGCACGCACGAGGTGGATCGTGCTGAAGACGCCGCTGCCGCCGGTGTTCGTCGCCAGGATCACGGCGGAGTACTCGGGGCCGGTGGAGGAGGCGACGAACGTTACAAGCGCGGGCTTCAGCGGGTCGTTCAGCGCGGCGCGCTGGTCGTATCGCCCGTCACGCAGCGGCGCGAAGCCGCTCACGGTGTACTCCGAGGGGTACGTGAGGTTCTTTAGCATGTCCGGCAGCATCGCCGTGACCTGCGCCTGCGCGCGGTTCGGTGAGCCGAGGAGCAGCAGGCCTGCCGCCACCACCGCGAGCGCGATGGCGAGGACGGGCCGAGTGCGAGATGCGTGCAGCATGGTTCGATCCTTCGTACGTCTCGGATGCCCGATGCCCCGAGGGGCGTGACTACATGTACTGGCCGCCGTTGGGGGAGAGCTGCGAGCCGGTGAAGAAGCCGCCCTCGATGCAGAGGAAGCGGACGCAGCCGGCGATCTCCTCGGCGGTGCCGAAGCGGCCCAGGGGGATGTTCGCGAGGACGGCGGTCTTCACCTCGTCGCTGAGCGCGCCCACCATCTCGGTCTCCACGAAGCCGGGGCAGACCACGTTCACGGTGATCTGGTTGCGCGCGAGCTCCTTCGCGGCGGTCTTGGTGAAGGCGATCAGGCCGGCCTTCGCCGCGGAGTAGTTCGCCTGCCCGACGTTGCCCATCTGCCCGATGATCGAGGACATGTTGATGATGCGGCCGTAGTTCCGCTCCCGCATGCCGGGAACGACGGCGGCCGTGGTGTAGAACGCCGAGGACAGGTCGGTCGCGATGACCGTGTCCCACTCGTCGGTGGACATGCGAGCGATGGTGCGGTCGCGGTTGATGCCCGCGTTGTTCACCAGGATGTCGACCTTGCCGAACTCCGCGATTGCAGCGTCGATGAGGCGCTTCGCGTCGTCGGCGTTGGAGACATCGGCCTGCACGGTCAGCGCCTTGCCGCCCAGCGCCGCGATCTCCGCCTTGCAGGAGTTGGCGGCATCGGCGTTCGCGTTGTAGTTGATGACGATCGCCGCGCCGTGCCGAGCGAGCTCCAGCGCGCACGCGCGGCCGATGCCGCGGCTGCCGCCCGTGACCACCGCCACCTGTCCGTCAAGTGCTCCAGCCATTCGTAGCCCCTGTCTACCGGCTGTTGCGCCGGACGTGTGCGTGTATTGGTCGAGCCTCGATGCGCCGAGGCGAGTGCGCTAGACGACGGTCGGCGGCGTGTACTCGCCCCACTCCTCACGGAGGACGCCGCACATCTCGCCGAGGGTGGCGTACGCCTTCACGGCATCGAGGATGACCGGCATCAGCGGGTCGTCACCGCGGGCCGCCTCGCGCAGGCGCGCCAGCGAGGCGTCGACGGCGGCCTGGTCGCGGCTCGCCTTCACCTTCGCCAGGCGCTTCACCTGCTCCGCGCCGACGGTGGTGTTGGGGCGGAACAGCACGGGCGGCTGCTCCTCGCCCTCGGTGTAGTCGTTCACGCCGACGATCACGCGCTCTTTCGTCTCGATCTCGCGCTGGTACGCGACGGCGGCTTCCTGGATCTCGGTCTGGATGTAGCCGGCCTCGATGGCGGCGACGGAGCCGCCCATGTCCTCCACGCGGGCCATGATCGCCTCGGCCGCGCGCTCGAGCTCGTTCGTGAGCGACTCGATGTAGTAGGAGCCGGCCAGCGGGTCGATCGTGTCGGCCGCACCGGTCTCCAGCGCGATGATCTGCTGCGTGCGCAGCGCGAGGCGCTGCGCGGCCTCGGTGGGGATCGACAGCGCCTCGTCGAAGCAGGAGAGCGCCAGCGACTGCACGCCGCCGACGACGGCGGCGAGCGCCTGGATCGAGGCGCGCACGATGTTGTTCATCGGCTGCTGCGCGGTGAGTGTGGAGCCGCCGGTCTGCGTGTGCGTCCGGAACATCCACGACTCGGCCTGCTTCGCGCCCAGGCGCTCGCGCATCAGGCGCGCCCACATGCGACGGAGCGCGCGGTACTTCGCGATCTCCTCGAAGAAGTAGTTGTGGGTGTTGAAGATCCACGAGATGCGCGGCGCAACGTCATCGATGTCCGCGCCGCGGCGCTCGCACTCCGCGAGATAGGCGAGCGCGTTCGAGAACGCGAACGCGATCTCCTGCGCCGCCGTCGAGCCGGCGTCGCGGATGTGGTAGCCGGACACGGAGATCGAGTTGAAGCGCGGCGCCTCCTTCGCGCAGAAGGTGATGAGGTCGGCAGCGAGGCGGACGGACTGGCGCGGCGGGAAGATGTAGGTGCCGCGCGCTACGTACTCCTTGAGCACGTCGTTCTGCGCGGTGCCGGTGACGACGCTGCGCTCGTGGCCCTGCTTCTCGGCGACCGCCATGTACATCGCGACGAGGATCGCGGCGGGCGCGTTGATCGTCATCGAGGTCGAGATCTTGTCGAGTGGGATGCCCTCGAACATCTCCTCCATGTCGGC
>JBAYUZ010000119.1:0-5397 GCA_041674885.1 Dehalococcoidia bacterium
CGCCGTGCGCGCGGAGGGCAGCGGCGACGGCATCGACGAGGGGTGCGGCGACCTCGGGTGCTGCGGCGGCGAAGAACGAGGGGCGGCGCCCCTTCCGCGTGTCGGCCAGCAACGTGAACTGCGGGATGACGAGCGCTGCGCCACCCGCGTCGACCAGCGAGCGCTCCATGCTGCGCGCGCCCTCGGCGGTCACGTCCGGGAACAGCCGCAGCTCCGCGATGCGCCTCGCGAGCCACTCCGCCTGCGCGAGGGTGTCACCCTGCGCGACCCCGACGTAGGCGAGCAGCCCCGCGCCGATCTCGCCCACCACCTCGTCGTCCACGACGACGCGCGCGTGGGTCACGCGCTGGAGGACGGCTCGCATCGGTGTCGAGTGCTAGCGGGCGGCGCGCTTCGCCGCGGGCTTCGCGGCCTTGGCTGCAGGCTTCACGGCCTTCGCGGCAGGCTTCGCGGCCTTCGTGGCGGGCTTCGTCGCGGCCTTGGTAGCCTTCGAGGCGGTCGCCTTCACAACGGGCTTCGCGACCTTCGCCGCAGGCTTGGCAGCCTTCGATGCCGGCTTCGCGGCGGCCTTCGTCGCCTTGGACGCGACCTTCGTCGCGGGCTTCGCGGCAGCCTTGGTGGCCTTCGAGGCAGCCGCCTTCTTCGCGACCGGCTTCGAGCCCTTCGTCGTCGCGCGACCGGCACGCGGCTCGGCGGCCTTGCGCGGCGCGCGAGCCCCAACGGCGGCCGACGGCCCCTCGGAGGCAGCCTCGGCAGCCGAGTGTGTCTCCGCCCCGCCGACCTCGCCATCGCGCGAGGAGCCGACACCCGCACGCACGGAGCGCTGGCTGTCGGTGGAGTACCAGCCGCTGCCCTTGAACACGATGGAGGGCGCGCCGAACTGCCGGTTGGCGGGCGCGCCGCACTTCTCGCAGGGCTGCTGGGCGGGAGCGCCGAACGACTCCTGCTTCTCGTAGCGGTGCCCACGCTCGCACTGGTAGTCGTATCGGGGCACGGCACCCTCCTCGGAACACGAACCGCGCCCGGCGGGAACCGGGCACGTCATCACCTCGCACGTTCGGAGCGCCAAGTGTAGGGACGGAGATCGCCCCCGGCAACGCATCCGCCCCGGACAGTGCCCGGGACTGGCCCGAGGCCGGAGCGACCGCCTATACTCAGTGGCCCCGAATCCCCATGGGATCAGTCTGGGTATCAACCCGTCGTACAACGCGGCCGAGTGGCTGAGCGAGGAACCCCGCAGCGTGCGGGTGAAGGAGTGACCGATGGCAGCTGGTGTTTCGATGCGACAGATGTTGGAGGCGGGCGTCCACTTCGGGCACCAGACCCGTCGGTGGAACCCGCGCATGCGCCCGTTCATCTTCACGGAGCGCCACGGCATCCACATCCTGGACCTCGCCAAGACCGTGCCGGCGCTCGACGTGGCGCTGCAGCAGGTGCGCGCCGTCGCATCGTCCGGCCAGCAGGTGCTGTTCGTCGGCACGAAGAAGCAGGCCCGTGAAGTCCTCCGCCAGGAGGCCGACCGCGCGGCCATGCCCTACATCAACTCGCGCTGGCTGGGTGGCACGCTGTCCAACTGGACCACGATCAGCCGCCGCATCGGCTACTACAAGGACCTCGAGGCTCGCGCGATGCTGAGCGAGGACCAGCGCATGACGAAGAAGGAGCGCCTCCTCCTGCAGAAGGAGTTCGAGCGCATGCAGCGCTCCTTCGGCGGCCTGAAGAACATGGAGCGCCTGCCGGGCCTGCTCTTCGTCGTCGACCCGACGATGGAGGCGATCGCCATCGAGGAGGCGAACTCCATGCGCATCCCGATCGTGGCGATGTGCGACACGGACGCGAACCCGGACAAGGTGACCTACCCGATCCCGGCGAACGACGACGCGATCCGCTCGATCCAACTCATCGCCGGCCGCATCGCGGACGCGGTGCTGGAGGGCATGGCCTACGGCGAGGTCGAGCAGCAGGCTGCTCGCGAGTCCGTGACCGCCGCCGCCGAGTAGTCGAGCCGAGGAGTCGCGACGCCTCGGCTCCCGGCCGGGGCGACACCACAGACACGAGCGCGGTGCCCGACGCGGGCACCGCTAGCCGAGGAGACTGACCGTGGTCACCGTTGATGACGTGCGCCGCCTGCGCGAAGAGACCGGTGCCGGTGTCATGGACGCCAAGCGCGCCCTGGACGAGGCCGGTGGCAACTTCGACAAGGCACGCCAGCTGCTGCGTGAGCGGGGCATCGCCTCTGCCGCGAAGCGCTCCGACCGTGAGACGAACCAGGGCATCGTGGAGTCCTACATCCACGGCCAGGGCCGCATCGGCGCCCTCGTCGAGCTGAACTGCGAGACCGACTTCGTCGCGCGCACCGAGGCGTTCCGCACGCTCGCCCGCGACGTAGCCATGCAGGTCGCGGCGATGAACCCGGCGGGCCTTCGCCCGGAGGACGTCCCGGCCGACGCGATCGGCGGCCAGGCCGCCAACGCGCTCCTCTCGCAGCCGTTCATCAAGGATGGCAGCAAGACGATCGAGCAGCTGGTGCAGGACGTGGTCGCCCAGACGGGCGAGAACGTCCGTGTCGCGCGCTTCGCGCGCTTCGAGCTCGGCGGCGCGTAGACCTCGGCGTTCGCAGCCGCCCTCGATGCCCGGGGACGGCTGCGGTATCGTCACCGCAGCGCCATGCGCCCTCCGGCGCAGGCACACCGCCGAGGACGGCCCACGATGACCGACGAGATCCTGCTGGACTGCGAAGACCGCATGGACAAGGCGGTCGTCTCCTATGAGCACGTGCTGGACACGGTGCGCACCGGCCGCGCCAGCACCGCGCTGGTGGAGCACCTGCACGTCACCCACTACGGCCAGGCGATGCCGCTGAACCAGCTGGCCACGCTGGCCGCGCCGGAAGCGCAGCTGATCACCGTCACGCCGTGGGATAAGGGCGCCATCAACTCGATCATGAAGGCGATCCAGACGAGCGACCTGGGCATCAACCCCTCGAACGACGGCGTGATCATCCGCCTGCCGATCCCCCCGCTGAACGAGGCGCGCCGCAAGGATCTCGTGAAGCAGGTGCACCAGAAGGCCGAGGAGGCACGCGTCGCGATCCGCAACGTGCGGCGCTCAATCCTGGACGACCTCAAGAAGGCGCAGCGCGCCGGCGAGGTGACGGAGGACGAGGAGCGCACCGCCGGCGAGGCCGTGGAGCGCACCACCAAGCAGCACGTCGAACGCGTCGAGGCGCTGACCAGCGCCAAAGAGCGCGACCTGATGGACGTCTAGCAGGCTCCCCCGGTGGTCGTGACCGCCCAATCGACACCTCCGCTGCCGCGCGTGCACACGCTGCCGCAGCACGTCGCCGTGATCATGGACGGCAACGGGCGATGGGCGCAGGCGCGCGGCCTGTCCCGGCAGGAGGGCCACCGCGCGGGCTCCGAAAACCTCCGCGCCGTCATCGAACGCTTCGGCGCGCACGGCGTGCAGGTGCTGACGCTCTTCGCCTTCTCCACGGAGAACTGGGGCCGCCCCCGCGCCGAGGTCGACGCGATCATGCGGCTCGGCTCACGCGTCCTCGACCGCGACCTGGACGCGCTCCACGACGCCGGCATCCGTGTGCGGCACCTCGGCGACCTGGACGGCGTGCCGAAGCCGCTCGCGAAGCGGGTGCGCGCGGCGATGGAGAAGACCGCCGGCAACACGAAGATGACCGTGAACCTCGCACTCAACTACGGCGGGCGCGCGGACATCGTGGCCGCCGTGCGCGCGCTGATCGCCAAGGGCGTGACCGCCGAGGAGATCACCGAGGAGGCGATCACCGCCCACCTCGATACCGCCGGACTGCCCGACCCCGACCTGCTCATCCGCACCGGCGGCGAGCACCGCATCTCCAACTTCCTGGTCTGGCAGGCGGCGTACTGCGAGTACCACTTCACCGGCACCGCCTGGCCCGACTTCGGTCCCGCCGAGGTCGATGCGGCGCTCCTGGAGTTCAGCCACCGGCGTCGGCGCTTCGGGCTGGTGCCTGAGGACAGCGACTCGGCACGGTAGCGTGTTCACCCACCGCGCCGCGGTCGCGGCAATCGGACTGCCGCTGCTCGCCGCGCTCGTCCTGGCACCGGAGCGACTCTTCACCATCGGCGTCACGATCGTGGTCGCGCTGGGCGCCGCCGAGTTCATCCGCGCGATCCCCTCGCGCCCGTCGCCCACCTCGATCATCGCGAGCGGCGCCTTCGCGGCGCTGCTGGCGATGACCCTCCGCACGTTCTACGTGCCGCCGTGGACGCTGGTCGGGCTCGTCGCGGTGACCGCGTTCGCGGTGACCGTGCTCGCGTGGCCCGACCCCTCGCAGGTCACCGCAGACGGCGCGTGGTGGCTTGGTGGGGTGCTGTACGTCGGCGTGCTGGGCGCGCACTGGCTGCTGCTACGCAACATGGAGGGCGGCCAGCGCTGGGTGATCGTCGTGCTCGCGGTCACGTTCGCGACGGATACCGGCGCGTATGCCGTCGGCAAGCTCTTCGGGCGGCACATCCTCTGGCGCTCCGTCTCACCCTCGAAGACCTGGGAAGGGTTCGTCGGCGGGATGGTGCTGGGCGGCATCGTCGTCCTGGCGGTCAGCGCGCTCCTCGGCGTGCCGAGGCCGCTGCAGTGGATCGCCCTGCTGGCGGTGGTGCTGCCGTTCGCGGGCATCGCGGGCGACCTGCTGGAATCCTCGATCAAGCGCCGCATGGGCGTGAAAGACATGTCGAGGCTCCTGCCGGGCCACGGCGGGCTCCTGGATCGGCTCGATTCGCTGCTGGTCGTCGGGCCGTGCCTATACTGGATCCTGTGGCTGACTCGGTAATCCGACTCGCGATCCTCGGTTCCACCGGCTCCATCGGCGAGCAGACGCTCGACGTCGTGCGCTCCATGCCGGAGCGCTTCCGCGTCGTCGCGCTGGCGGCCGGGGGCAACGTCGGTCGGCTGCAGGGGCAGGTCGAGGAGTTCCGCCCCGACGCCGTGTGGGCGCGCCCCGGCCACGAGGCCGATCTGCTCGCCTCCGCACTGGGCCGCGAGACGTGGCAGCCGATGACCGCGATGGCCACCCGCCCAGACGTCGACGTCGTGCTGGTGGCCACGAGCGGTCGCGCCGGCCTCGAGCCGACGATGGCGGCGCTGCAGGCCCGCAAGGCGGTGGCGCTCGCCAACAAGGAGGTGCTGGTCGTCGCCGGTCGCGCCGTCCGCGAGGCGCTCGACGCCGGTGGCTCGCTGCGCCCGGTCGACTCCGAGCACTCCGCGATCTGGCAGTGCCTGTGGGGCGAGACGCCCGAGGCCGTGGCGCGCATCACGCTCACCGCGTCCGGCGGCGCGTTCCGCGACTACGACCTCGACCGCCTCGAATCCGTCACCGCCGAGGAGGCGCTGCGCCACCCGACG
>JBAYUZ010000120.1:0-5294 GCA_041674885.1 Dehalococcoidia bacterium
CCCTGCAACGCCGGGGCAGGCTGCTCGCCGACGACGGCGATCACGATCAGCGTGAACCCGGTGCTGCTGCCACAGGCAGCCTCCAACGGCACCGTCACGATCACCGGCACGAACGCCTCCGGCACCCCCGCCGTCGTCACCGTCGCGGTGAAGGCCGACTTCGACGCCGCCGCGCCCGGCACGAGCCGCGCCTACTAGGATCGAGGGGAGGCTGCCGATGCTCGCTCGATTCGCCGAGGCGCTTCGTCGCAACCACGCGCTGGAGCACGCGACCGTCGCCGTGCTGCTCGCGAAGCACGGCCCGATGCGCGTCGCGGGCCGCGCGAGCCTGAACGGCTTCCTGCTCTACGGCGACGTCGACACCGAGGAGATCACGGCCTGCGCACAGGAGGCGCTCCGCCGCCTCCGCGCCGGCGAGGCCTCGCTGGCGGTCTCACCGCACTGTGGGACGAACATCGCGGTCGCCGGTGCGCTCGCCGCAGCAGCCGCGACGGCCACCGTCGCGCTCGGTCGGCCGCAGGGACGCTTCGCGAACGCGTTCATGGCCGCGATGCTCGGCGTGGTCGCCGCGCAACCCCTCGGCCACCTCGTGCAGGAGCACCTCACCACCAGCCCGCGCCTCGGCCCCCTCGAGGTCGTCGAGACCCGCGAGATCGCCGGCAACCTGCGCAAGGTGCACACCCGCGGCGCACTCGACTAGCCGCGCCTCAGCGATGCGCCCCGCAGCACCGGGCGAGCGGCATCGAAGATGCCCTTACTGGGTGCGGCCGAAGTAGTGCTCGTAGATGCGCGTGTACGCGCCGTCGCTGCGCATCTCCAGCAGCGTCTCGTTGATCGGCTTGCGGAGCGTGCTGCCCGTCGGCATCGCGATCCCGTAGTCCTCGCGCTGGAAGACGTTGCCGACCAGCACCAGCCGATCGGTGTCCGTGACCTGCAGGTGGTGCTGCAGCACCGGCGCGTCGAAGACCATCGCGTCCGCCGTGCCGGCATCGAGGCGCTCGAACGCGGCCTCGACCGCGGGCACCCCCTCGAAGTCGATGCGGCGATCGGTCAGGTAGCGCGCCGCCGTCGATCCCTCGACGGTCACGACGCGGCGGTCGACGAGGTCGCTCACGCCGCGGATGCTGCCCTGGATCTGCTGCACGGTGAGCTCGGTCGTCACCGTCGCGGTGAACATCGACACGAAGCCGATGCCGAGGATGATCCATACGACGGCCACGCCGCGGCTGATCGGGTGCGCCGGCTCCCCGACCTCGCCAACGAGGCCGATCGCGGCGGCGCGGAACATGCCGTTCGCGACGCCCGGCAAGTACGGCTCGTGCCGGTGGAACAGCCACACGACGTTGCCCGCGAGGAAGATCGCGAGCCCCAGCGCGGCGAGGTACATCCCCAGCGACGCCGAGAACAGCCGCCCCAGCGCGCCCAGCATCGAGGCGTTCGCCTGTGCGGGCGTCAGCACCTGCAGCCCCGCGTTGAACATCGGGTAGGAGAAGTCGAAGCGCGCCTCGCGCTCCTGCGTGATCGAGATGCCCGCGATGCCGACGTCCACCTTGCGGCCGGCCACGTCGTCCAGCAGGGTCGGCAGCGTCTCGTGCCAGACGTACTCGGTGCGCCAGCCGTTGCGGCGCGCGATCTCGTCCCACAGCTCGATGCTGAAGCCGCTGTAGCGACTCCCAGAGCGCGTCACGAACGGATCGAGCGGCTTGATGCCCACGCGCAGCGTCGGCCCGGCCTGCGTCGCAGCCGTCGGGAGAGGCGCCGCCTCCACCGTTCCCGCGCGCCAGAGCCCGGCCGCCAGCAGCACACCGACGACGGCGAGCACGACCGCGAGGCGCGCCGGGATGACGCGCATCGCTAGGTGATCGTGAGCGGGACGCCCCGAGCGCAGAGCGGGCACTCCGCGGCCTCGAACGTCTGCATCTCCACCTCGGTCGCAGCGAAGAACGGCAGGTCGCCGAAGCGCACCTTGCCGCCGGAGCGGTCGACCATCACCGCGACGCCCACGACCTCGCCGCCCGCTGCCGCGACGGCATCGAGCGTGTCACGCACACTCGCGCCGCTCGTCAGCACGTCGTCGACGACCAGCACGCGCTCGCCGGGCTCCAGGTGGAAGTCGCGCTGGAAGGCGCGCCCGCCGTTGCCGTCGCGCTCCGCAAAGATGCCGCGCTTGCCGAGCTGCCGCCCGACCTCGTACGCGAGGATGATGCCGCCGGTCGTCGGGCCGGCGATCGTCTGCGGGTTCGTGGCGCGCGAACCCTCGGCCATGCGCTTGCACACAACCTCGGTGAACTCGGGCCACTGGAGCAGGTTGAACTTCTCCAGGTAGCGGTCGGAGTGGCGACCGGAGTTGAGCTGGAAGTGTCCCTCCAGGATCGCCCCGGTCTGCTGGAAGGCGGCGAGCATCTCAGGATCTACGGGAATCGGAGGACTCCGGCCTGGGGCGTCGCTGTCGGCGGCTCGTGCTCAATGCGGCCCGCGCGCTCCAGAGGCCAGTAGCGAACCTCGGCGCGGCCGATCATGAACGACTCGCCCAGCATGCCCCACGAGTGCGAGTCGTACGAGTTGTTGCGATTGTCCCCCAGCACGAAGTACTGGCCCGCGGGCACCGTCACCGGCCCGTACTCGTACGCCGGGGGGCGTTCCAGGTACGGCTCGGACCGCGCCTTGCCGTCGATGTAGACCGTGCCGCCGCGTACCTCGACCGTCTGGCCGGGCACGGCGATCACGCGCTTGATGAAGTCACGACGCGGATCCTGCGGGAAGCGGAACACGACGACGTCACCCGCCTCCGGCTGGCCGAACGGGTGCCACGCCCCCGAGCCGCTCACCCACGGGAGGTCGAGCGAGCGGTAGACGAGCTTGTTCACGATCAGCATCTCGCCGTTGTGGAACGTCGGCTCCATCGATCCGCCGTCGACGACGAAGTTCTGGCCGATCGAGCGCACGAACAGGAACATCAGCAGGGCGAGCGCGAGCACCTCGACGGTCTCCACGACGCCGCGAACGCCCCACGGCCACAGCACCTCCCACACCGACCGCGAGGGCGGTGCAGGGGGCGGGAGCGGCGGGCCCCAGTTCGCGGGGTCATCGGCCGGGTCGACGTACCAGAGGTCGGCGCCCGGGCCGGCCTCCGAGGTCTGCGCCTCGTCCTCGATCTCGAACGGCGAGGGGTCGAGGGGGCGCGGCCACTCGGGCGGGAGCGCGGGGCCGCCGGCGCGGCCGTTCACGTTGAGCAGAGGCTGGAACGTAGGGGCAGCACCGTTCGAGGCCGCGCCATCGCGCGCGCCATCGGCGACGCCATCCGTCGCCGTCACCGGCGGTGCGGGGGCGGGGACGGGCTGGTCGCCGGGAGCCTGACCCGGCGTCGGTTCCACCATGCGGCGAGTATACCAGCGGCCTTCTGTACGCCTACGCGCGTGTTATGCCCGGCGGGCGGCGCCCAGCAACTCGATGCGCTGCGCGGCAGCCTCGGCGACGGCGGCGCGCGCCTTGCGCAGCGCGGGGCGCGGGTCGTTGCCGCTCACCTCACCCAGCCCGCGCACGAAGGCGGCATGGATCTCCGTGCTGATGTTCACCTTGCGGATGCCCGCGCGCACCGACTCGGTGAGGTCGCGGGGCGTGACGCCCGAACCGCCGTGCAGCACCAGCGGCAGGTGGTGCGTGGCGACGCGCAGCTCCTCGATGAGATCGAGGCGCACCTGGCCGGCGAGGCCGTGCGCCGTGCCCACCGACACCGCGAGCGAGTCGACGCGCGTCTCCTCCACGAACTGGCGCGCCGCCGTCGGGTCGGTGAGCACCGACTCCGAAGTCGCGACGCCCGGCTCGCGGCCGCCGACGTGGCCCAGCTCCGCCTCGATCGCCAGCCCGGCCTCCAGCGCGACGGCGACCGCCTCGCGGGTGTCGCGGAGGTTGCGCTCGAACGGCGTCGTGGAGCCGTCGAACATCAGCGAGGTGAAGCCGGCCTGCACCGCCGCGCGCACCAGCGCGACGCTGGGCCCGTGATCGAGGTGCACGCCGACCGGCACGCTCGCCTCGGCTGCCAGCGCGCGGGCGAGCGCGCCCGCCACCGCCACCCCGCCGATGTGGTCGAGGTTCGACTGGTTGAACTGGAGCAGCACCGGCGCGCCGTGCGCGTTGGCGGCATCGAGGACGCCCAGCGCCAGCTCGATGTTGGAGACGTTGAAGCCGGGGACGGCGTAGCCACCGGCCTCGGCGGCGATCAGCAGGTCGCGGCCCATCGCGAGCGGCATGTAACCCCATCCCTCGTTCGCACGTTCTACTCGGCGACACCGCCGAGCGGGATGCTACCGTCGCAGGCGTGCGACGGCGAGGGAGGGCTCCATGACCACGACGACGACTCGACCCACGCGGGGCTGGGCGCGACGCCTGAGCGGGGGCGCGGCGACGCTCGCGCTGCTCGGCGCGGCGCTGCTGGCCGCAGGGTGCGACACGAGGAGCGAGATCGTGATGCCCAGCGCCGAGGCGCGGGGAATCAGCGTCGAGGGCACCGGCAAGGTGACGGTCGTCCCCGATGTCGGCGAGATCTCGATGGCCGCGCAGGTGACGCGACCGACCGTCCAGCAGGCGCGCGACGACGCCGCGAAGGCGATGGACGCGATCCGCGCCGCCGTCCGCGGCCAGGGTGTGGAGGACAAGGACGTCGCGACGTCCGGCTTCAACATCCAGCCGCAGTACGACTACCGCCCGAACGGCGGCGGCACGCCGCAGATCAGCGGCTACATGGTGAACAACCAGGTCACGGTGAAGGTGCGGAAGGTCGAGACGCTCTCGAAGGTCCTCGATGCAGCCGTCAGCGCCGGCGGCAACGATGTCCGCGTGAACAACGTGCAGTTCACCGTCGACGACCCGGAGAAGTCGGCGGGTGCCGCTCGCGAGGCGGCCGTCGCGAACGCTCGCACGCACGCCGAGAGCCTGGCGAAGGCCGCCGGGGTGAAGCTGGGGAAGGCCCGCACCATCGTCGAGTCGGGGAGCACCATCCCCGTCCCGCGCGCGGTCGCGGCCGCCGCGCCCTCCCTCGGCAAGGGCGGGAGCGATGTGGCGACGCCGGTCAGCCCCGGCCAGACCGAGGTGTCGGTGAGCGTCTCGGTGGTCTTCGACATCGAATGAGCGCGCCCGGCGCGGTACGATGCGGCGCGACGGCGGCCGTGCCCCGGCTCGGTCGCCCGCAACGTCGCTCCCCGTGACGAGGTACCCGCGTGATCCTCAGTGACCACTCGATCGGCGAGGCGCTCGCGGCCGGCCGGATCAGCATCGACCCGATCGGCGAGGACGCG
>JBAYUZ010000121.1:0-5291 GCA_041674885.1 Dehalococcoidia bacterium
CGTGCCGATCTTGTGCGCGAACGGCGTCCCCTCCGGCATGCCATCCGCGAGACCCGCCGTGAAGAACTCGCCGCGCAGCACCTCGACCATCTCGCGCGAGGCGTCGGCGCTCACCACGCGCCCCGCATGCAACAGCGCGAAGCACCGCGCGATGTCCGCCGCTGTCGAGGTGTACTGCTCACCCAGGTGCGTGTCGCGCAGCCCCAGCCGCACCGGCATCGCCGCCACCACGTCCACGCCCAGCCGCTCCCGCAGCGCCGCCGCGGAGGGGTTGTCGGAGACCTGCACCATCAGCCGGATCGCCTCGGCGACCGTCACCTGAGGGGCGCGCTCGACACGCAGCTCCGGCGGGTCGTCGGTCGCCTCATCCGCCCGAATCGCGAGCGGCTCCGCGAACGAGAGCGTCCCGCGCTCCCGCTCCTGGTAGGCGGCCGCCAGCACGAACAGCTTGTACAGCGAGGCGGTGAGGAACTCCTCGTTCGCGCGTGCCCCGCACGTCACGCCCCCGTCGAGGTCGACCAGCGAGTAGGCAAGGCGGCCGGGGAACTCGCGCGCAACATCGTCGATGCGCGCGCACACATCGGCCGGCACTGCCGCCCACGCACGCGACGGCACCAGACCCGCGGGCAGCGCGAGCGCGATCGCCACGATCAGGAGGAGACGAAGCGGCACAGGAGCGATGACCTCGGAGGCTGCGGCGGCGCCCGCGTAGCGTACCGGCGAGGCGCGGCCGCCTCAACCGCGCCGCACGGCCCTTGCACACCCCAACCCTCAGGTACACTGGATCCGCACCCTCCCACCGAGGAGCAAGCGGGGACATGAACAACCTCAAGACCCTGGTCCTGCTGGCCGCGCTCAGTGGTCTGCTCATCGCGCTGGGTGGCGCGCTGGGCGGCTCGCAGGGCGTGGTGATGGCCCTCGTCTTCGCGGCCGTGATGAACATCGGCTCCTACTGGTTCTCCGCGGACATCGTGCTGCGCATGGCACACGCCCGCGAGATCCAACGCGAGGATGACCCGCACCTGTTCGAGATGGTCGCCGAGGTGGCGGAGCGCGCCGGCATGCCCATGCCACGCGTCTACGTCATCGACGACGCCCAGCCGAACGCGTTCGCCACCGGTCGTGACCCACAGCACGCCGCCGTCGCCGTCACCAGCGGCATTCGCGCCCTGCTCACCGACCGCGAACTGATGGGCGTCATGGGCCACGAGATGGCGCACGTGAAGAACCGCGACATCCTCACCTCGTCCGTCGTCGCGACGATCGCCTCCGCGATCTCGTCGCTGGCGTACATGGCGATGTGGTTCGGCGGCGGTTCGCGCGATAGTGAGCGCGGCAATCCGCTCGCCGCGATCGTGGCAATGCTCGTTGCGCCGCTGGCGGCCTCGCTGATCCAGATGGCGATCAGCCGCTCGCGCGAGTTCCAGGCGGACCTCGATGGTGCGCGCACGGTGCAGGATCCGGAGGCGCTCGCCTCCGCCCTCGCCAAGCTGCAGATGGGCGCGCAGCGCATCCCGATGCAGGTCGCGCAGTCGACCGCGCACCTCTATATCGTGAACCCGTTCAGCGCGCGCCAGATGGCGGGCCTGTTCAGCACCCACCCGCCCACCGAGGAGCGCATCGCGCGCCTCCGCTCCATGCGCATCCAGTAGCGCGCGAACGCCGCGACTGACGAACGGGGGCGCCGACTGGCGCCCCCGTTTCACATGCAGCCGGTGCCGGCGTTCACTCCGCGGGCAGCATGACCTCGATGCAGATGCCGTCCTGCACATCCGGGTCGAGCCCGACCTCGCCGCCCTGCTCACGCACCAGCGTGCGCACCGTCGCGAGGCCCAGCCCCTGCCCGGGGCGATCGAGGCCGCGCGCACCGCGCGCCCGCGCCTCGAAGATTCGCGCTCGCTCGCCGTCCGCGATGCCGATGCCCCAGTCGCGCACCGCGACGCGCCACTGCGCGCCCTGCTGCGAGGCGGAGACGACGATGCGCGGCGCGGTCGCGTCCGCCTTGCGGTACTTCACCGCGTTCTCAATGAGGTTCGCGAAGACGCGATAGAGCGCCTCGCGGTCGCCACGCACGGTCGGCAGCGTGCCGACCTCCACCTGCGCGCCCGCCTCACGGATCGGCGCGTCGAGTGCCGCCAGCACATCCTCGAACACCGCGCCCAGCGCAACCGTCGACGCCGGTGCGGCGCTCATCGCCGCTCGCGTGTCGCCAAGCGCCGTCGCGAGCGCCTGCGCGCGCGCGGCAGCGATCGCCGCGCGTCCCGCCGCATCGCGCGCGTCGGTGGAGAGCGGGCCGAGCGACTCCGCCGCCAGCAGATCGAGGTAGGCGCGTGCGGTCATAAGCGGCGCACGCAGGTCGTGCAACACCGAGGCGACCTCGGCGCGCTGGCGCTCCTCGCCGCCGCGCGCGCGGCGCACCGCCCAGGTCGCACCGTGCAACGTCGCCGCGATCGCGATCGGCGCGACCGAGAGCGCGTCCAGGAGTGCCCAGTACGATCCGGCGTACGGCGCCTCGCGGAGGATGAGGGCGCTCGTGACCAGCGCGGTGATCCAGAGCGCGGGAAGCGCCGCACGACGCAGCGCCGCTCGCATCGTCCCGTGTGCGGGTGTGGCCTCGTGCCGCTGCATGACATCCCTGTCCCTGACGCGCACGATCCATCGCGCACAACGGAGACGATTCTGACGGCGGCGCACGACCGCCCGTATCGGTAGACTCCCTACATATGCCGCCCGCACCCGTGCCGCCTGCTGACGATCACGTGACGCTCCGCGCGCTGATGGCACCCGAGCTGCCCGACGGTCTGGTCGCGCATATCGACCGCGTCGTCACGCTCGCGCAGGCGCTGGCACGCCGCCACGGTGCCGACGAGGCACGTGCGATGCTCGCCGCACAGGGCCACGACCTCGTGCGCCACTGGGGCGACGAGCGCTGGCTCGCGGAAGCCGAGGCGCGCGGCCTCGAGGTCATCGATGCGGAGCGCGCGGAGCCGGTGCTGCTCCACGGCCCCCTCGGCGCCGTGCTGATCGAGGAGCGCGGCTGGCTCGCCGATCGCGCGTTGCTCGACGCCATCCGCTACCACACCACCGGTCACCCCGCGTACGCACCCGAGGCGTGGGCGATGTTCGTCGCCGACAAGGTCGAGCCGCACAAGGTCGCCCGCCGCCCCGACCTCGAGGTCGTCGTCGCCGCCGCGGAGCGCTCGCTGGAAGCCGCCGCGCTCGCCTACCTCGAACTCATGGAGGAGCAGGGCCGCCGCTCCGGCTGGGCCGTCCACCCGCTCCAGGTGGAGACGCTCGCCTTCCTGCGCGCCCATCGCCCCTGACCTCCGCCTGATCTTCGCCTGACCCCCGTTCCGAAGGGGAGTGCAGAGGGGCGGAGCCCTCTCTGCTGGGCGCGAACGCGCCCACACCCACCACCCGTGCCACATACCAGCGCGCGATGAGCCGCCAGGCGAAGAGCCCGGCGCGGCCAGCGCCGCAGAAATACGTGCAGAGGGGCGGAGCCCTCTCTGCTGGGCGCGCACGCACCCACATGACGCCACCAGCCTTACCCACCCGCATGCGATGAGGCGCCAGCCGAAGAGCCCGGCGCGCTTCGCGCGCCGCAACACGCGAAGAGCCCGGCGCGCGAAGCGCGCCGCAGAAGCACTGCCGCTTGCCTCTTCCCTGAGAACATGCGTTCTACTCTCCCACCCGCAAGAAACGAGGGGAAGCGGTGGCTGGTCTGATGCAGGGGGTCGCGGTGGCGGAAGAGCTCGCCACCGTCGGGTGTGGCGGAGCGAACGCCGTCTATTTCGCCTCGCGCGCATGGCGGGCGCGCGGGACGCGGCGCGCCGCGGCGGCGGTGCTCGCGGCGCTGTTCGCCGGCAGCGCGCTGTCCGCCGGGCAGCCGCACGAGCCGGGGCTGCTCGATGTCGCGCTCCGCGCGCCGCTGCTCGGCGCGAACGTCGGCACGCTCCTCCTCGTCTGGATGGGGGCCGGGCGATGACCGCCGTCGCGACCGCGCTCGCCCGAGGCGAGCACGAGCTGGCGGCTCTCCGCCTGCTCCTCGGCGTCATCGCCGCACTCGATCAGATCGAGCGCGGAGCGCCCGAGACCCGCGAGGCGCTGCTCCACCTGCTCACCCCGCCGGAGCGCGGGTGAGCCCGCGGGCACGCACGCGCGCGCCGCAGGACGGCGCCGACCGCTCGTTCTACGCCGCGGCGCTGGCCGCCGCCGACCGCGTCGCGCTCGAGGAGGCGCGACACGTCGAGGGTCTGGGCGAGGAGATCGCGCTGCTGCGCGTCCGCCTCCGCCGGGCGCTGGCCGACCACGCGGACGACACGAAGCTCATCGAGACCGGGATGCGGCTGCTCATCCAGTCGCTGCTCGCACACCACCGGCTCTCGCCGAAACAGGCCGAGGACGTGACAGACGCCTTCGGCCACCTGCTGGAAGAACTGACGGAGGCGATGCGCGATGTCGAGCAGCCATGACCCATCGCCCGCCGCGGGCCGCGTGGTGCGCGCACTCATCGCGCTCCGCCGCGAGCTGCGAGGCGACCCGCCGCAGCATCCGCCCGCGCGCGACTTCCGCGAGCAGCTCGCCTACATCGAGCGCGATCTGCTGGAGATGCGCACGCGCGTGAACGCGCTGTTCTTCACGGTGCTCACGGCTGCCATCGGGCAGCTGCTCGCGAGGCTGTTCACATGACGACACTCACGACGCAGGCGCACGCAGCATCGGACGTGAGCGCAGCACGCACCGCGCACGCGCCGCACATGCCGCGCCTCCGCCCGTACCAGGCCGCGATCGTCCAGGCGATCCTCACGAGGATCGTGACCCGCGAGGGTGGCTCGATCTCCGTCGAGATCGCGCGGCAGGGCGGCAAGAACGAGCTCTCCGCGCAGGTGGAGCTGCTCACCCTGCTCGCCCACGCGAGTCGAGGCGGCACGCTCGTGAAGTGCGCGCCCACGTACACGCCGCAGGCCGCGCTGTCGCTCGCGCGACTCCGCGACCGCGCGCACGACGCCGGCGTCGCCGCACACCTCGAGGTGCACGGCAATGTCGCCAGCATCGCGCGGGCGCACGCGCGCTTCCTCTCGGCGGAGCCGACCGCGAACGTCGTCGGCCACACCGCCGACCTCCTGCTCGAGGTCGACGAAGCGCAGGACGTCGACCCGGAGACATTCGACCGCGCCTTCCGCCCGATGGCCGCCTCGACCAACGCGCCCGTCGTCTACTACGGCACGCCGTGGGGCGCGCGCTCGCTGCTCGCGCAGGCGAAGGCGACCCACATCGAGGCCGAGCGC
>JBAYUZ010000122.1:0-5194 GCA_041674885.1 Dehalococcoidia bacterium
CCGCCCCGTCCCGCCTCGGCGGCTGGGCGCGTGGCTGCGCGCGGAGCGGCTGCGCCGCAGCGAGTCGCTGGCCGAGGTGGAGCGCGACATCCACGTGACGCGCGCCTACCTGGAGGCGATCGAAGAGGAGCACTTCGACGTGCTCCCCGCGCCGGTGTACACGCGCGGCTTCGTGCGGCTGTACGCGCGGCGGCTCGGCCTCGATGCTGCCGAGGCGGTGGCGTTGCTGCCTGCCGACCTGCCGATTCCCCCAGGCTTGGAGCCCTCCGCCGCACTGCGCCGCCCGGGACGCGAAGCGCCGGCGATCACCCTGCCGCGCGTGCCCTCGATGCGTGTGCCGGCGCTGCGCATCCCGGAGATGCGCACGCCGCGTGGCGGCTTCCGGTTGCCATCGCTCCCCTCGCTGCCCGCGCGCGCGACCTCGGACGGGGCGGGCGACGCCGGGGGCGGGGTCGACGTGCGACGCTGGGGGCTGGCCGGGCTGGGGGCGCTGGTGCTCATCCTCTCGGCGGTGTTCCTGCCTCGGCTGTTCGAGAACACCTCGCCCGCGACCACGACGCCGACGCCCGCCGCCGCGACCGCGCAGGCGACGGTGCAGGCGGGCGGCACGCCCGTCAGCGGCGGTGCGAGCAGCGCGACCCCGACCGCCGGGTCGCCGCAGCCAACCGCGACCGCAGCAGCATCGGGCGGGATCGCCGTGCCGAACCTCGTCGGGGTCGCACGCGCGGATGCGCAGGCGCGGCTGCAGGACGCGGGGCTCACATCGGTCGTCGTCGAGATCGCGAGCGCGACGGTGCCTGCGGGGCAGGTCGCGAGCCAGCAGCCGGCGGCGGGTGCGAACCTGAATCGCGGCGAGAACGTGACGCTGATCGTGTCGCGCGGCGCGCCGAGGAACTGAGGGACCAGTGAAGTACCACCTCGTGACACTTGGGTGCGCGAAGAACACCGTCGACTCGATGCGGCTGGAGCGCGCGCTGCGCAACGGGCGGCACATCGCAGTGGGGACGCCGGAGGAGGCGGATCTGCTGCTGGTGAACACCTGTGGCTTCATCGATGACGCGAAGGATGAGTCGGTGGGCGTCGTGCGCGCGCTGGACGAGGCGCGGCGCGCCGACCAGCAGCTGTACGTCGTGGGCTGCATGACGCAGATCGCGGAGGCCGAGGTGCGCGCCGCCGTCCCGCGCGTGGACGCGACGTTCGGCGCGGAGGCGTGGGACGAGATCGCGGCGAGCCTGGGACCCGCGGACGCGGAGTACGACATTCCCGCGGCGTCGACGCTCGGCGGCGGGGCGCTGAGTCTTGGTGCGCCGAGCGCGTACCTCAAGATCTCGGACGGCTGCGACCGGCCATGCACCTTCTGCATCATCCCGACGATCAAGGGCGGGATGCACTCGGATCCGACGGAGCGGCTGATCGCGGAGGCGCGCTGGCACGCGGCGAGCGGGGTGCGCGAGCTGGTGCTGGTCGCGCAGGACTCCACGGCGTACGGCGAGGATCGCGCCGAGCGCGATGGGCTCGCGACGCTCCTCGAGCGGCTGTCGGAAGCGGTGCCGGAGGTGCCGTGGATCCGCCTCATGTACGCGTACCCGGGGCGGGTCACGAAGCGGCTGGCGGAGACGATGGCGCGGCTGCCGAACGTGGTGCCGTACCTGGACATGCCGCTGCAGCACGGATCGGACGCGGTGCTGCGCCGGATGCAGCGCCCGAGCCTGCGCCACGCGCGCGAGAGCATCGAGGTCGTGCGCACGGCGATGCCGGACGTGACGCTGCGAACGACGTTCATCGTCGGGTACCCCGGCGAGACGGAGGCGGAGTTCCAGGAGCTGCTCGCGTTCGTGGAAGAGCAGCGCTTCGACCACGTGGGTGCGTTCACATACTCGCCGCAGCGGGGGACGCCGGCGGCGGTCGACGCCTCGCAGGTGGCGGAGCGGGTGAAGCAGCGCCGCTACGGGGAGCTGATGGAACTGGCGCAGGGGATCGCGCTGGCGAAGAACCGCACGCTGGTCGGGCGCGAGCTCGACGTCCTCATCGAGTCGGAGCAGCCGAGCGAGGCGCAGGGCGGCGGGCTGGTGGTGGTGGGCCGGACGGTGCGCGACGCACCGGAGGTCGACGGCCTCGCGCTGGTGCGCGGGGAGTTCGCGGCGGGATCGATGGTGCGGGTGCGGGTGGACGGCGCGCTGCCGTACGACCTGCTCTGCACGCCGGTCGAGGGTGCACCGGTGGCGCTGCCCTTCCTCGCCGGTTCGCGCTGACCTCGACGCCCCATCGCGCAGGCGCGGCTCGTGCCATAACGGATCGCCTTCAGGAAAGTCCCACGGCGGGTCGGGGAAATCCCGTGCTCACGTGCTTTTAACACCGATTTCACGTGAAAGTGCTCACAAGCGCTTGTAAGGCGTCCACGGGGCGAGCATCATAGTTCTCGGACAGGCGAGCAACGGCGAGGCCGGGCGAGCCAGGAAAGGAACAGACAGATGGCTTTCGGATACATTCAGCGGTATTACAGCGGCGTGGTAGCAGCGAAGCGCATCAACGCCCCGACGATTGACGAGGCTGCGAAGGACTTCGCCCGCGTCAACACCATCGTCTTCTAGACGGTTCACCGGCAGAGGCACCCCCTCTCTCCTTCTGCCGCTCCGGATGTAGAAGAGGCGCCCACCCCCCGGGGCGCCTCTTCTACGCTTTTCCGTCGACATCGAGGCCCCGGGCACGCATCGCACGGCAGCCTCGTCCACACCGATACCCCGCATGGGTATACAATGACAACGAAGGCGCCAGGGCATCGCCCAGCGCACTGGGAAGGAACCAGCCAGATGGAGCAGATTCAGCGGTACTACAACCAGATCATCGGTGCGCGGCGCATCAACGCCCCGAGCTACACCGAGGCGGCGCGCGACCTGGAGCGCCAGACCCGCGTCCTGCTCGGCTAACGCCGACGACGCTGGCACACCACGAAGGGCGCCCTGCGGGGCGCCCTTCGCATGTCCGTCGGCACATGGGGGCTATCGAGACGCTGCCTGCTCCGCCTCGATGGTGGGGGCGGCGTCCTCGGCGTCCTCGGCATCCTCGGCATCCTCGGCATCCTCGGCATCCTCGGCATCCTCGACCCACTGCAGCAGGTCGCCGGGCTGGCAGTCGAGGACGCGGCACATCGCCTCGAGCGTGCTGAAGCGGATCGCCTTGGCGCGGCCGTTCTTCAGGACGGCGACGTTGGCGGGGGTGAGGCCCACACGCTCGGAGAACTCGCCGACGCTCATCTTGCGGCGGGCGAGCTCCAGATCCAGGCGCACGATGATCGCCATCAGATCACCGCTTCCATGTCGGTGCGCAGGGCGGTGGCCTGCCGCAGCAGCGCACGCATGACGATCATCAGCAGCCCCACGACGGTGACCGAGAGCACGAAGAAGAGCAGGACCATCGGGAACCCGGGGTCGTCGGCGTTCGAGAAGACCCAGATGAGGAAGCCGACGAGGATCGTCCACGCCCCGGCGATCGCCCAGATGATCGCGTTCACCCACTTGAACGCGGCGTCGCTGAAGATGCGGTCGGACTGGACGAGGCCGAGCAGCTTCCAGGTCGAGACGACCACGACCTCCGCGCAGAAGATGCAGAACCCGGCGAGGAAGGTGAGCGGCCAACGCAGGTACGCCTGCTCCGGGTGCTGCTGCGCGTCGTAGGCGATGCCGCCGGGGAACGACAGGAACTGGAAGACGAGCAGCACGGCGAAGAGCGCCGCCATCACGACCTTGAGGAGGATGACCGATCGATGTTCGATGTTCATGCATCGATAGTCGATTGGTGTGCGCGAGGTTGTCAAGAGGTCGCCGCGGGGCCCTAGAAGCGTGGCTCCAGCACGGTCTCGTCGACCTCGGTGGCGACGACCTCCGCCTTGCCGAGCAGTTCGAGGTCGATGAGGCGTCGCGCCTCGTCGGCCAGGCGGCGGGCGGTGGCGGTCTCCTCGGAGACGACGGCGAAGCCGACCTCCGCGCGCTGGAGCATGTCCTGCGCGCCCACCTCGGCGGCGGTCAGGTCGAGACGGGAGCGCAGCCGCGCGACGAGCGAGCGCACGACGGCGCGCTTCTCCTTCAGGCTCTGGACGCCCGGCAGGTGGATGGTGATGAGGACGGTGACGGTGGTCATGCGTCCAGCGTAGCCGCCGCGCAATCCTCGAGATGCCCGGAGGCGGCTACAGGCTGAAGCCGGGGCCGGACGGCGGGAGCGCGGCGCGATCGGTCGAGGGCAACGCGGGCACGTTGCCGGGGAGCCAGACCGCGTTCGCGATCGGGAGACCGGCGCGGGCGGGCCAGACGCGGCCCTCGGGCGTCTCAATCGGCTCGTAGGGCAGGACCTCGGGGCGGGCGGGCGCATCGGGGTCGTCCGAGGCGGCGTCGGCGCCCGCGGGCTCGGCCGCGCGGTCGGGGAGCGGGAGCTGCTGGGCGAGGTGCTCCGGGAGCCGCGCGGCGGCATCGGCGACCTCGGTCGGCAGCGGGGGGAGATCCTCGGGCCGCTCGAGGCCGAAGTACTCCAGGAACTTCTGCGTGGTGGCGAAGAGCGCGGGGCGGCCCGGGCTGTCGGCGCGCCCGGCGATGTCGATGAGGCCGCGATTGCGGAGCGTGTCGATCGCGCCGTCGCAGTTCACGCCGCGAATCGCCTCCAGCGCACCGCGCGTGACGGGCTGACGGTAGGCGATGATCGCGAGCGTCTCCAGCGCGGCGGCGGAGAGGCGGCGGCCGGACTCGAGGCCGAGATAGGCCTCGATGTACGCGGCGGCGTCCGGGGCGGTGACGAGCTGGATGCCGTCCGGGCCGCGCTGCAGGCGCATGCCACGCTCGCGCAGCGAGTCGGCGAGCATGTCGAGGCCCGCACGCACCTCGCGGCGAGCGAGGCCGAGCGCGCGACCGAGCGCACCCTCATCGGTGGGGCCGTCGGAGACGAAGAGCAGCGCCTCCAGCAGCGCGGGCACGCGCTCTGTGGGTGCGCGACGGGCGTCGGCGTCCCGCTCGCCGTCGGTGTCCTCGGCGGCGTCGGGCTCGCCTGCCTCAGCCTCGGCAGCCGCCGCGGCGTCGACGTCGATGGCTTCGATCGCGTCGGGCGCCGCGTCGTCCTCGGGCACCGCCTCGGGGGCGGCGTCCTGCGCGATCGGCTCGGCGGCGTCGGCGGTCGGCTCTGGCATCGGCTGGCGCTACGCCTCCATGCG
>JBAYUZ010000123.1:0-5029 GCA_041674885.1 Dehalococcoidia bacterium
CACGCGCACATCGACCACGCCGGCCTCGCCGCGAAGTGGGCCGCCGCCGGCGCCGTCATCCTCGCGGGCCTCACCGACGTGCCCGCGCTGCTCGCCGGCCGCGACTGGAACGAGGCGCGCACGCAGCACCGCCTCGACACCCTCCGCCGCCACGGCGCCAGCGATGAGCTCATCGACGTGCTCGCCGCCAGCGACACCCGCCGCGGCTACGCGTGGCAGCCGACGCCCGCCGCCTCGGTGCAGCCGATCGAGGACGGCACGCGCATCCCGCTCGCCAACGACGAGCAGCTGCGCATCATCGCCGCCCCCGGCCACACCCCCGGCAACCTCGTCGCGCTCGCGGAGGGCTCGGGCGACCTCTACGCGGGCGACACGCTGCTGCCGCACCAGACGCCGACGCCCGGCCTGCACTTCGCGTACGGCCCCGGCGGCGCGGTCGGCCCGCGCTGGCCCTCGCTCCCGCCGTTCCTCGACTCCGTGCGCCGTCTGCGAGCGCTCCAGGGCGCGCGCCGCACGCTGCAGGGGCACGGCACCCCCGGCGCCAACCCCGCACGCCTCGCCGCCCGTTTCGAGCAGCACCACGAGCGTCGCGCCGATCGCTATCGCCGCCTGCTCGCCGAGCGCGCCGACACCGCCTTCGGCATCGCGGAGCGCGCCTTCCCGCACATCGGCCCGCTGCAGCTCGCCCAGGCGATGACCGAGATCATCGGCCACCTCGACCTGCTCGAAGCCGCCGGCCGCATCGAACCCGACGAGGGCGCGGGCGACCGCGTGCGCTACCGCCTGCTCGACCTCTGATGTCCCCCGACTTCGCCGTCGAGCTGCGCACGGGCCTGCCGTGGCTGCTCGGCACGGGCGCGCTGTTCATCGTCCTCGGCTGGGGCATGCACTACGTCGGGCCGAACCACTGGTATGGCGTCCGCATCCCCGCGACCTTCGCCGACGAGCGCGTCTGGCGCGACACCAACCGACGCTCCGGCCGCCTGCTGATGCTCGTCGGCGCGGGCACGCTTGCCATCGGCCTATGGGCCTTCACCGCGCCGAGCCTCGCGCCCTACGTCGTCGCATGGCTGCTCGGCGGCATCCTCGCGATGGCCGTCGACGCCTTCCGCTACGCCGCCCGCCGCCTCCGCCACTACCGCGCCCTCGATGCGAGTGGTGAGGAGCGCGCGCGCTGACTATGGAGTGGGCTCGCCCACTTCCAGCCGTCGCCGCCGTTCCGACATCGACTCGCCGTCCAACTCCCAGTAGAGCGTCCCCTGGATCGAGGCATCCGCTCGCTGGAAGTAGTTGCCAGCCGGGACAAACCGGCGCATCGCGATCAACGCCGCAGCGGAAAGCGACGTGCGCTGCCCCTCGAAGTCGACCGTGCGGTCATCCACCACCGTGCACGTGATCGATTCGTCCTCCGAGAACGTGAGCACGGTGCCTGGCGTCACGCCCACAAGTTGGAAGTTGAACTGCGCTCGGCGACGGCGCGCGCGGTCGAGCGCTAGCTGCGAACCAACATCCTCCACGATGTCCCTCGATGGCGTGACATCCCGCCCACCGGTCAGCCGCATGGCGGCGATCACACGCTGCTCACCGACCTCGAAGAACTCGCGGCTCGGCCGGACTCGCACATCGCCGAAGACCTCGTGCAGCAGCCGCTCGGCGCTGACGACATCGGCGACCTCAACGGCGTAGACGCACTCGAACGGCAGCGGCACACCCGTCGTATCGAGTTGGCGCATCCGATCGGCGACGTTGCCTGTCGTCAGACCGATCTTCACGTACCCGGGCATGGCAGCGTTGATGAGGCAGTACACGACGCCCTGCTGCCCGCTGGAGAACACCCCATCAGTCACCCACTACCCCCGATCGCCGCCAGCCCCATCCCGCCGAGCGCCGTCAGCACCACCACCAGCCACGGCGGCACGCGCCACACCTGCAGCAGCCCGAACGCCAGTAGCGCGAGCCCGAGGTCGAGCGGGCCGAGCACGCCGCTCGTCCACACCGGCGAGTAGAGCGCGGCGCCCAGGATGCCGACCACCGCCGCGTTCACGCCTCGCAGCGCCCCCTGGAACGCCCCGCGCGTGCGCAGCGCGTCCCACAGCGGCAGCGACCCCGCCACCAGCAGGAACGACGGCGCGAAGATCGAGACCAGCGCCAGCGCGCCGCCAGCCCAGCCGTTCGGCGTCGGCCCGGCGACCGCGCCCAGGTACGCCGCGAACGTGAACAGCGGCCCCGGCACCGCCTGCGCCGCACCGTAGCCCGCGATGAACTGCTCCTGCGTCACCCATCCCGTCGGTACGACCTCGGCCTGCAGCAGCGGCAGCACCACGTGCCCGCCGCCGAAGACCAGCGAGCCGACACGGAAGAACGAGTCCGCGAGTGCGAGCGGGTACGAGTCCACGAACTGCCGCACCAGCGGCAGCGCGACGAGCAGGCCGAGGAACACCACCCAGCATATCGCCGCGAACCAGCGCGGCACCGGCACGTGCAGCCGTATCTCGTCCGGCGACGTGTCTCCGGTGTTGAACCGCAGCCAGCCGACGATCCCCGCGACGAGGATCACACCCACCTGCACCGCCGCCGTCGGCGCCGCCAGCACGCCGACCGCAGCGAGGACCGCGATCGTCGCGCGCGGCCGGTCGGGGGCCAACGTCCTCGCCATGCCCCACACCGCCTGCGCCACCACCGCGACCGCGACGATCTTCAGCCCGTGCAGCCAGCCCGCGTCGGACACATCGAACGCGCGCAGGCCGAGCGCGAAGAGCACGAGCGCGATCGCCGAGGGCAGCGTGAAACCGATCCACGCCATCACCCCGCCCAGCAGCCCCGCGCGCAGCATCCCGATGCCGATCGACACCTGGCTGCTCGCCGGCCCCGGCAGGAACTGACACAGCGCGACGAGGTCGGCGTACGACCGCTCATCGATCCACTTGCGGCGCTCGACGTAGTCCGCGCGGAAATAGCCCAGGTGCGCGACCGGACCCCCGAACGAGGTCAGTCCCAGCCGCAGCGAGGCCCATAGCACCTCCAGCGGCGATCCATGCGGTGCGCTCGGCGACACGTCAGTGCTCGATGCGGTGGGAGTACTCATGGGCCGCAGCATGCCACAACGAGCAGCGCCGCGCGCCACAACGCAGCGAGGGCGGCCGAGTCGCCTCGACCGCCCTCGCGATGCGATCCGCCGAGTCCGCTAGTCCGTCGACAGCGCCCGGTACAGCGAGGTCAGCCGCCGCGGCAGCTGCTCGATGTCGTCCACCACCTCGTAGCCGACGTCGTTGCACATCTGCTTCAGGTAGTCGTGGCCTTCCTTGTCGACGGTGATCAGGAACGGCACGATGCCCGCCCGCTTCGCCTCCACCAGCGCCTGGTGGGTGTCGTGGACGGCGTACTCCTTCTCCGTGCGGTCGCGGCCGTAGCCGTGATCCTGCGGACGGCCGTCGGAGACCATGATCAGGATCTTCGCCTTCGCGTCGTACTGCTCCATCTTCGCGATCGTGTGACGGATCGCCGGGCCCATGCGCGTCGAACGCACCGGCTGGATCTTGTCGATGCGCTTGCGCACCCGATCGCCGAACCGCTCATCGAGGTCCTTGATGACGTGGAACTCCACGTTGTCGCGACCGTAGCCGGAGAAGCCGTAGATGCCGTACGAGTCGCCGATCGCCTCCAGCGCCTCGACAATCAGCACCAGCGACTCCTTCTCGAGGTCGATGATGCGCTTCGGCGCCTCCGCGATCTGCTTCGCGCGCCGCTCCGCCAGCCACTGGAAGTAGTTGCGAGGATCGCCGCTGAAGTTGCCGTCCACGCTGCGCTCGGCCTTCGGCTTCTCGACCTCCTCATCGGTGGAGGCGGACATATCCATCAGGAACGCCACCGCGACGTCGCGGTCGACCTTGTTGCGGCGCCAGTAGACCTGCGCCAGCGGCCCCACGCCCGCTCGGCGATCGACGATGAACTCGATCGCGCGATCGAGGTCGATCTCCTCGCCGTCCTCCAGCCGCTTGATGCGGCGGAACGACTCCGGGCGCATCAGCTCGAACTGGCGGCGCGTCTCCACCACCAGCCCATGGTGCTTCTGCAGCGTGTCCTCGTAGTACTCGAGGCCACCCTCATCGCCGAGGCGCTCGCCGACGCGACACCAGCGCGGCCGGTAGTCGGAGGCGCGGAAGTCCCACTCGTCGTAGTACGTCCACGTGATCTCGGGGCCCTGGTCATTCGACCCGCCCTCGTCGCCGCCGCCCTGCTCCTCGCCGTCACTGTCGCCGTCCTGCTGCTGCTTCGCCTTCGCGGCGGCGGCAGCCTCCTTCTCGAGGTTGCTGAGGAACGCCCCCATCGAGGCGGCCATGTCACCCTCGGCCTCGTCGGGGAACGCGACCTCCGCGGACTTCGACAGCGCGTCCATCACCTGGTCGCGCGTGAGCGACTGCATCTCGCCCGCCTCGCCGCTCGCCTGGTCGCGCAGCCGCGAGAGCAGCTGCACCAGCTCCGGCTTGAAGTCACCGCGGAACTCCGGCTGCGCGGGCGCCTCGAACTCCTCCTCGTCGCCCTCGCCCTCCGGCATCTCGCGCATGCCCTGGCCCATGCCACCGGGCATCTGCGCGGCCTCGCCGAAGTCGCTGGGCGGCTCCTCCCAGTCCTCGTCGCGGAACGGGTTCACGATGTTCGGCATCGCGATCGCGATGTCGTACAGCGCCGCCGCGACCTCCGCCGAGTCCTGCACGGTCGCGTCCGGCTGCTCCACCACGGCGAGGCAGTCGAGGCTCGTGTGCATCTGATCCATCAGGTCGCGCGGCCAGCGGATCGCGTCGCGGCGCCCCAGCGAGGCGCGCAGCATGCTCTCCACGAACGCGGCACGCATCCCCATCCCCTTCACCTCGGGACGGCGATCGGCCTCGATCGACTGCAGACGACGCAGCCAGCCCACGATGCCGCGGTACTCGCGCGACACCGTCGCGTCCACGCGCGTGTCCTCCACGACCGTGAACAGCGAGGCGATGATGTTGCGCTCCTCGAACAGGTCGAAGAAGCGCTCCAC
>JBAYUZ010000124.1:0-4851 GCA_041674885.1 Dehalococcoidia bacterium
ACAGCTGCCGGATGCCGGTCATCGCGCCATGCGGCTTCGGAGTAGCAGCGAAGCCCATCGACGCCCTGGACCGGCTCCACACTCGTCCGTCACCTTGAGCCGGTCGGGTCATCTGTTTGACCCACGCGGCCATTGCATCCGTGATGCGCGACTATACGCTCGCCTCGTCGCTGGGGGTGTCGGGCGGTGGCAAATCGGAGGAACTCATGGTCGACCGTTCGCCATCAGCCACCTGGCGCCTGGGAACCCGGCGGCGACGGTCGCCGGGCCGCGCGCGTCGGACGCTGACGTCCAGCGCATCGCGAAGTGGATGGGGCTGGATAAGCCGATCACGACGCAGCATGTGATCTGACTGGGGCACATGATTCGGGGCGACTTTGGGGAGTCGTTCATCGCGCACCGCAGCGTGGCGCTGATGATCAAGGAGCGGCTCTGGGCGACGGTGCTGCTGATGGGGACCGCGAACGTGATCTCGCTGCTCATCGCAATCCCGCAGGGCGTGCTGTCCGCGGTGCAGATCAACTGAGGGAGCGAGACGTGCTATCTCCGAAAGTCGGTGTGCAGCTCCCGGAGGCTGAGCGGCGGGTACCCGGGCGCGAGCTGCTCGAGATGGCACGGCGCGCCGACCAGGTGGGGCTCGACTCCGTGTGGGTCGGCGATCACCTCCTCTATCGCTTTCCGGGACGCGAGCAGCGCGGGCCGTGGGAGGCGTGGACGACGCTCGCGGCGGTGGCCGCCGTCACCGAGCGCGTGGAGCTCGGGCCACTCGTCGCATCAACCAGTTACCACCAGCCCGCCATGCTCGCGAAGCAGGCCGAGACCATCGACGAGATCAGCGGCGGGCGGCTGATCATGGGGCTCGGGGCCGGGTGGCACGAGCCGGAGTACAGCGCGTTCGGCTTCCCCTACGACCACCGCGTGAGCCGGTTTGAGGAAGCGTTCACGATCATCCGGCACCTCGTGCGTGAGGGGCACGTCGACTTCCACGGTCGCTTCTACGACGCCGCCGACTGCACGATCGATCCCCGCGGACCGCGTGCGTTATCGGGCGGGATCCCGCTGCTTGTGGGCTCGCGGGGCAAGCGGATGATGTCGATCGCGGTCCCCCATGCCGACATGTGGAACTGGTGGTTTGCCGCACACGGCAACAGCTCCGAGGGACTCGCGCCGTTGATGGCGGAACTCGACGCGGCGTGCGCAACGGCCGGACGCGACCCGCGCGAGATCCGACGCACGACCGCGGTCTATGTCCGCTTCCCCGGCGCGACGGCCGTGGCGCCCGAGGGGCTGCCGATCAAGACGCCCCCGCTCGAGTGCGCGCCAGAAGATCTGGCGCGCACGTTCGCCGCGTTCGGTGCGGCGGGCGTCGATCACCTGCAGGTGGTGCTCGACCCGATCACGATCGAGTCGATCGAGCTGCTGGGCGCGGCGGTAGCATGCCTCCGCGCGCTGTAATAGGTTGAGCGCCGCTGCGCGTGGCACGGGAGGGACGTTCAATGGTGTCGTACTCGAACGCTGACGACATGCTGGCCCGCCGCGAACGCCTGCTCGGCGTCGGAGCGGCGCTGTTCTATCACGAGCCGGTGCACCTCGTGCGCGGAGAGGGTGCGTGGGTCTGGGACGCCGACGGTCGCCGCTACCTCGATGCCTACAACAACGTCCCGTGTGTCGGTCATGCCAACCCGCATGTCATCGAGGCGATGCACCGCCAGGCTGCGATGCTGAACGTGCACAGCCGCTACCTCCACGACGGCGTGCTCGACTACGCGGAGCGGCTGACCGGTCTGCACGCCTCCGGGCTCACGACGACCGTGCTCACCTGCACCGGCACCGAGGCCAACGAGGTGGCGCTCACGATGGCGCGCATCGCCACGGGGGGACTGGGCATCATCGTGACGAACTCCGCCTACCATGGCAACAGCATCGAGGTCCGCAAGCTCTCGCGTGTCCGCACCCGCGCTCACGCCGATCCCGACGTGCGCGCGATCCCCGTCCCGCAGCGCTACCGCCCGCTCGTCGATGGGCTTGACGACGCGGCCGCGGGTGATAGTTACCTTGCGGCGCTGCGCGAGCAGATCGACTCGTTCGCCGCGGACGGCGTGCAATTCGCTGGTGTGCTGTTTTGCCCGATCCTCGCCAACGAGGGGCTCCCGGATATCCCCGGGAACTTCATGGCGCGGGCCGCGGAGCTCGTCCACGACGCAGGGGGCCTCTTCATCTGCGACGAGGTGCAGGCCGGCTTTGGCCGCACCGGCCGCTGGTGGGGATACCAGGAGATGGGATTCGCACCGGACATCGCCACGATGGGTAAGCCCATGGGGAACGGCCTGCCGTTGGCCGGCGTGGTCGCGAGCGCCGACCTTGTGAACACATTCCGGCGCGAGACGCGCTATTTCAACACGTTCGCGTCGAGCCCCCTGCAGGCCGCCACCGGTATGGCGGTGATCGACGTGATCGAGCAGGAGTCGCTGCTGGAGAGCGTCACCGCGACCGGTGCGTACCTTCGCGACGAGCTTCGCTCGTTGGCCGCCGGCTGCGAGGCGATCGGCGACGTGCGCGGGTACGGACTCTTCGTCGGGGTCGACTGGGTGACGGATCGGGAGTCGAAGACACCCGACGTCAGCGGCGCCGAGACGTTCGTCAATGCGATGAGGGGCCGTGGCGTTCTGATGGGGAAGGCCGGCGAGCATGGGAACGTGCTGAAAATCCGGCCGCCACTCGTGTTCGGTCGCGCGCATGCCGATGTGTTCCTCGAAGCGTTCCGCCAGACACTGCGCGAGGTTGACGGCAACGGTGCGCGCTGACGGGGCCGGGCTGCTCGCGGCCGCGCGGCGAGCGGTCATGCACTGGGACTTCGATGGCGCCGCGCTCCAGCTGATGACGCTGAGCGAGAACGTCGTCTTCCGCGTCGAGAGCGCCGGAGGCGCGGCGTACGCGTTGCGCCTGCACCGCCCCGGCTACAACTCGCTGGCGGAGCTGAACTCCGAGCGCGTCTGGACAGCCGCGCTGCTCGACGCCGACATCGACGTGGCACGCGCGGTCCCGACTGCACGCGGCGAGTGGTATGCGACGGTCACGATGCCGGACGGGACCGCGCGGCACGCGGGCATGCTGGAGTGGGTAGACGGTGAACTGCTCTCGCACACGATCGCGCGGACGACTGACGTGCGCAGGGTCGTCGGCTACTTCGAACAGCTGGGCCGCTACGCGGCGCGCATCCACAACCAGTCCAGCAGGTGGCGCCCCCCAGCCGGCTTTGAGCGGCGCGCCTGGAACACGGAGGGGCTGATTGGCGAGCGCCCCCTGTGGGGGCGGTTCTGGGACGTTCCCGAGCTGCGACCGGATGAGCGTGATGTGCTGCTTCGCGCGCGCGATGCCATCCGCTGCGACCTCGACGCGCTCGGCACGGACGATGCGTGCTACAGCCTGATCCACGCGGACATGCACCCGCACAACGTGATCGTCGCCGGGGACCGCCTGGGCGCCATCGACTTCGATGATGCCGGCTTCGGGTGGCACCTCTACGAGCTCGCTGTCGCGCTACAATCGGCGCGCGGAGCTTCGTACGGCGGGGCGGCGACCGCGGCGCTGGTCGCCGGCTATCGAGCCGAGCGCCCGCTCGCCGAGGAGCACGTATTGATGCTCCCGACCTTCGCGCTGATCCGGTCGCTGGTGATCGTTGGCTGGAGATCCGCACGCCCCGAACTCGGCGGCGCGGACCGCATGCGCCCGTTGATCGAGCGGACGACTGAGGACGCGCGTGCGTTCCTCGCGAGTCGCTCTCGACGCTAGCCTGCCGGCGCGGACTCGGCCGACGCGTGCCGGGTGCGTCAGGATTGGGGAAGTGCGCCGTTCCTGCCCGGCTACGCGCTGCGGGGCCGAGGCACGTGCTCACCACGGGGCGCAGCCCGGGCGCGGAGCAAGCGGGAACCCGGCGCCAGCTGCATTTAGCCGGGCGCATGTGGTTCCGTCAGAACTCAGGGTCGGTTCTGAGTGTAGCCTCCGTCAGTCTGAGATGAGGAGTATCCCGATGACCTGCCCGCACTGCCAATCGACGGCAATACATCGGTGAAAGCAGCGGGCGGCCCTCGGCTACCGCCGATTGTCATGCGTCAGCTGTTAGCGACGCTTCAATGAACGGATCGGTGCACCGTTCAACGAGTTGCAGTTCCCGACTGATATCGTGCTGCTCGCCGTGGTCTGGCGCCTGCGCTATAAGCTCGGCCTGCGGGACTTGGCGGAACTCCTGCTGCAGCGTGGTTATACCGTCAGCCACGAGACGATCCGCGCCTGGGAGTTCCGCTTCACCCCTCTCATCAGCGCCGCTCTTCGTACGCGGCGTCACGGACGTGCCGCCCGGTCTTGGTACCCAGACGAGACGTACGTGAAGGTTCTGGCCCGCTGGTGCTACCTGTACCGGGCGATCGATCGTGATGGGTCGCTGATCGACTCGATGCTCAGCGAGCACCGCGACCGGTCCGCGGCTCACCGCTTTCTCCGAGGCCTGCGGGAGGTATCGGGGCGGCGTCCGTTACGCGTGACGACCGATCACCATGGCTCGTATCCGAAGTGACCTGACCCCCTGAAACGGATCCACCGCGAGAGTGAGAATTGCGGTGGTTGGTCTTGACCCCGGATCGAGTCCACCTGCTATGCGACCGTTTTGGGTATCTGGGCGTTGACAAACTCCTGCGGGGTCAAGTCCCCGAGCGATGAACGCGGTCGATCTGAGCCTGCCCCGGTTTCCCGGAGTGGTTGGGTGTAGAGCGCATCATGCCGCATTGGTCGTCGGGACGGGCCTCCTCTCGTAGTCGACGGGGCTGAGATTGCCGATCGAGGTGTGCCGTCGGC
>JBAYUZ010000125.1:0-4771 GCA_041674885.1 Dehalococcoidia bacterium
CCGTTGCGAAGCCTGCAAGGGCGACGGCTACAACCTCATCGAGATGCAGTTCCTGCCGGACGTGACCGTCCCGTGCGAAGTCTGCAAGGGCGACCGCTACAACCGCGAGGCGCTGGAGATCCTCTTCCGCGGCAAGACCATCGCCGAAGTCCTGAAGATGACGGTGACGGAGGCGCTCGAGTACTTCGAGGCGTTCCCCTCGCCGCGCCGGAAACTGGAGACGCTGCGCGACGTGGGCCTGGGCTACATCCGCCTCGGCCAGCCCGCCACCACGCTCTCCGGCGGTGAGGCGCAGCGCATCAAGCTCGCGACCGAGCTCTCACGCCGCTCCACCGGCCGCACCGCCTACATCCTCGACGAGCCGACGACCGGCCTCTCCTTCTCGGACGTGGAGGCGCTGCTGGAGGTGCTCCAGCGGCTGGTGGACGGTGGCAACACCGTCATCGTGATCGAGCACAACCTCGACGTGGTGAAGGGCGCCGACTGGGTCATCGACCTCGGCCCCTACGGCGGCGAGCGCGGCGGCCTGATCGTCGCCTACGGCACGCCCGAGGAGGTCGCGCGCAACGAGTCCTCCGTCACCGGCCGATTCCTGCAGGAAGTCCTCGACAGGCACGCCCCCGTCGCCCCGCCCCCCGCGAAGCCGAAGCGCGCCGCCAAGCCCTCGAACGGCGCCACCCCCGAGGCCTCCCCGAAGCAGGTCAAGGCCGCGAAAGCCGCCGCCCGCCAGACCCGCGCCACCGCCGGAAGGAAGTAGCGACCCTACTTCACGAGCGGTCAACAACAGGAGGTATAGTCCCGGCATGGACGCATCGGGATTCTCTGCCCTCGGCGCCGGCCTTACGGCTCTATTCACGTTTGGACTCTTGGCGGTCGCCTTCCGCTCTCTCACGCTTGCGCGCGACGCGGGCCTGTTTCAGAAGGATACAGAGGCTGATCGCCGACGACCCTCTATCGCCCTCACACTGATTGATGAGGCATCGCAACAGGGCACCATTTCCGCGAGCGTGTTCCCATTGGGGGATGTGTCAGCGGAGCAGCAGGCGGCGTGGGCGTTCTGGTATGGGCGCGCCCGGGACCGCGACCCGCAAGACTTCGACAAGTACCCCCAGCGCAAGTACCGGCTGATGGTGGACAACGCTGGACCTGGGGCGGCCGTTCGCGTTCGTGTGCCCTTCACTCTCGACATCTATCAGGTCGAATCTGGCCCACCTCGTTCGAAGTTCCTCGATAGCGAGCGCCGCGTTGCAGGTGCTTTCGACATCTTCCATATCCAACCCGGGCAACAGCGATACAGCAGTCTGACGATCGATGCGTCCTACTTTCCCGCCTTCGAGATCAAGCTGGGCGACCCAGAGATTATTGGGATCGGCGGCCAGGCTTATCCGAAAGCGTGGACCGATGTCGGCGCGAGTTACCGAAACATCGAGGTCGACAACGACCAACTCTGGAGCATCCTTCGCAACGCAATCTGGGAACCGTCCCGCCCCGCAAGCCTGACGGTCGCGCTAACAGCGCCTGTGCGACGCGAAGCAGACGCGATTGTCTTGCCGCTTCAGGTTTCGCCCGTGAACTCGAAGGGGCATCCAGTTTCAGGCTCGGCCTTCGTCACAGTCTTCGGAACGAACGTGCTCCTGAGCAGTTACACGATCCTCGTCGGATCCGCGACCGAGATTCGACTTCCAACCACACTTCCGCCTGCGGACTACTACGTCTCGGCTACGATGGGATCAATCAACAACGCGATCCTGGTGAAGATCCCCTGAACTCGTCAGAGTGGGTCGGGGTCATCTCCCAGTTTCTTCGCGGGCGGTCTCATCAACCGCCGTGCATGCGGCGGTGGGCTCGGCGGCACGGCGCGCCGAAGCGCGGCGCTTCACGAGGCGGATCTTGAGGTCATAGCCCATCGCCCGGGCGGCGGCAGCGATCGTGTCGATGCGTGGGCTGTGCTCACCCGACAGCAGCCGAGAGACGACCGCCTGTGAGACGCCCATCCGCTCTGCCAGTTCGCGCGATGTCAGGCCCGCCCTGTTCCGCGCCCGGACGATCTCAGTGATGGCGTCCCATCGAGGCGCCAATCGCTCCGCCTCCGCCTGGAGTGCGGGATCGCGGGCGATCATCTCCTGGAGGTGGGCCAGTACATCACCGCCGATGTTCTCTGGCTCGATGCCCATCTCGCTCACCTCCCAGCCGCCCGAGCACCACTCCGCCTCCGAGAACGCGGAAGCACCCCCAGCGGTTGCTCTCCGGAGTCAGTAGGATCGCTACAGCCTCAGCCCCAGCATCGACCGGAGTCCCGTGACCATCCCCCTGATCGTCCTCGGCGTGGTCGTGGGACTGATCGCGGTGCGACAGGTGGGGAGCGTGCGCCTGCAGATCTGGCAGGTGATGGCGGGCGGCGCCGCCGCCATGCTGCTCTCCGGCTCCATCTCCCCCGCGCATGCCCTCGACGCCATCGATGTCGACGTGATGCTGTTCCTGTTCGGGATGTTCGTGCTCGGCCGCGCGCTGGAGGAGTCCGGCGCACTGGCGGCGCTTTCCTACCGGCTCTTCTCGCGCGCGGGGAGCGTGGACGCGCTCGTGCTCGCGATCCTCTTCGGCGGCGGCCTGGGCTCCGCCCTGCTGATGAACGACACCCTCGCAATCGTCGGCGTCCCCGTCGCGATCGGCCTCGCACGCGCGCATCGAGTCACGCCGCGGCTGACGCTGATCGCGCTGGCGCTGGCGGTCACCGCCGGGAGCGTCGTCAGCCCGATCGGCAACCCGCAGAACCTGCTCATCGCCCTCCAGGGCGCCGAGGTCGGCAACCCCTTCGTCACCTTCGCCCGCTGGCTGGCGCTGCCCACGCTCGGCGCGCTGCTCCTCTCCTACCTCGCGCTCCGCATCGCCTACCGGCGCGAGTTCCACGGCGAGGCGCTGGTCCACGTGCGGGTGCAACTGGTCGACGAACGCCTCGCACGGCTCGCGCTGCTGGCGCTGGGCGCGCTGCTGGCGCTGATCGCGGTACGCATCGCGCTGGTGAGCGCGGGCGCGACGTTCGACCTGCGCCTGACGGTGATCGCACTCGTCCCCGCCGCCGTGCTCCTGCTCGGCAGCCCTCGACGCGTGGCGCTCGCGCGCGTCATCGACTGGCCGACGCTCGCGTTCTTCGCGGCGCTGTTCATCGTGGTGGAGTCGGTGCACGAGGCCGGTGTCACCGAGGAGGTCGTGAGCCGCCTCGGCGGGCGGATCGCCTCGACGCCGTGGATCCTCGGCGTGAGCGCGGCGGTGTCGCAGGTGGTCTCGAACGTGCCGCTGATGGCGCTGGCGCTGCCCGCGATCCAGCAGGCGGGCGGCGGGCAGGAGGCGCTGATGGCGCTCGCCGCGGGCAGCACGCTCGCGGGCAACCTCACGCTGATCGGCGCCGCCTCCAACGTCATCATCGTCGACAACGCCGAACGGCGGTTCGGCGAACGCGTCTCCTTCTGGGAATTCGCGCGCATCGGCCTCCCGCTCGGCCTCGCACAACTCGCGCTGACGTGGGCGCTGCTCGCGCTGCTCTGATCGAGGGCGCGCGCCGTCCCGGTTCGGCTCCCGGTGAGGGACTTCCGGTCGAGATTGGCCCTCGTCCGGGCGAGCGGCTGGCCGCCTCGCTCCGAACGCGGGGGCGAAGAGCGTGATGGGGGTGCAACCCCCATCACTTTCTACCCCCTCCCCGCGCAGGGGAGGGGGTCGGGGAGGGGCCGCCCCGCGCAGGCAACCTAGCCCCGTCGAGCTGCTCTAGCCCGTGTGCTCCATGTACTCCAGGTGCTCCGCGTAGTGACCCCACGCATTGCCCGCGTACAGCGACACGAGGCGTGCGGTCCACTGTGGGGTGGCGATGCCGCGCATCTGCGTCATGAACGCCTCCCGCGCGACGAACGAGCGGCGCCGGGCCGCCTCGAAGGTCACGCCGGCATCCTCGGCGAGCCAGCGGGCGTTGAGGTCGTCGGCGGAGGCCTCCAGCTCCGGCACCACACCGGTCGCGAGGCCCGCCTCGGCGCGCGGGATGTTCACGGTCATCCAGCGCTCCAGGTGCGCGTAGATGTCCGCCGCGCGCCAGGCGCGGCCATCATCGCCGGTGTGCAGCACCTCGGACGGGCGCGCGTCGAGGGCGGCCGTCAGCCGTGCCCACGCGGCGGCCTCGTCGGACAGCATCCCGGCGACCATGTAGCCGAAGTGCGTGTCGAAGTGCCCGACGAGCCCACTGCGGACGACCGCGGCGACACGCGCCGTGCGGCGCTCCTCCGGCAGCCCGCGGATCAGGTCGATGTAGTCCTGCCGGATCGAGGTGCAGCGACGGCGCGCCTCCTCCTCGGTCAGCGCGCGGTCCTCGGCGGCCCAGGCGTCGTTCTGGGCGTCCTCGTCCGTGATCGGCGCGGGCGGCGGGGTGCCCTGGAAGCGCGACCGCGCCCCTGCGAGGGCGTACTCCAGCCAGTGTGCGAAGTGCGCGTACTCGTCCCGCGCCAGCCAGTCCGTCTCGGCGCCGCGGATGCGGTAGTCCGGCGACCAGTCCAGCACCTCCGTGTGGCGTCGCCAGCGCGCCTCCGCCTCGTCCCACACAGCCGCGAACACGTCGTCTGCCATCACACCCCTCCGAGCGCGGAGGGTAGCGCCCGCGACGCATCGCCGGTGATCTCGGAGCGCGCGCGCGGCGCCCGGGGTACCCTCGAAGGCATGACGCTGCTCCAGTTCCGCAACGAAGACGCCCGCATCGTGTACCTCGCCACCGTGTACCACCTCGGACGGCCAG
>JBAYUZ010000126.1:0-4723 GCA_041674885.1 Dehalococcoidia bacterium
CGGACGCCCAGGCGCGCTCGCTGACCGTGGCCGCCGGGCACGGCCTCGCGCTCGACCGGCTGGACGTGGCGATCGACACGGGCACGTTCGCGCGCGGCGGGACGGTGCGTGCGTCGGCGTCCTACGCCGTGGAGCTCGGCGACCTCCCGCTGCTCGGTGCGGTCTCCGTCACGGTGTCCAGCACCCACCAGCAGCGCATCGACATCTACCGCAGCCGGACGGCGGCGGCGCCGTGATCGCGCGCGCGAGGGATCTCGTCGCGGACGAGGGCGGCCAGGTGCTCGCGTTGACGGCGATCTTCCTGCTCGCGCTCGTCGCGGTCGCGGGGCTGGTCGCCGACGGCGGGCTGGTGATGGTGCAGCGTCGCGACCTCCAGAACGTGGCCGACGCCGCTGCCGCTGCGGGCGCGATGCAGCTGGACGAGGCGACCTATCGCGCGTCGGGCGGTGCGGTGGTCATCCTGAACGCGCCGGCCGCCAGTAGTGCGGCGATCGCATACCTGATCGGCGAAACTGGAACGGATCATGCGGTGTACGCAGACGGAGCGCAGGTGCGCGTGGAGGTCTCTCGTCAGGCGACGACGGGCTTCCTCCAGGTCCTCGGCGTGACGCACGTCGAGATCAGCGCCCACGCCGTCGCGGCGCCGCGCACCGGAGCAGGAGGTCCGTAGCCATGCGCCAGATGCGAGTAGGGATGACGTCGATCGGGGTTGTGTGCGCGGCCGTGGTGCTGTTGGCCTGCGGCGCCGGCTCGTCCACGCCCACGCCGGCAGCGACTGCCGATCCGACGACGCCCGCGGCCACGGCGGCCGTGCCGACTGCGACGGCCACGCCCTCGCGCGACGCGCTGGTGGCAGAAGTGAGCGCGGCGTACCTCGCGTACTGGGACGCCTACGCGGACGCGGTGCTCCACCTCGACATCAGGCGAGTCGAACGGTTTGCGGCTGGCGCCGAGCTCGAAGGGATCCGCACGGAGATCGAGGCGCTGCGAGCCGACGGTATCGCGGCACGCATCCGCGTCGAGCACGACTTCGACGTGATCTCGGTGACAGAGTCGTCGGCCGTCATCGTCGATGAGTACGTGAACAACAGCTTCGTCGTGGATGCGAAGACGCTGCTGCCGGAGAACGCTGACGGCCTGGGCGACGTGTTCAAGGACACGGTCCTCTTGGAGCGTGTGGACGGGCGGTGGGTGGTGACCCGCGGCGCCCGGGAACCGGCTGGTCCACCGTGAGGCTGATTACTGGCTGCATTCTGGGCCTGGCGCTCCTGCTGCTCAGCCCGTCGTCAACGTACGCGGAACCTCCGACGCCAGGGAGTGGGTACGGTCCGCGCCCGAACCGCCCGAATGTGGTGGAGACGAACGTCGTCGCGACGACCGGCGGCGTCACGATCTTCATCGGTGTCACGTCCACCATCCCCGGCACTCCAGGCACCCCCGGATCCACCGAGATCGTCCACGTCCCGGCAGCGCCGACCTGCACCGCGGCCGTCCCGAACATCGGCTACAACAGCAGCTTCGCGCCCCAACTGTCGGAGCATCCGGGCGCGCTCCCCTGGGTCGTGACCTGCGACAACGGCCTGTTCACGATCGCGTGGATACCTGTGGGCGCGCCGGACGTCACGGAGATCGTCGTGCAGACGCTCCCGGGGCCGCCGACGGATCCGCATTCGATGGCGCAGTCGCTCTTCGGGATGGTGCCGCTGCCCCCCGTCGGTGTGGGCGCGAACCCCGGTACGGGCCTGGTGGCACTGCCGTCCTGGTTCTGGGTGGAGGGCTACGGCGGCGAGACGCTCTATGGCTCCGAGACGCTGGGAGACACGACGGTCGAGGTGGAGATCACGCCGCAGCGGTACGACTGGTCGTTCGGCGACGGCACGGTGCTCTCAACCGCATCGCTCGGACAACGCTACCCGGCGGAAAGCGACATCCAGCACCGCTACGAACGGTCGTTGACGGCGGACGTCCGGCTGGCGATCACGTTCGGTGGTCAGTACCGCGTGACCACGATCGAGGATGACGGTGAGGGTGGCGTCGTGGTGGTCGTCGGGGCGTGGGAGCCGCTCGACCCGATGGTGCGGTCGTGGACGACGCCGTACCCGGTGCGGCAACTGCAATCGGTCCTGACGGCGGGTCGGTAACGGCAAGGGAGGCCAGCGATGACCAGGGCACTACCCCGTACACGACGCAGCGATCGCGGGCGCCGGCCGGAACCGCGCCGCGAGGCTGGGGCCTGGCCGCTTGCCGTCACGCTGGCGGTCGCCGCCACGGCTGCCGCGATCCTGTGGCGGATCGCCGGTCCCCCAGCTGCCGCCTGGCGCCTGCCGGACATAACGACAGTGCGCACGGCGCTGACGGCGACGGAAGTGTCGGACGGCGACCTCATCGCGGTCGCCACCGCGATCGCATGGCTCCTCCTCGGCTACCTCGCCGTCACGATCGGATTGCGCGCGCTCGCCGTGACCGCGGATCGAGCAACGCGCGGCGCACGATGGGCGCGCGCCGCGCTCCACGTCACGAACCTGATCACCGTGCCTGCCGTGCGGCGCATTGTGGACGGCGGCATCGCCGGGACGTTGCTGCTCGCGACGTGGCTGCCGGTGCCACGGGCAGCCATTGCGAGCGCCCCGGTCGCGATCGTGGCGCTGCACGCGCCGCCTGCCGCCGAAGCACAGGTCACCGCCCCTGACGCCCGCGCAGTGACCGTCCGGGTGCCGTTCGTGGTCTACACCGTGGCGCCGGGAGAGGACCTGTGGGGGATCGCGCGCCGGCTCTACGGGGACGGCGCCCGCTACGTGGACCTGTTTCGCGCGAACCGGGGGCGCGTGATGGCGGACGGCGAGCGATTCGACGACCCGCGCGTGACCCGTCCTGGCTGGACGCTGAACGCGCCGCTGCCGGCGGAGAGCATCAGCCTGGACGCAGGGACCGTCACGTATCGCGTCGCGCGCGGTGACCACCTGTGGGGGATCGCGGAGCGGTTCCTCGGGGACGGGTTCCGCTGGGATGAGATCTGGCAGGCGAACCGCGATCGCGACATGGGCGGCGGCTGGCGGTTCACTGACCCGCAGCGCATCTATCCGGGCTGGGAGCTGGTGCTGCCGGTCGAAGCGGTGGAGGAACTCGCCGTCGAGGTAACACCGCCGGCGGCCGCGCCGGAGACCGGGAACCACACCGCGACCGGCAGCGAGGACACAGGCCAGTCGGTTGAGGCGGACGCCGATGAAGGAGAGGATGGCGGGGCTGCGTGGGACTGGCCGTCGGTGCCGCGCCCCGTCGTCCTGAGCGCCGCCGGGTTCGCCGTGCTCGGCGCAGCTGCGCTCTTCGTGCATCGCCTGCAGCGGACAGGCGCGCTCGGTCTGCCGTCCCTGCTGCAGCGCGGCGCGCGCCGTACCGGTGACGCGGGCCGGGTCGTACTCGTAGCGCGCGCCGTGGCGGAGGCGATCGACACGGGCACGTTCGCGCGCGCGCGGCTGGTGCTGGCGCATGAGGCGGCACGGGAGCTCTCGTTCACGATCGACTGCGCCGATGGCGACGCTGAGTCGCTAGCGGCGAGCAGCGACCGGCTCGCCGGCCCCCTGGAGTGCGACGTCGAGGTGGTCATCACCGGGGCACGGCAGGTGGAGCTGACGCTCACCGGCGCTGGTGCGTCGACGATGCAGCAGGGGGCAGCCGCGGCGGCGGGCCGCGCATTGATGCTCCCGGTGGGCACCGACGTCGCCGGCCGGATCGTGTACGTGAACCTCGCCGGGGCGGGCAGCGTGGCGATCACTGGATCTGAGATCGAGCGCCGGCAGTTGCTGCACGCCTGGCTGGAGACGCTCGCCACGACCGCGGGGGCTGACGAGCTGGCGCTGCGCGCGGATGCCTCCGTCGCTGCGGTGCTAGGGGACGACATCGACCTGCCGCATTTCGGTGGGGCGGAGAGCCCCGACGGTGAAGCGCTGTTCGAGGAGATCGAGGACGCGATCCAGTCCCGCGAAGGGCAGCTGGCGCTCCGTCCGCTCGTGGCGGTGTTCGATGCGGGCGCGGCCGGGGTTGCGTGGGAGTCACTGCTCCCGTATGGGCCGCGCGCGGGCATCTACTTCGTCGGGCTGACGGATGGCGAGCCGAGCACGCTGTTCGGTGCGACGGTGCGACTCGGCATGGACGACGGCGATCTGGCTGACGGTGAGGTCGCAGTTGGAGCGAGTGGCGTCCTGCTTTCGCTCGGGGCCGGCGAACGGATCGCGCTCGAGCCCGTCGTGGTCCGCCGCGATGAGTCACCGCGATGGCGCGAGCCGGGCGTGTTTGCTGGAGCAGCGGAGCTGCCACCCTCCCCGCGCGATCCCGAACCGCCGGATGCGCCACCGCCATCGTTGGGCGAAGAGGTCGGCGGCTTCGACTGGAGGCGGGCGATCTTCGAGGCTGACGACTCCTTCGAGACCGACACGATCCCCGAGCGGGGACATCTCGATGATGTGGCGCCAGGTACGGGTGCAGCGGTTGCCGACCAGGGTCAGCGAGAGCACGAAACGACCGCTGCAGCGGTAGCGACCGTGGAGCGTCCCATCGTTGAACCGGTGGTGGCGGTTGCCGATCCGCTGACTGAACCGGACGCAGGAGAGCCGCGTTCCCAGTTCCTGCTGGGCCACGAACCGGACGGCGAGCAGGCTGCCCGTAATCCAGAGGCAGCGGTGCTTCCCCAGCCGCGTGAGTCGCTCACCGGATCGGTACGGCAGCA
>JBAYUZ010000127.1:0-4721 GCA_041674885.1 Dehalococcoidia bacterium
CCAACCGGGGCGCGAACGGCACTTGAAACGCTCGCGCGGGCGAGTAGACTGCGCCCGCAACCGGCGTGTACAGGGGGAGTGAGAACCGATGACCACGACCAACAACATCGTCTGCGCGCAGCTCCGCTCGAAGCTGCAGAACCTTGAGACCCGGCTCAAGATCGCCAAGCCCCTGGACATCAAGCCCATCGGTTCCAAGGACATGCCCAGCGCTGGCACCGACCGCAACACCTCCGCCGAGGAGCTCGAGAAGCAGATCGTCGAGGTCAAGGCGGAGCTCGACAAGAACGGCTGCACCTACTAGGTCCCGCTCGGTCGGCGCTCGCGGTACCGCCCCGGCGGGCCGTCTCGCACGAACCTCACAGCCTCGGGCGCCGCATACCGGTGTCCGAGGCTGTGGTGCGTCTGGGGACGGCTCCACGCGCGGGTCGAGGGACGAGGCCTAGCGCGCAGCCTCGGGCGTCGGCTCCTTCGCGGGCGTCGAGGAGTCGTACGGGCGCTTCGCCGCCTGCTCCCAGGCCGGCCACGCCTCCTTCGGCTTTCCCTCCCGGTCGACCAGCCCAATGCTCTGGAACAGGTCGAACGGCGGCGCCGCCAGGTAGTTCGCGTCCTGCCGCAGGAACCACACCACCAGCGGCGAGGCCAGCGTGTCCGCGTCCCCCAGCAGCCGTTGCACGTATCGCCGCTGCTCGTCCGGCGTCGAGGAGTTCACGCCGTCGCGCCCCGCCGCCGAGGCGTACCCCGCCGACGCGAACGCCACCGGCAGCTTCGTCTGCTCTCGCACCTGCCGGTAATAGTCCGGCGGCACCTTCCGCGCGACCGAGTACGTGAACGAGGGGTACGTCGCGATCGCGAACAGGTCGGAGCGCTCCGCGAAGTCGCGCAGGAGCTCCCACCGAGGCGGGTGTGGGGCCTCCCACGGCACCACGCCCAGCAGCTGCTCGTACTCGAACGTCGGGAAGACCAGCGTGTTGGGGCTCGCCGACTTCGCCGCCGCGTAGGCCTCCTGGTATGCCTCCACGAACTTCGCGTACTGCGCCGGGTTGCGCTCGTACGTCCCGTTCACCTCCACGCCGATCGCCAGGTAGGCGGGGCGGTAGTTCACCGCCACGTACTTCGCCTGCGCCACCAGCGCGCTCCGCAGCGTCGGGTCGCCCAGATCCTTCGCCTCCATCCCCACGGGAGGCGCGGCAAGGCGGCCCCGATCCGCCGGGTCGAACGGATCGAGCGCGATGAACAGTTGCAGCCCCAGCGCCTGCGCGCGGTCGCGCTCGATCGCCGTCTGATTGCGGGTCCGGGTGGAGGGCGTGCCGCCGGCCGCGAACTCCGTCCACGCCACCGGCCGTTGCAGCAGCAGCACGTCGCCATGCTTCGCGCCCAGCTCGAACGCCTCCGCCTGTGCGGCATCGGTCAGCACTGCCGGCAGCGCGGAGAAGCCGAGGCGGTACGCGCGCGGCTCGCCCTCGCCCGCCCGCGGTGTCGGCGTCGGCACCGTCGAGCCTCCCTGGCGTGCCCCGCAACCGGCGGTGAGCCCCGCGAGGAGCGCGGCGCTGAGCAGGACGGCAAGCAGGCGGAGGTGATGGCTCACGGCGCGGATTGTCGGAGTCCGCTCGCCGCCCGGTCAAACCTCGGACGTGGGCGGCACGATGCGGGCCGCTGACGCGTCACCTGCGGGAGAACCCTCATCTCCCCGCCCACCCCCCGTGGCGACCATCCCTGTGAGCCCTCCACCGGGCGCTAGGGATGGGGACGACGATGAACGAGATGTTGACGATCGAGGAGCTGGCGGCGCAGATCCGCGTCGTGACCTCCGGTTCCGACACGCGGGCGGTGCTCAACCGCGCCTCGCGCGTGGCGGGCGTGCCGCACGACCGGGCGCTGGAGCGTGACGAGCTGCTGCGCGTCTGCGCTGCGCTCGCCGCCGAGGGTGGAATGATCCAGGAGATCGCGGAGTCGATCGCCGCCCGCGCCGTCCGCCCCTAGGCGGGCACGCGCTGAGGCACGCATCGACGTCCGTGGCCTCCCGGCCCGCCTCGCTGAACGAGGGGAGTGCAGAGGGGCGAAGCCCTCTCTGCTGCGCGCGAACGCGCGCACTCACGGCACCGACGCCCCCTACCCGCATGCGATGAGCCGCCAGGCGAAGAGCCCGGCGCGCCAGCGCCGCAGCGAGACCCCTATCCGGCCGCCTCGATGTGGTCGTCGCGGTAGATCGTGTTCCGGGCGACATCGCCCCACGAAAAGAGCGCCGCTGCGAAGCGCAGCGGCGTCGGCTCGACCTCGTCGAGCGGCAGTCCCTGGACGAACGCCGAGACGCGCGCGCCCACCCCGTTCTCGCGGTGGAACTCCGCAGGCCGGAACACCCCGAACGTCGCCGAGGCGACCGGGGCGCCGCCGGGCACGGCGCAGGCCACCGCCAGCGCCATCTGGTCGATGCCGTACGGCGTGCGCGTCCCGCGCATCTGCTCCCGGCACCACTGCACGATCGCCTCGGCGATCTCCTCGACCGCCTCCGGGGAGCGAGCGCCCTCCGCCAGCAGCCATTCGCCCTTGCGCAGCCCCGTGCCGGCCTGGACGGCCTCTTCTACCTGCGCGCGCAGCGGGTCGGATCGGAAGCGATTGAGCATGCGGAACAGCACGATCGCCCCCTTTCCGCGTCCCCGCCTGCACAGTTGCAGGAATTCCCTATGCGCCGATCATCGGACGTGCCGAGGGAATGCACAGCCCAACCCGGAGACGTGAGGGAATCGTCATGGAACGTGCCCGCTTCCGCCGCCTCGTGCAGCGTGCCCTCGACTCCCTGCCTCGAGAGCTGGGCGAGGCGCTGGACAACATCGCCGTCGTGATCGAGCGCGAGCCGTCGCGCGCCGACCTGCGCTCCGCCGGCCTCGACGCCGACGAAGATCTGTTCGGGCTGTACCTCGGCGTCCCGCTCCCGGAGCGCGTCGCCGGCGGCAGCGTGCTACCGGATCGCATCGTCATCTACCAGGGGCCGCTGGAGCGTGCCTTCCACCCCCGCGACATCCCGAGCGAGGTCGCGAAGACCGTCCGCCACGAGCTCGCGCACTACTTCGGCATCGACGACGACCGGCTCGCCGCGCTCGGCATGGACTAGCCCCGGGGCTCCGCGCAGCGCCGCCCCAGCCGCTCTGCTGCCGCGCGCACCAGCGCCGCCCCCTGTGCCATCGAGGCCTCGACCGGCTCGCCCGGCAGCGCGCTCGCCTCGGCGTCCGTGATCCCCGGCGGGCGTGCCGCCACCACCCCCGCCACCGCCACGCAGCGTCGCCCCAGCGCCGCACAGCGCGCGGCGACGTGCCCGACCGTCTTGCCGTAGCCGGTCTGCGCGTCGAGGCTCCCCTCGCCCGTCACGACGAGGTCGGCGCGCGCGATCGCGGCATCCAGACCGACCGCCTCCGCCACCAGCGCCGCGCCCGACTCGATGTGCGCGCCCAGTGCCGCGAGGCCCGCCGCGAGCCCGCCGCCTGCCCCCGCGCCCGGCAGCGCCGCCACCTCGACCCTCAGGTCGCGCGCCAGCAGCACCGCCCAGTGCGCCAGCGCCGCCTCGATGCGCGGTGCGAGGTCGGGCGTCACGCCCTTCTGCGGCCCGTAGACCGCCGTCGCCCCTTCCGAGCCGAGCGGCGGGTTGCGCACGTCGACCGCCAGCCGCAGCCGCACCCCGGCAAGGCGCTCCCGCGCCGCCGAGGCGTCGATACGCGCGAGCGAGGCCAGCTCGAGCGGCCCCGGCCCGACCTCGGCGCCCGCGGCGTCGAGCAGCCGCGCGCCCAGCGCCTGCAGCGCTCCTGCGCCGCCGTCGTTCGTCCCCGTGCCGCCCACGCCCACGACGACCTCGGTCGCCCCGCCGTCGATCGCCGCCGCGATCATCTCGCCGACGCCGAACGTCGAGGCGCGTGCCGGGTCGCGCTCGGCCGGCGGCACCAGCACGAGGCCTGTCGCCGCCGCCGCCTCGACGACCGCCCGCCCGCCCGGCAGCAGCGCGTACTGCGCCTCGACCGCCGCACCCAGCGGGCCGCGCACGGTTCGCGCCACCAACCGCCCGCCTGCTGCCTGCGCCACGATCGAGGCCGTTCCCGGCCCGCCGTCCGCCAGCGGCAGCAGTTCGAGGTCGGCGTCAGGGAGCGCGGTGCGCAGCCCCTCGGCGATCGCGTGCGCCGCCTCGTCCGCCCGGAGCGATCCCTTGAACTCCTGCGGGCAGACCAGGATGCGCATCGCTAGAAGTTGACGTTGAACGCGACGTATAGCAGCAGGCGGATGATCACCGCCGCCACGTACGCATACGCGACGATGCGGATGCGGCGGCGGATCGCGGCGAACCGCCCCTGCGGCGCCCCCTTTGGCTGGTACAGGAACGCCACCGTCAGCGCGACGAACCCCGTGAGCACCAGCAGGACCAGCAGCGACTTCATGGCGCGCATCGTACCGGCTCGGCCCGTCAGGGTTGACACGAACAAACGTGCTGGATATCGTTCTCCGTGGAACGCACGTTCTATTCATCGCGCCACGCAGCCTCAGCCAGGAGGCCACCGATGACCCCGACCGTCTCCCGCTCACTCGACCTGTTCGCCACCCGCCGCCTCCGCCGCATGGAGGCACGAGGCCCGCGCTGCCCCGACTGCGCCGGCCCGCTCGTCCACGGCGAGGGCTGCAACGTCTGCCCCGTCTGCGGCTTCTCCGCCTGCGAGACCGGTCGCGCCTAGGCTCGTCCG
>JBAYUZ010000128.1:0-4669 GCA_041674885.1 Dehalococcoidia bacterium
CCGCGCGGCGTACACTGGGCGCATGAGCCGCTACCTGATCGAGATGTCGAGGGATGAGCTCGTCGCCGAGATCCGCGACCTCATGCTCTGGGGCGTGGCGGAACACCACGAGATCCCCGACCCCACGATCCTGCCTGTGCGTCGGCTGCGTCCGCTCCTGGCGGCGCTGCGCCTGCGCGCGCTCCGCTTCACGACCGACCGCAGCGCCGGCTGACCCCGGTCAGTTCACGCGTGGATCAGCCGGGTAGTACCCGTACATCGCGAGGTCACCGCGGGACTGTCTCTGCAGTACCGCACGCCAGAGCATCTCAGGGGTGGTGGTGAACGGGTCGCCTGGCAGCGCATCGACAACGAACCACGAGTCCGTGAGCAGCTCGCTCTCGATCTGCCCGCCGACCCAGCCTGCGTACCCGCTGTAGACGCGCACCGCATCGATGCCGGTCGCGACCAGCGCGTCGATCGCATCGAGGTCGATCATGCCGGTCTGCACCTCGCCCGCCGCACCGAGCGGCGGCGACAGCCAGGACGCCTCCGCCACGACACCACGCGCGAGCCCGAACGCGGAGGTCACGTCCACCGGGCCACCGCTGAAGATCACGCCCGGCGCCGCGAGCGGTCCCGACCAACTCGGGAGGTACTCCGTCACCTGCGCCTGCAGCGGACGGTTCAGCACCAGGCCGAAGGCGCCGTCGCGATCGTGCGTGCACACCAGCACGACGCTGTTCGCGAAGTTCGGGTCGTCGAGGATGGGGCTCGCGACCAGCAGCTTGCCCGCCAACGATCGCCACACGTGCGCACTCCCGTGGCGCCTCACCTCGCCCGTCTACCGCACGAGATCGACGCGATGCTGCCGAGTCCATACGCATACATAGCAGAAGGGGCCGCGCGTGCGGCCCCTCCTGCGTTCTTCGAACTCGACCCCGCCGGGGCAGCAGCCCCGACTAGGCGCGGCGAGCGGCCGGCTTCGCGGCACGCTTCGCAGCGGGCTTCGTCGCCTTCTTCGCTGCCGGCTTCGCGGCACGCTTCGCAGCGGGCTTCGTCGCCTTCTTCGCGACCGGCTTCGCGGCGCGCTTCGCCGCCGGCTTCGCAGCCGTCGTGCGCTTCACCGCGGGCTTCGTCGCCTTCTTCGCCGCCGGCTTCGCAGCCGTCGTGCGCTTCACGGCGGGCTTCGTCGTCTTCTTCGCTGCCGGCTTCGCAGCCGTCGTGCGCTTCACCGCGGGCTTCGTCGTCTTCTTCGCCGCCCGCTTCGCAGCCGTCGTGCGCTTCACCGCGGGCTTCGTCGTCTTCTTCGCCGCCGGCTTCGCGGCCGTCGTGCGCTTCACGGCGGGCTTCGTCGTCTTCTTCGCTGCCGGCTTCGCAGCCGTCGTGCGCTTCACGGCGGGCTTCGTCGCCTTCTTCGCTGCCGGCTTCGCAGCCGTCGTGCGCTTCACGGCGGGCTTCGTCGCCTTCTTCGCTGCGGGCTTCGCAGCCTTCGCAGCCGGCTTCGCGGCAGCCTTCCGTGCAGTCGTTCGCGTCGTTGCCACTGGTTGTCCTCGCTCTCCCTGAGATGTGCGTCAGTCACTACGCACAACGTCGTCTGCTGATCACTTATCAGCAGGACATCAACATAGATCACATTTTCGTTATGTGGCGCAACTCGTGTCGACTTTTTCGCGCGCGCACGCACGCATACGCGTGCGCGATCGATCGCATGCCGCACCGATGCGATGCGATGCGATGCGATCAGCTTGCATGCATCGATGCCGAGACGTGCATCGATGTGCGCGTCATCCGTGTCATGTCACGAGTTGCTACGATGCGCGCATGAGCGACTACCGCATGACTACTCGCGTCGGCGCGTGCGTGCACTGCAATCGCGCGACCGTGCAGACCTGCACCGGTTGCGAACGCTTCGTGTGCGAGGCCTGCGTGCAACAGCACGACACGACCGCGACGCGCTGACTGCGCGCAGCGACCTTCGAGGTGTCGCGGCTACTCGCGGCCTCGCCAGTCCTGCCAGAAGTGAATGATCGCGGGCAGCAGCGAGATCACGATGATCGTCCCGGTGATGCCGAGGAAGATGGCATCGACGTTCGGGATCGCGGATCCGACCGTGTATCCCAGCAGCGTCATCGACAGTACCCAGCCGATGCCTCCGACGATGTTGAACATCGTGAAGCGGCCCCAGGGCATCCCGACCGCCCCGGCAATTGTCGGGGCAAACGCGCGCACCACCGCCATGTACCGCGAAAGGATGATCGCCTTGCCGCCATGGCGGTCGTAGAACGCCTTCGCGCGCATCAGGTGCTTGCGCTTGAAGAACCTCGAGTCCTCCCGTGCGAAGAGCGGAGCGCCGGCACGGCGACCGATCCAGTAGCCGGTCGCATCACCGGTGATCGCCGCCACGCAGAGCAGCGGGATCAGCAGCTCGATCTCGAAGAAGCGCTGCGAGGCGAGGAGCCCCGCCGTCAGCAGCAGCGAGTCCCCCGGCAAGAAGAAGCCGATGAACAGTGCCGTCTCCACGAAGACGATCATGAAGAGCACCGTGTAGCCGACCTGAGGACCGACACTCCGGATCAACGGCTCCAAGTGCAGCAACTGCCGCACCAGGTCGATCACTCCGTCGAGCATGCGTCACCCCTCGTACTCCACGCGTCGTGCGTGTCGAGCGTACGGCGTCACGCGCTCATGCGCTCCCGCGTGCGCTCGCATCGAACACCACGTCCGTGCGGTTATGTACAGCACATCTGCGCAGATCGAGCGATCGAGGTGATGCCTCGTGTCAACCGCGCGCGTGACGGATCCGTGTGGATCGCTGTGGTACGGTTTTGGCCATGTGTCGGAGCATTCACACATTGCGGCGCCCAGATGCGCCCGCCACCGACGACGAGATCCGGGCCGCCGCGCTGCAGTTCGTGCGCAAGGTGAGCGGCTACCGGCAACCGTCTCGCGCGAACACGGAGGCGTTCAACGCCGCCGTGGACGAGATCGCCATCGCCTCTCGACGACTGCTCGAGGCGGTATCGGCGGATACGCGCGAGCGGCAGGTACGCACCGCTTGAGGCTCGCACGGCGGCAGTCGCGGCGCAGTCCGCGTGGTGCGACGCTCCCGTCGTCGCTGCGGCATGCCGCACTCCTGATCGCCGTGGTCGGCACCGTTGCCGTCGGCTCGCAGCTCGCCCGCCCGGCGCACGCCAACGCCGTCGCACGCCCCGCGAACTCGGCCGCCGCGCTCATCGACGGACGCCAGCCGGATGGCGCGCCCGCGGTCGCGACCGAGGGCTTTACGCGCACGCTCTTCGCGGTGACGGTCGAGACGCCCACGGCCTCGACAGCCGCGGCTGTGCTTACGGCAACGCCTCTTGCAGCCTCAACGCCCACACCGGCACTCGCTGCCGGCACGCCGGCACAGCGCGAGGTCGTGGTCGCACCACTGAGCCGCATCACCGCCTCCCCCGCGCCGGAGCCAACCGTCCGCGCCGCCGTGATTGCGGCACCGCCGGCATCGAGGTACGCGACGATCGGTGAGATGAACGTCGCACTCGCACAGACGCCGTGGCCGGCGGAGCTCTGGCCACGCGTCGTCGCCCTCGCAATGTGCGAGGCGGGCATCGACTCAGATCGCGACGGCCGCTACGACACCGTAGACACCCAGGCGAGCGGAGCAGGCGGCCGCTACATCGGCGCGCTGCAGATCGGCGCCGGCCACACCTTCAGCCGCGCGTATGACCTGCACCGCCTGGTCGACAACCTCGCGGCAGGCCACGAGCTGTGGGTGAGCGCCGGCGGCTCCTTCGCCCCGTGGGGCTGCCGCTAACCTCGAGTCTTTGCGAACTAGCCGAGAACGTCCGGGACGTCGATCGCTCGGAACTCGCTGAGGTAGCGAGGTCGCAGCGCGCCGTAGTCGACGATGCCCTTCTCGATCACGGCTCGAATGTCGCTACCGGTGTTCACCTGCCGCGCGGGGATGCCGAGCATGAGCGCACCGGGCGGCACATCGCCGCCGTTCATCACCGCGCCCGCGCCGATCAGCGCGCCCTCACCCACGTGGGCCTGTCCGAAGACCATGGCGCCGTTCGCGATCAGCACGCGATCCTCGATCGTCGATTCGTGCACCAGCGCGAAGTGCGCGATCGTGCAGTCGCGGCCGATCGTCGTGCGCTCGTGGATGACGGCGTTGTCCTGCACGCTCGTGCCCTCGCCGATGACGATCGGGCCCATGTCGCCGCGCAGCACCGCGCCCGGCCAGATCGAGGCGTTGGCGTGCACTTCGACGTCGCCGATGAGCACCGCTTCGGGTGCGACGAAGGCGGTGGGATGCACCCGCGGTCGCAGATCACCGATGGCGTAGAACACGGTCAACCTCCCCTGCTTCGGCCGCCTCGAACGCCATCGCGGAGGCGAGCGCGGACACGCGCGCGGCCAGCGTACTCGCATCGGGTGCGTTCAGCGTGACGTGCCCGATCTTGCGGCCGGCGCGCGGTTCCTTGTCGTACAGGTGCAGGTGCGCACCCTCGACTGCCGCGACACGCGCCGCGTCCGGGAGCGCGCCGATCACGTTCACCATGAGCGAGGCACCGCGCGGCGCGGTCGAGCCGAGTGGTAGCCCCGCGACGGCGCGCACGTGCTGCTCGAACTGGCTGGTGACCGCGCCGTCGATGCTCCAGTGGCCGGAGTTGTGCACGCGCGG
>JBAYUZ010000129.1:0-4587 GCA_041674885.1 Dehalococcoidia bacterium
GCCGGCCAGCGTGATCCACCAGCCGTAGAAGAGTTTCGGACGTGCCTGTTGCTGCATCGGCCGATGCTACCGCGCGATCCGCCGAAGGGCTAACGCGCGGGTGAGGTCGCCACCGCGATTACGAGTGCGATGCTGCTACGCGATGACGCCGTGGCGCCGCAGGTGCGCGAGCAGCTGCGGCGCGGTGCTCTCCACGAGGTGGTTAATGTGCTCCGCCTGCCAGCCGCGCGCCCGCGCGGCCTCGATGTTCGGCAGCACATCGTCGAAGTAGAGGATGTGGGCGGCGTCGACGCCGGTCGCGTCCTCGACGGCGGCAAAGAGCGCGGGGTCGGGCTTGGTGAGGCCGACGAGGTGGCTGGCGAAGATGTGCGCGTGGCGGTGGACGCTGGGGTACGCCTCGCGGGCGTCGCCTTCCGCGATCAGCGCCCAGTGGGCGGCGTTGGTGTTCGACAGCACCGCCGTGCGCACGCCCGCCGCCTCGATGGCGTCGAGGACGGCGGCGACGCCGGGGTACTCCGGCTCCACCCACGCGTCGAGGATGCGCCGAGCCTCCGCGCGCGTGAGACGGCCGTCCGAGGCCTGCTCGCACGCCTCGACGTAGGCGTCGGTGGAGATGCGGCCCGCCATGTACTCGGCGATCGCCTGCGCGTGCCTGCCGAGGAACGCCTCGTCGGTGACGAGCGGCGACTCCCCGCACCCCGCGAGGACGCACGCCTCCTCGAACGACCGCGCCGCCCGCACGATCACCCCGCCCAGGTCGAAGACGACGAGGTGGATGGGGGGCGTCATGGGTTGTTAGGTCTCGATTCTGCGCGCGGCCCGATAGATGGAGTCGTCAGGCTCCGAAAGCTCTTCCTCGATGAGCATGATCAACTCCTTACGAAGACGCTCGCTCTCGGTCAGAACTCTCTTGGCTGATTTGACGGCTGTCCGCAGCGCAATCGTTTCTTCTTCGTCGACGTGGGTGAGGACGTCCCGAAGCAACGTGTCCCATGACTCGGTTCCAAGCGGCACGCCTGGTGATGCACGGAACCCCGCTTCCCCCGCGACCCCCGCCGCGACAGGGTCAGCCCCTCCTAAAGGGCCTTCGGAAACCTCTTCTCCAAGTGCGCACTTTAGAAGGAGTTGCTCTGATTCCCATCGGAATCCGTGATTGCTTCGAATATTCCCCAGAACGTCGCCTACCCGCCCTGCAGCAGTCATCAATGAATCCTCGACGGCCAGCCACCCGTAAACCGCCGTCGCGATTCCCGGTTCGATGTAAGCCGTATCCGGTTCATCGGTGAGGGATCTCACGCGACTGAGGGCAGATGAGTTTTCGATGGTGTGCCAACGTTCCGAGCTTCCAAGGGCTTCTCGCATCGGAAGTAAGACGGAGTGACGCGCGCGTTGCGCAATAGTGGCCCGATGAAGGGCGTCCTCTCGTATCAGGGCGAGAGTCTCCTGTTGCCGGACGAGCCGATCGCCGACCTGCTGTTGGACGATCCACGTCGCGCCTGCAGCAGTGATCGCCGTCAAGACAGAACTGACGGCGATGGCCGCCCACTTGTCGAACGCCGATTCTTTCGATTGAACCGGAAGGACGTAGACGTAGGTCGGGGGAGCGTTCGGGCCGGTCATCACGGAAGGAGTCGCGACGGCCAACAAATCAGGCGCGTCGGTTCGGTCGGAGCAGCCCGCTGATGCGAGACTAATCATCACGAGTGCGGAGAGGCCCCACGCATTTCTCACCCGTGTCTACCCGCCCAGCCGCCCCCACGCGAGGATGCGCGGGTAGGTGTAGAGGAACGGGCGGCGGTCGCCGATCGCGGCCTCCATGCGGCGGGTGTACTCGGCCATGAAGCGCGCGAACAGGTCGGGGGAGAGGCGGGACTCGTAGGCGGTCAGGTAGGTGCCCTTCACCCACTCGATCACCGCCTCGTAGCCGGGCATCTCGTGCGGGTAGATGTTCAGGCGCACCTGCTGCTGCACGCAGCCGCGCTCCCACAGGATCTCGGAGTAGCGCTCCGGCTTCAGCATCAGGTCGAACGCGCGCACGCGACCGTCGAGGGCGCTGTAGTACGGCTCCTCGGCCGCCAGTGCGTCGGCGGTGGTGTGCGAGATCAGCGCCTCGTTCACCGGGATCTGCATCGCGAACTGGCCGCCGGGGGCGAGCAGGCCGAGCAGGCGCGGCACCAGCGCCTCGTGATCCGGCACCCACTGCAGCGACGCGTTCGCGAACACCAGGTCGAACGGCTCACCACCGAGGTCGGCCAGCGTCACGCTGCCGATGTCCCCCGCGCGGAACGACAGCGCCTCGTTCGCCTGCTTCGCGGCGGAGGCCAGCATCGACTCGGAGTTGTCGACGCCGATCGTCTCGCCCGCCTCCAGCTCGTCGTGCAGCCACGCGGTCAGCACGCCGTCGCCGCAGCCCAGGTCGAGCACGCGCATCCCCGGCTGCGCGCGCACCATCTCGGCCAGGTCGTAGAACGGCTGGCTGCGCTCCGCGCGGAAGCGCGCGTACTGCTCCGGGTTCCAGTCGGCCGTCGTCGTCATCGAGTGCCCCTCTGCCTGCCTCAGTCCTCGCCGCGCATCGTAGCGGCTCCGGGCGCTCCGTTGAGCGGGTCGAGGCGGCGGGGGTACCCTTCGCCCAGACGCCGTACCACTGCCGAGGAGCCCGCACGATGCCGCTGCACCCCCAGGCCGAAGCCGCCCTGCAGGCCGAGCGCGACGCCGGTGCGCCGCCGCTGGAGACGCTGACCGCCGCGCAGGCGCGCGCGCGATCGAAGGCGGCGGGCGACGCCGTGCCCCCCGCCGGCCTCGTCGCCCGCGTCGAGGATCGCCGCGTCCCCGGCCCCGCCGATGGTGGCGTGCCGGTGCGCATCTACTGGCCCGCCGCGCCCGATGGGGCGCAGCCGCCGGTGCTCGTCTGGTTCCACGGCGGCGGGTGGGTCACGGGCGACCTGGACGGCAACGACGCGGTGTGCCACATGCTCGCGCACGCGGCGGGGGCGATCGTCGTCTCCGTCGACTACCGCCTCTCGCCCGAGCACCGCTTCCCGGACGGCCTCGAGGACTCCTACGCCGCGACGCTGTGGGCTGCGAACCACGCCGCCGAGCTCGGCGGCCGCGCCGACGCGGTGGCGGTCGGGGGCGCCTCGGCGGGTGGCAACATCGCGGCGGCGGTCGCGCTGCTCGCACGAGAGCGCGGCGGGCCGGCGCTCATCCACCAGCTGCTCGTCTACCCCGTCACCGACTGCACGTTCGAGACCGACTCCTACCAGCGCAACGGCGAGGGCTACGGGCTCTCGCGCGCCTCGATGCAGTGGTACTGGCGGCAGTATCTCGGCGACGAGCTGACGGAGGCGGCGAACCCGCTCGCCTCGCCGATGCAGGCGGAGACGCTGGTCGGCCTGCCGCGCGCCCACGTCATCACCGCGGAGTACGACCCGCTCTGCGATGAGGGCGAGGAGTACGGACGGCGACTGGAGGAGGAAGGCACGCCGACGGTGGCGACGCGCTACCCCGGCATGCTCCACGGCTTCTTCACGCGCGTGAACGTGTACGACGACGCCGCGAAGGCGATCACCGAGGCCGGCCACCAACTCCGCATCTCGATCGCGGCGGCGGCGGCGGCGCGCTAGTCCGCTAGCTCACCGGCGGCGCGCTCTCGGGCGGCGTCGCCGGCCTCGGCGCCGGTGGCGGCGAGGGCTGTGCGGGCGGTGCCGCACGCGTCTCGGCGGCGTCGAGGCGGGCCGCCTGCGCCGCGAACAGCGAGGTGCGGATCTGCTCGCCGATGTCGGCGACCGCGCTCGGGTTGTTCGGCACGAAGATGACCGTCGAGCGGTCGTTGGCCGCGATCTCCTTCTGCGTGTCCATCCACTGCACCAGCAGCAGCAGGTCCATCACGGCGCCCTCGTCGATGGCGCCCGTGGCGCCCTCGCTCACGAGGTCGACGGACTCGCGGAGGCCCTGCGCGATCGCCTTGCGCTGGTTCGCCAGGCCCTCGCCCTGCAGGCGCTTGCTCTCCGCCTCCGCCTCTGCCTGCTTCACGAGCGTGACGCGAGCGGCCTCGGCGCGCTGCGCGGCGGCCTCGCGCTCGCGGGTCGCGGCCTGCACCTCGTTCATTGCGTCGCGCACGCGCTGGTCGGGGATGACGTCGTTCACCAGGACGTTCACGATCGTGTAGCCGTACTGCTCCATGCGCGCGGAGAGCTCGGAGTCGACGGCCGCGGCGATCGACTCCTTGTCCTCGAACACCTGCGTGAGATCCATCGAGGGCACGCGCGCGCGCACGGCATCGAGCACGTACGCCTCCAGTTGCGCCTGCGGGTCGGTGAGGCGGTAGACCGCGTCGCGGATCGCGTCCTCCTTGACCTGGTACTGCACGGCGATCGCGAGGTCGACGAAGACGTTGTCCTTCGACTTGCTGTCCACCTGGATCGCGGCCTGCAGCACGCGCAGGCTCACCCGGTGCGCCACGGCATCGATGATCGGGATGCGGATGTTGAGGCCGGGCCCGGCGATGCGCACGAACTTCCCGAAGCGCTCGATGACCGCCGCGGTCTGCTGCTCCACCGTGAACAGCGCCAGCGCGAGGATGATGAC
>JBAYUZ010000130.1:0-4518 GCA_041674885.1 Dehalococcoidia bacterium
GCACGTGATCCAGGTCGCGGACATCGAGATCGATCTCGGCCGCCGCATGGTGCGTCGCAACAGCGAGATCGTCACGCTCACCCGCACGGAGTGGAACCTGCTCCAGTGCCTGGCCGCGAATGCAGGCAAGGTGATGCTGAACGCGGAGCTGCTCAGCAAGGTGTGGGGCCCGGAGTACGTGGGCGACCTGCAGTACCTGCGCGTCTGGATCTCCCGCCTGCGCGCGAAGATCGAGGCCGACCCGGCGGAGCCCAAGATCATTCGGACGTTCCCCGGCGTTGGCTACATGCTGAATGCAGGCTCCCGGCCGGAGGACAGCGAAACCACAACGACTCCCGTCGCCACCGAGACCGCGGCGGACACAGGGAACCTCGACGACATCACCGACGAGGATGAGCGTGTCGAGAACCGTACGGAATCGATGACCGGACCGGCTGCCGCCGTATAGGCGGCCGGTTTCGGCGTGCGCGGGCGTCCTGAACGATCGTTGGCGATTGAGCGGCGTCCTCGCCGGATGCGGGCAAAGTGTGAGGCGTCCGCAACCCCCCGCCCCACCTCGCATCCGTTTTGCGATCGTCCTCGACCTACCGTCGCACTCATCCACCAATGCACGCACAGGTGCACATGCGGAACGGGGCCGACGATGGTCGAGGCGAGGGTGAAGGCGACACACGCACAGATGCAGCCCAGGGCACGCGATCGCGCGCTGGTCTGCGAGCGCTGCTCCGGCAAGCTGCTGTACGACGGCGAGACGTTGACCTGCCTGATGTGCGGGTACGAATCGTTCGATGACGACCGGGTGCGCCGCGGGCGCGTGAATCCCGCCGAGATGCTGGATGCGCTGGTGCGCTTCCGCTCCGACCTGGCCCACTTCGTGGAGGCGATCGGGCCTCGTCCCGGCGCGGGGTCACCAGCCGAGCGGGAGCTGGCAGGCGCGAGTGGCGACGACCAGGTCGCGCTGGCGCTGGTGCCCTGCTTCGCGTACCAGTCCACGTTTGCCGCTGGGCACGCGCTGATCGCGCTGGCACGGGGGCTGGAGCCGCCGGCGCCGGAGTACGGCACGTGGGCGATCAGCAACGCCGTCCTGCACGCCTCGGGTGTGGTGGAGTGGCTCCTTGCCGATCGCGTCTCCAGTGCGGAGCGCGCGCTCCGTGCGCTCGCGATCGAGGGCGCGGAACTGAGCGCCGAGGCGCAGGTGATGCAGAGCGCGAGCGACGGGCAGATGGACGCACAGGGCCCCTTCGCGAATGCGATCGCCGCCAACCGCGCGCGTGCCGCGGCACTCGCCGCCCACCTGGGCGTGGAGGTGCCCGCCGTCCCGACGGGCGAGGAGCTGGCAGGACTGCTGGAGGCCGGCGCAGAGCACCGCATGTTCACCTCGATCGTCGCGGGCCGGCCGTGGGCGCTGCTACAGGCGACGGCGATGGCCGGCAGCCTGGGCGCGCACCCCTCGGGTGCGGTCGCGGCGATCCAGGTGACAACCACCGCCGCGTGGTACGCGCGCGCCGCGCACACCTTCGCGCGCTGGATGCTGCCCGCGTCCGCCGAGGAGCTGTGCGGTGCGCTGGAGCGCGGCTACGACTCGATCGGCCTGCCGGAGGACGAGCGCACGCGGTTCTGGCGCACGGCGCCGCAAGCCCTCACAGCACGCACGCAGCGCAGCGACCGCGCGGAACGCGCACGCGCGCGATGAAGCGCGGGTTGAACCTGCGGCCCCTGACGATCGGCGTCGCGATCGCGCTGACGGCGTGGCGGCTGCGCAGGCCGGCACGTGGCATCGAGGGCGGCACGTTGGAGGTGCCGTGGCCGCTCGGCCTCGGCAGCCGCGCCCGACGGTGGCGGCATCGCCTGACCGCGCCCCTGCAGCCCGGTGGCGTCGACACGCTCGAAGACCTGGAGGGGCAGGGCGTCGAGGCGGATCGCGGACGTGTCCGCTTCGACTGGGCGTTCGGCAGCACGGAGGCGGAGCACGTGCGCACAGCGCTGGCGATGGAGGCCGTCACGACCGACGAGCCTCGGCCGGCGATCGAGGCCAATGAGCTGGTCGCCGAGAAGCTTTCGGCGGCCGGCATGCACCTGGACCAGGAGACGAGCGACACGCTGGGCTCGGTGCCACGGTCGCGCGTCACAGGTGAGGCGAGCCCACGGCACCTGGCGCGCGCGATCGAGCTGACGCTCGACACGCGCCACGTTGGCGTGATCGTCGACGCCACTCGCGAGGTCATCGAGATCGACGAGCATCGCGACGTCGGGCGCGGGAACGTCCTGCTCATCGACCCCGCCGGGCGCGGTCGCCTGCTGCGTCACGGCACGATGCGCGCGTTGGTCGCCGCATTGGCCGCCGCCGCGCGCGACGACGATGCCCCGACGTTCAGCGATGACCGGGGCCAGGAGGCCCGCAGCACCATCGAGCATGCCGCACCGGCAGCGCCCGACCTCACCCAGCTCCCCCCGACCGTCGACGAGCTGCTGCGTGAGCTGACCGGCGAGACCTCGGTCTCGGTCGAGTTCACGATCCGGCTCGCGGAGCACCTGGGCGCGACACGACCGTGCGTGACCTGCGCGACGACGATCGTCCAGGTCGCGCCGGTCGCGGACGCTCTGGCCCGCCACTACGGCGCCCCGCACCGGCTCCCCGAGGTGGCGACCGCGCTGGCCACTTCCTCGATCGAGACGGGGCATCCGGAGGCGCCGGATCGATGCCGGGAGCACGGCTCCAGCGCCGCCTAGGCCCTCGAAACACCCCGGACAGGGCACGATTTCCCGGATTTCATCACGAACGTCGTAGAACGGGCGTATTTGGCCGCCTGCGGTGAATACGCGCGTTGATGGCCGTACGTAATCCCGATATACCAATCGGCATACCTGACGCGATCCGGGGGATCGCGCAGGGCCGTGGCAGCGACTGCCAGAGGGAGGGATCGGTTGGACATCGATATGGACCGGTACATCAGCCGGCGCCGGGTGCTGGAGGGCATGAGCGTTGGGGCGCTCGGCCTGGCAGGCGCGGCGCTGATCGGGTGTGGCGGCGGCGGCAACCAGGCCGCGGGCGGTGGTGGCAACCCGGTCGCCTCGACCGCGACGACCGTCGCAGGCTCCACCCAGGGCGGCGGTCTGCCGATGACCGCCCCGAAGGTCGCGGGGAACCCGAAGCCGGGCGGCACGTGGACGTCGGGCGTCACCTCCACGTACAAGCAGCACGACGCACACACCGCGCTGGCGACGAACATCTATCACCACATCGGTGACAAGGGCATCGAGCCGCACCCGGTCACGAACAAGCTGCTCCCGCACATCCTCGCCTCGTGGGAGGTCGCGGATCCCAGCGGCACGACGCTGACCTTCAAGGTCAACCCGAACGTCACCGTCCACAACGTCGCGCCGTTCAACGGTCGGCAGTTCGACGCGGAGGACGTGGCGTTCAACCTGACGCGCATCGGCGGTCTGACCGCTGAGAAGGAGAAGATCCCGCTGGGATCCTTCCAGCGCGCGTCGATGGTGCAGAACATCGTGAAGGCCGAGGCGGTCGACAAGACCACGGTCAAGGTGACGCTGTCCCGTCCGAACAACGCCTTCTTCAACGGTCTGAGCGAGAACCGCGTTCCGTTCATGCCGAAGGAGGTCGTGGACATCGGGTTCAAGGACCCGATGAAGCTGGCCGGTACCGGCCCGTTCATGATGTCCGAGTTCGTGAACGACCAGCGCATGGTCTACAAGAAGAACCCGGCGTACGCGAAGTTCCGCCCGAACGAGCCATACTTCGACCAGCACACGCAGATCGTGATCCCGGACACCGCCGGCCTGGAGGCCGCGTTCATGTCTGGTCAGACGCAGATCCAGGCTGCGCCGACGCCGGACAAGATCGCCCAGTTCAAGAAGGCGAAGCCGGACGCGAACCTGTACACCTGGGTCGACCAGAACTGGCAGCACATCCGCCCCAGCGTCACGTACGAACCCTTCAAGGACTTCCGCGTCCGCAAGGGCCTGTTCATGATCGGTGACTACAAGGCGATGGCCGACGGCTACTACACCGACGGCTGGGGGTACCAGGCTGCCCTGAACCCGATGTTCCCGGAGGCGTGGGGCCCGGACAAGGTGAAGACCCTGCCCGGCTACAACCCGGACACGAAGGAGAAGGATCGCGCCGAGGGCATCAAGATGCTGGCCGCGGCCGGCTACCCGAACGGCAAGGGTCTGGACTTCGAGATCATCTTCCAGAACCCCTCGGACGTGAACAAGGAGAACGCCACCCGCTTCCAGTCGCAGGTGTCGGCGGCGCTGCCGGACATCAAGTTCCGCCTTCGCCCGTACGCCGACAGTGCGTCATTCTCCACGCCGCAGGCTGAGGGCAAGTTCCAGATCCTGGCCTACACGATCACGTCCGTCCCGGACGCCGTGCTCGAGCTGACCTCGCAGTACCACAGCAAGGGCAGCCGCAACTACGGCAAGTTCAACGCGCCGGACCTGGACGCGCTCCTGGACAAGGCGATCATCGAGCTGGACAACAACAAGCGCACC
>JBAYUZ010000131.1:0-4326 GCA_041674885.1 Dehalococcoidia bacterium
CGCTCCAAGAAGCTCAAGGACTACCTCGACTAGTCGTCGAGTCGCGAACCGAGACACCGCCACCTGGAGGAGTCACTGATGCCGATCTACGAGTACCACTGCCGCGCTTGCGGCAAGGACTTCGAGCTGATGCGCAGCCGCGACAAGATGGACGCGGGCACCAAGTGCCTGCACTGCGCCTCGAAGGCCACCAAGCGGAAGCTCTCGATGTTCGCGCCGGTGCGTGTCGCCCTGCCGACCGGCGCCGATGCAGAGCACGACCACGACCACGCCGACGGCGCCGCCTCGGCGGAGGACGACTGGGACGACTGCTGCTAGACGACTGCCGCTAGCAGTCCTGTGAACGCCCCGGGGGCGTGGCTCACGCCACGTCCCCGCGCAGGGCCAGCACCCCGGCCCATGTCGTCCCCACGGTGATCGAGAGCGCGCCCACCAGCACGAAGATCGGTGATGCGCTCAGCGTCACCTCGGCGAGGATGCCCGCGGGCATCAGCAGGCCGACCAACATCAGGATCGCCACCCACTTGCGCGCCGACGCCGATGCGGTGCTGCGCGCCAGGAACAGCCCGACCACGATGTTCAGCGTGGCGAACAGGTTGCCGTGGACGTGCGCCAGGCGCGTCTCGAAGTGCGCCCCGGTGTCGTACGAGGCGACCCAGGCCTCCTTGCCGGGTGCGAAGTCACGCAGGTAGATGAGCACGAAGCCCAGCACCATGAAGCCCGCCATGATCAGCAGTCCGACCGCGATGTTGTAGCGTCCGCTCGCCATCCTGTGCCTCCAGCCTTGCGGACACAGCATGGCCCTCGCCGGCAGGCTCCACAGAGGGCCGAACGTCCCCCTACCTGAGATCGTTCGCGCGCGGCTCGGCAAGGAAGTCCAGGATCACCCGTGTCGTGAGCTGCGGCTGCTCCGTGAGCAGGCCGTGCGAGCCTCCGGGCACGACGCAGAGCCGCGCACCCGGGATCGCCTCGAACATCGCGACGGTGTGCGAGACCGCCACGTAGTCACGATCCCCCGCGAGCACCAGCGTCGGCGCCTCGATGCGTTCGAGGTCGTCCGCGCGCAGGCGTGGCTCCTCCAGCATCATCCGTTGCAGCTTCTCGAAGACGACCGGCCAGTGCTCCGGGCCGTCCGGCGACAGCGCACGATACGCCTCGGCGAAGTGCGGCTCGAAGGCTTCGGCGGTCGCGGTGCGGAGGCCGTGGCGGAACGCCTCGGTCATGCCGTCGGCGTGGAAGTTGCCGCTCACGAGCACGAGTCGATGCACGCGCTCGGGCGCGGCGAGCGCGAGCAGGATGCCGATGTTCGCGCCGTCGCTGTAGCCCACGATGTCGGCTGACTCGATGCTCAGCGCGTCCATGACCGCGAGCGTGTCGCGCGCCATGGCCTCGTACGTGATCGGGCCGGGCGGATCGGCGGTGCGTCCGTGCCTGCGGCGCTCGGGGGCGACGACGCGGTGGGTCTTGGCGAGGTGCTGCGTGAGGAACGGCAGCATGTCGACGGTCTCGAAGCCGCCGTGGAGCAGCAGCAGCGGATCGCCGTCGCCATGCTCCTCGATGTAGGTGCGGACGCCGCCGGCCTTGAGGTAGCGCCCTGTGGGTGACACGTGGCTACGCGCGGGATACGTCGGCGGAGGGCGTGGCCTCGATGCGCGTGTCGCGGTCGAGCCACGCTCGCAGGCCGTAGCCGCCAAGGACGAGCAGCGCACCCTCCATGATCGTCGCGAAGCCGACCGCCAGCGTGACCATGAACCAGAAGTCGCGCGGGAACATCTGGATCAGCCGATCGGTCGCCGGGTTGAGCTGCCAGAAGTCGTTGGCAAACGAGATCACGTGGAACGTGTAGAAGATCGCGTCGAACCCGACGAGGGAGGCTGCTGCCGCCACCCCCAGCACGCCGACCGTCACCACGCCGCCTCGGATGAGCTGCCCCGCAAGCGTGCGCAGCGAGCGTTCGCGGGCCCACAGGAACACCGCGGTGATATAGGCCAGCAGGTAGGCGAGCGCGATCTGGTGCGCGAGGAAGACGTAGCCGAACAGCGTCTTCACGTCCTGCATGTGTACCGTCTCGCGCTGGTTGAAGAGCGGCTGCTCCTGCCCGTCGATCACCACGCGCGTCGCCAACGCCGGTCGGTCGTCCTGGAAGTAGCGCACGAGGTCACGCGCGGCGGCCGAGAGCTGCGTGCGATCCATCCTCGTCACCACGTCCACGCCGTAGCGGTCGAAGGAGTAGTCGTAGACGCGTGGCTCCATCGTCGCCACGCGCACGTTCGACAGCACGAGGAACAGCGGCACGGCGAGGTAGAACAACGCGGTGGCGACCCAGCGAGCAACCTGCATCGACGCATCGTACCCCGCGCCGGCGGCTGACAGCAGCAGTGCGATACCCCCGGGTGGTACACTGCCGCGCAATGAGTACGCAGGCGGCAGGGGATGCCGCAGAGGGGGAGTCGAGATGACCAGTCCGACCTCGGTGGTGACGCCGGAGCGGTACGAGACCGGGATGAAGTCCTTCGCGGAGTGGATGGCGCTGGCCGCCGAGGAGCGCCGCCCGGAGTTCCAGAAGCACTACGACGGCTACACGCCGAACGCCGACGACATCGCGGCGATCCGGCACCTGGTGGAGACGCGTGGGCTGAAGGCGCTGATCATCGGCACTGACTGGTGCCCGGACGTGTGGCGCGGCTTGCCCGTCCTCGCGCGCATCGCCGAGGCGAGCGGGATGCCGCTGCGCTACTTCGAGCGTGACGCGAACAAGGACATCATGGCCGAGTTCCTCAACCAGGGTGAGTTCGAGTCGGTTCCGACGGTCGTCTTCTACGACGGCGACCACCGCTACCTCTACCACTTCATCGAGCGCCCGCGCTCGGCGAACGCGAAGATGGCCGAGCTCCGCAAGGAGATCCTCGACCCCGCGCCGCAGGAGGACGGCCCGGAGAAGGACGCCGCGCGCGCGAAGTACCGCGCCGCGACGGCAGAGCTGGCCCCCCAGTGGCGCCACGACACCCTCACCGAGATCCGCGAGCAGCTCGAGGCCGTCCTCAAGTAGCCTCGGCTCCCGGCTGCAAGCAACAGGCCCGCCTCATCGAGGCGGGCCTGTTCGTGTCGCTCGCGATTCGGGGGTGGTCGCGTGGGCTACTCTTCGGGACGGCGCTGCCGGCGCGCAGAGCCGTCCCCTGCGCCGCGCATCCACCCGCCGGGCTGCTCGTGCTCGTCATGCTCCTCGTACGCTGGGGCAGCGGGACGCTGGGCGCGTACCGGCTCCGGCCGCGGTGCACGCGAGGTGCCGCAGTACGGACAGTGCCGCCAGTCGAGCGAAAGCAGCTTCCGGCAGCGGGCGCACTCGTCGCGCAGCTGCGTGCGGCAGTACGCGCAGACGATGAACTCGCGCTCCACGGGGCGGTGGCAGTTGGGGCACGGCGCCAGCGTCTGGAGCTCGGAGCGGATCGCCTCCTGCTCCAGCTCGCGCTCGTACTGGTCTTCCAGGGTCTCGGCGGGGCGTACGATCAGGTAGATCGCGACGCCCGCGAGCGGCATGAGGACGACGACGCCGACGCCGATGAGCTGCGAGAGCGTGTCCGTCGTGCGCGATCGGATATCGCGGTATGCCCACAGGATGCTGGCCAGCCAGAGCAGCAGCAGGTAGCCGAAGATGACGGTGCCGACCAGTTTCAGGCCGGATGCCAGGTCGCCGAGGCTGTCCACACGCATCCTCGTTTCCGTGAACCGCGGGGCACAGGGTACCATGTGCCCCGAGCATGAGCCGCTACAGACGGCGGCCGCTCTCCCTCCCCGCCCGAACACGGATACGACTCGATGACGGTCGCTCAGGACTCCCTGAACCCCGCGCAGCGGCATGCCGTTGAGGTTGCCGAGGGCGCTCTGCTCATCCTCGCGGGGCCCGGCTCCGGCAAGACGCGCGTCATCACGCAACGCATTGCGTACCTGGTGGATCAGGTCGGCGTGCCGCCGTGGCGCATCCTGGCGGTGACGTTCACGAACAAGGCTGCGCGCGAGATGCGCGAGCGCATCGAGGTGCTGCTGGGCGATCGCGCGAGCGAGGTCGCGATGGGCACGTTCCACTCGATCTGCGCTCGGCTGCTGCGCCGAGAGGCGCAGCACCTCGGCATGTCCGGCGACTTCGCGATCTACGACACCGATGATCAGATGGTGCTGGTGCGTCAGATCTGTGCGGAGTTGCACCTCGACTCGAAGCGGTTCACGCCGCGTGGCCTGCTCTCCTCGATCTCCAGCGCGAAGAACGAGCGGCGGGACGCCTCGACGGTGCTGCGGACCGCAGGCTCCTACTACGAGGAGATCGTCGGC
>JBAYUZ010000132.1:0-4218 GCA_041674885.1 Dehalococcoidia bacterium
CTTCGACCTCACGCTCACCTGCAAGGGCGACCTGGAGGTGGACGCGCACCACACGATGGAGGACTGCGGCATCGCGCTGGGCGCGGCGTTCGACCGCGCGCTGGGCGACCGCGCCGGCCTCGTGCGCATGGGGGACTCCACTGTGCCCCTCGATGAGGCGCTGGTGCAGGCGGTGATCGACCTGTCGGGGCGGCCGTTCGCTGCGATCGGCCTCGACTTTGTCGGGGAGCGCATCGGCGAGGCGCCGACGGAGATGGTGCCGCACGTGCTGCAGTCGTTCTCGGTCGGCGCGCGGCTGACGCTGCACGTCCGCCAGCTCTCGGGCGCGAACGACCACCACATCGCGGAGGCGGCGATGAAGGCGCTGGGCCGCGCGCTCGACGCCGCGACGCGGCCCGACGAGCGCATCGCGGGCCAGGTGCCAAGCACGAAGGGCACGCTCACCGCCTAGTGGCGGCGACGTCGAGGGGGCGCATCGAGAGACATGGGGGGCGGCGACGGATGCACACGAACTTCGCGTTCCTCTGCGACGCCGCCGCACAGGGCGCCGAGGGCAAGTTGCACGCGCTCGGCGTCGGCATCAGTCAGCTGCGCGCCTCGCAGGTGCCGGTGCAGCGGCCGGTGATGGTGCTGGTCGCGCAGATCGCGTTCGCTCACGACGAGGTCGGTGCGCACGGCCTTGCAATCCGCGTCATCGATCCGGACGGCGGCAACATCGTGCCGCCGGTCGACGGCCAGATCGCGTTCAGCGCGCCCGACGAGGCGCTGAGCCCGGTCGCGCAGGTCGTCGTCGAGCTGAACCTCGTCACGTTCCCGCGCTACGGGGTGTACTCCGTCGAGCTGGCGATCGACGGCCAGTCGATCGCATCCCTGCCCATCGAGGTGCTGCCCGCCGCGTAGCGGTCGCACCTCGGCTGCCACGAATCGAGGCCAGGATGCCCGCACCGACCGCGCCGACGATCGAGGAGCTGCTCGCGTTCGCGCAGGAGCTGGCCGACCTCGCGGACGCGCACACGATGCCGCACTATCGCAGCAACCCGGAGACGTGGCGAAAGCCCGACGGCTCCTACGTCACGGTCGCCGACACCGACACGGAGCACCGCCTGCGCGCGCGCATCCTCGAACGCTTCCCGGAGCACCGCATCGTCGGCGAGGAGGAGGGCGAGACGCGCCCGCCGATGCCGATGGAGCCCGGTGCGGACGCGGGGCCGTCGTACTCGTGGGTGCTGGATCCGATCGATGGGACGCACAACTTCCTGCGCGGGGTGCCGGTGTGGGCCTCGCTGATCGCGTGCTCGCTCGACGGCGTGCCCGCGGTCGGCGTGATCTCCGCGCCCGCGCTGGGCACGAGGTGGTGGGCGGCGCGCGGCCTGGGCGCATTCCGTCGCGACCGCCTCACCGGCATCGAGGAGCGGCTGCACGTCTCGACGCGCGCGACGCTGGCGGAGGCGCAGGTGCTGTACGGCTCCTACACGCTCACGCTCGATGCGTGGAGCGGCAGGGCGGAGGCGCTGCTGCGCGGCTCCTGGCGGCAGCGCGGCTTCGGCGACTTCTGGCAGCACTGCCTGGTCGCGGAGGGCGCCGCTGAGGTGTCACTGGAGGGCGAGATCAAGCCCTGGGACATCGCCGCCGTGCAGGTGCTGATCGGGGAGGCCGGCGGTCGCCTGACCGACATCGATGGCGTCGCGCGCATCGATGCCGGTCACTGCATCGTCACCAACGGCGCGCTGCACGATGCCGTGCTGCGGACACTGCGGGGCGGGTAGTTCCCGCCATGCGTGGACGTTTCGCCATCCCGATCATCTTCGCTGCGGCGTTCGCGTTGACCTCCTGTGGTGGCGAGGGGGCACACGATTCCTCTGCAGTCCGGTCTAGCACGCCATCCTCTGCGGTCGCGACTGTGACCGGAGCGGCTGCTCTCGCGCGCACCGCGACCCCAACCGCCACGCCCGACGTTGGGGCACTGGAGCGGGCCTTCTGTGCGGGGCCGGCTGCTCAGGTAGCGAGCCCCGTGCTGACGCTGTCGCCCGCGTCGCCCCGAGGTGGTGAAGTGGTGCGTGTCACCGGGGTCGGCCTCCCCCCTGGGGAGCACCGGTTGTCGATGACGTTCGCACGGTCGTACGGAGAGGCCGTTCTTTTCGCGGATCACCCCATCGGGACGGTGGGGGCCGACGGCAATCTCGACGCCACGTTCGTCATGCCTCCGATTCCTGAGGGGGATGCATGCCTCACCGTGTCAACGCGGGTGAGCCGCGACACCCATTACACCGGGCTTCCGTTCGTGACGTCTGGAAACGTTGCTCGGCCCGGCCGATGCGACGCGCTCCCGAGTAGCGTCACTCCCGGCGACGCGCGACCTGCGTCAATCAGCCACCTTCGCCCTGTGATCGGGGATACGGTCGAAGTGCACGGCGGGGGGCTGACCGTGTTCGACGGAACAAGGTCGGTTCGTGCGGACTTGAATGTCTACTTTGATCCTGCGCGCTTCGATCCCAGCGGACGTGCTCCAACCGTGAGAGTAGATGGAACAGGGACATGGGCCGCCAATGGGGACTTCACATTTCGATTCGTGGTAGCGCCCAATCCCACACTGAGCGGTCGATGCGTCGAGATGCGGATCACCTCCCTCCCGATCAACGGCGGTTACGGTTGGATCTCAGGCTACGTGCGCTTCGACTACCCGTGACGCTAGCGCGCCGCCGCGACCTCGTTCACCTCGAAGGTGAACTGCTCGATGACGGGGTTGGCGAGGAGGCGGTCGCACATCTCGCGGACGGCGGTCTCGGCGGCGGCGGCGGAGTCGGCGGTCAGCGTGACCTCGATGCGCTTGCCGACGCGGACGCGGGAGACGCCCGCGAAGCCGAGCGAGTGCAGGCCGTCGCGGACGGCGAGGCCCTGCGGGTCGTTGACCAGCGGCTTCAGCATGACGTCGATGCGGGCGAGGTAGTCGGGCACGGCGGGCTCCTTCGGCGGGTGACTAGTCGGGGAGGGGCGCGCCGGTGATCCGGCGGTAGGCTTCCAGGTAGCGCTCTGAGGTCGCGGCGACCACATCGTCGGGGAGCGTAGGGCCGGGGGGCTGCTTGTTCCAGCCGGACGCCTCCAGCCAGTCGCGCAGCGGCTGCTTGTCGAAGGACGGCTGGTCGCGGCCCGCCTCGTACTGGTCGAGGGGCCAGAAGCGCGAGGAATCGGGCGTCAGGCACTCATCGATGAGCGTGACCTCGCCGTCGAGCATCCCGAACTCGAACTTCGTGTCGGCGATGATGATGCCGCGCTCCAGCGCGACCTCCGCCGCGTAGCGGTACAGTGCGAGGGAGCGCAGGCGGATGACGTTCGCGCGGTCGGGGCCGATGAGGCGCTCGACCTCGGTGTACGGGATGGGCTCGTCGTGGCCCGCCTCGGCCTTCGTCGAGGGGGTGAAGATCGGCTCGAAGAGGCGGTCGCACTGGCGCAGGCCCTCGGGCAGCGTCACGCCGCTGACCGGCCGTCCGGCGCGGTAGTCGCCCCACGCGGAGCCGGCGAGGTAGCCGCGCACCACGCACTCGACAGGCAGCGGCTCGGCGCGACGCACGACCATCGAGCGGCCGAACAGCGACTCATCCTCGATGCCGTACTGCGCGGCGTTCGAGGCGTCGAGCACGGCGACCATGTGGTTGGGCACCACGACGCCGGTGCGGTCGAACCAGTACGCGGAGATGCGCGTCAGCACCTCGCCCTTGCGGGGGATGCCGTTCGGCATCACCACGTCGAAGGCGGACATGCGGTCGGTCGCGACCATCAGCACCAGGTCGTTGGGGAGCGCGTACATGTCGCGCACCTTGCCTCGGGCGATCAGGTCGGGGCGATCGGTCGTCAGCAGGACCTCGTGCACCGGGCTCACAGCAGACCGATCCGCTTGAACGACGAGTCGACGTGGACGAGGTACGCGCGGGCGTCGAAGATGCGGTCGAGGTCGGCGGCGGTCAGGCGCTCGGTGACCTCGGTGTCGGCTTCCAGCAGGCCGCGGAGCGGGGTCTGCTCGTCCCACGCGGTCATGGAGTTGCGCTGCACGATCTTGTAGGCGCCCTCGCGGCTCATGCCGCTGTCGATGAGCGCCAGCAGCACCTTCTGCGAGAAGACGAGGCCCTGCGTGCGGTCGAGGTTCTGCTGCATCCGCTTCGGGTAGACGACCAGGCCGTCCATGACCCCGGTGAAGATGTGCAGCATGTACGCGAGCAGGCC
>JBAYUZ010000133.1:0-4210 GCA_041674885.1 Dehalococcoidia bacterium
ATCCTCTTCCGCGACATCACGCCGCTGCTGCACGACGCCGACGCGCTCCGCGCGGTGAACGACGCGCTGGCCGCGCAGGCGCGCGCGCTGGACATCGATGTGGTGGCGGGGATCGAGGCGCGCGGGTTCCTCTTCGGCGTGCCGATCGCGGAGCGGCTGCACGTGCCGTTCATCCCGCTGCGGAAGCCCGGGAAGCTGCCGGGCGAGTCGGCCGCGGTCTCCTACGACCTCGAATACGGGCAGGCGACGCTCGAGGCGCTCCGCGACCCCTCGATCGCCGGGCGTCGGGTGCTGGTGGTCGACGACGTGCTGGCGACCGGCGGGACGGCGGCTGCCGCAGCGCAGCTAGTCGAGGCGCTGGGCGGCGTGGTCGCGGGCTTCGCATTCTGCATCGAGCTGACCGTGCTCGGGGGGCGGGAGCGGCTCGATGGGCGGCCGGTGGCGGCGCTGATCGCGTTCTAGCGGCTCGCGGCCCGGGTGCCTGCGGGCTACGATGGGCGCCAGGATCGGAGCCGCGATGACCACCTCCGCGTCGGGCGCGCGCGCCTCGATCGCCGTGATCGGCGGGTCGGGGTTCTACTCGCTACAGGGGCTGTCGGACGTCGAGCGGGTGACCGTGCCGACGCCGTTCGGGCTGCCGTCCTCGGACGTCGTGCTGGGCACGCTGGAGGGCCGCCGCGTCGCGTTCCTCGCGCGGCACGGCGAGGGCCATCGCCTGCTCCCGACCGAGGTGCCGGCGCGCGCAAACATCTGGGCGCTCAAGTCGCTGGGCGTGGAACGCGTGCTCTCGGTCTCGGCGGTGGGCTCGCTGCGCATCGACCTCGAACCGCTGCACGCCGTCGTGCCGGATCAGGTGATCGACCGCACACAGGGGCGCGCATCGACGTTCTTCGGTGACGGCCTGGTGGGGCACGTCGGCTTCGCCGACCCGTTCTGCGGTGAGACGAGCACGGCGCTCGCGGCTGCCGCCGAAGAGACAGGCGTGACGACGCACCGTGGCGGCACGCTGGTGGTGATCGAGGGCCCGGCGTTCTCGACGCGCGCGGAGTCGCAGCTCTACCGCTCCTGGGGTGCCGACCTGGTCGGCATGACCGCGCTGCCGGAGGCAAAGCTCGCGCGGGAGGCCGAGCTCTGCTACGGGGCGATCTGCTTCGTCACCGACTACGACGTGTGGCATGAGGGCGAGGACGACGTCACCGCCTCGATCGTCATGGCGCGGCTGCAGCAGAACGCGGCGGCGGGCCTGGAGGTCGTGCGCGGCGCGATCGCCTCGATGCCCGCAGCGCGCACGTGCGGCTGCGGACAGGCGCTCGCGACGGCGCTGATTACGCCGCGCGAGCTGGTGCCGATCGAGACGCGGCGACGGCTCGCGCCGCTGCTCGCGCCGTACTGGGGCGCAGCCGACGGGGGCACGGCGTGACCGACGCGCTGCGCGGGCGGCACGCGGAGGCCGCCGAGGCGGGCGCCCGCTACCTCGTGCGCCGCATGCGCAACCCGCGTGAGCTCGACCGGCTCATGGCGGACGAGCGCACGTACGCGGCGTACGCCGTCGCACAGCTGGAGCCGATGCTGTTCGAGGAGTCGCAGTTCTGGGCGGCCGAGGGGCCGACCGGCCGCGCGCTGCTCATGCACTCGGACGCCGGGATGGGGCGCGCGATCGTCACGATCGGCGATCCGGCGGCGCTGGACGCGCTGCTCTCGCTGCACCCCGGACCGGCATCGAACTACCTCGCGACGGGCGCGCCGGAGCACATGCCGGTGATCGAGCGCCACTTCGCCGTGAGCGGGGCCGTCGCGATGCGCCGCATGGCCGTCGACGGCTTCGCGTTCCGGCGCACCGAGGGGAACGTGCGGCGGCTCATGGGATCCGACGTCTCAGCGCTGAACGCGCTGTACTCGACGGAGGGCGGGCCGACGGGCTACTCCGCCGCGCACATCCAGCGCGGCGTCTACTTCGGCGCATACGACGGCCGATGGCTGGTCGCGGTGGCTGGGACGCACGTCGTCTCGCCCGAGGGCGGGATCGCGGTCGTGGGGAACGTGTTCACGCACCCGGCGTACCGGGGCGGCGGGCTGGCGACGCAGGTCACCTCGGCGGTGACTGAGGAGTTGCTGACGCGGCACGGCTGCCGGTCGGTGGTGCTGACGGTGAACCCGATGAACACCCCGGCGGTGCAGGCGTACACGCGACTGGGCTTCGAGTACGACCGCGACGTGGTGGAGGCGCGCCTCCGGCGCCGCGACCTCCTGGGCGTGGGCGCGTGGCTGCGACGCTGGGCGGCACGGCGGGCCGCCGCCGGGGGTACGCCGGGCGACGAGGTGACGACGGGGGCCCCGATTCCGCCTGTGCGCTCTGGCGGCGACAATCCATAGCAAGTACACGCGGGCGGCAGTCCGCACAGCACGTCCGCGGTTCCGCCGAGCCCCTCGGGCCGGGTCCGCCGAAAGGGGCACGATTTGACGACCGACACGAACTCCACCGGCGACGTTGCGGATCCGCGGTTGGCGGCGGCGGGCGTCCGCCGCATCGAGTGGGCCGCGCGCGAGATGCCGGTGCTGCGCACGATCCGGGAGCGCTTCGCCGCGAGCAAGCCGCTGGCCGGCGTGAAGATCGCCGCCTGCCTCCACGTGACCTCTGAGACCGCGAACCTGGTGCTCGCACTGAAGGACGGTGGTGCGGACATCCGCCTCGCCGCCTCGAACCCGCTGTCGACGCAGGACGAGGTCGCCGCGGCGCTGGCGCACGAGTACGGCATCCCGACGTTCGCGATCCGCGGTGAGTCGAACGAGACCTACTTCAACCACCTCAACGCCGTCATCGCGCACGGCCCGCAGATCACGATGGACGACGGCGCGGACGTGGTCGCCCTGCTGCACACGCAGCGCACCGACCTGCTGCCCGGCGTGCTGGCCGGCACCGAGGAGACGACGACCGGCGTCGTGCGCCTGAAGGCGCTGGCGGCGCAGGGCAAGCTCGCCTACCCGATCATCGCGGTGAACGAGGCGGACACGAAGCACTTCTTCGACAACCGCTACGGCACCGGCCAGTCCACGCTCGACGGCATCACCCGTGCGACGAACATCCTGCTGGCGGGCAAGACCGTCGTCGTCGCCGGCTACGGCTGGTGCGGCAAGGGCGTCGCGATGCGCGCGCGCGGCATGGGCGCGCAGGTCGTGGTGACCGAGGTGCAGCCGGTGCGCGCGCTGGAGGCCGTCATGGACGGCTTCCGCGTGATGCCGATCGTGGAGGCTGCCGCGCAGGGCGACATCTTTGTGACCGTGACCGGCGACGTCAACGTCATCGACACGCCGTCATTCGACCGCATGCGCTCCGGCGTGGTGCTGGCGAACTCCGGCCACTTCGACGCGGAAATCAACCTCGTCGCGCTGCGCGGGATGACCGAGGGTCAGCGCACGCTCCGCGACAACGTGGAGGAGTACACGCTGCGCGACGGCCGCAAGATCGTCGTGCTGGCCGAGGGTCGCCTCGTGAACCTCGGCGCGGCCGAGGGGCACCCGGCGTCCGTCATGGACATGTCGTTCGCGAACCAGGCGCTGTGCGCGGAGCACCTCGTCACCGGCGGCAAGCTCGAGAAGGGCGTCTACGACGTCCCGCGCAACATCGACGACGAGGTCGCGCGCCTGAAGCTCGAGGCCATGCGCGTCAGCATCGACACGCTCACCGAGGAGCAGGAGAAGTATCTCAACTCCTGGGAGCTCGGCACCCACTAGTCACAGCGCCGGCCGCGGGTGCGGCCGGCCGAGCGCAACACGAACGCCTCGGAGCATCGAGGCCGGAGAGGGGCAACGCATGACCACGACATTCATGAGCGCGCCGTCGCTGCTGATGACCAGCGAGTCGGTGACTGAGGGGCACCCCGACAAGCTGTGCGACCAGATCTCGGACGCCGTGCTGGACGCGATGCTGGCGCAGGACCCGATGTCGCGCGTGGCGTGCGAGACGACCGCGACCACGGGCTGGGTCGCGATCCTGGGCGAGATCACGACGAACGCCTACGTCGACCTGCAGGAGATCGTGCGTAACACCGTGCGCGACATTGGCTACAACTCCTCCGCGATGGGCTTCGACTGGGAGACGTGCGGTGTCCTCTCCTCGATCAAGGAGCAGTCCGGCGACATCGCGCAGGGCGTGAACAAGTCGTACGAGGCGCGCATGTCCGCGGGCGAGGTCGAGGACAAGTACGACCTC
>JBAYUZ010000134.1:0-4168 GCA_041674885.1 Dehalococcoidia bacterium
CCAGGGCGAGCTGTACATCTTCCGCCTGCGGGAGCACGTCGCCCGCCTGCGCCAGAACGCGAAGATCCTGCGCATGGCGATCAAGTACACGGACGACGAGCTGTGTGACATCGTCACGGAGCTCGCGCGGCGCTCGGACTACCGCGAGGACGTCTACATCCGTCCCATCGTTTACAAGTCGGAGAGCGTGATCGGGCCGCGCGTGCACAACGTCGCGGACGACATCCTGTTCTTCGAGATTCCCCTCGGCGCCTACGTCGACTCGGACGCGGGCATGACCGCCGCGGTTTCCTCGTGGCGGCGCGTGGACGACAACATGATCCCGGCGCGGGCCAAGGTGAACGGCCTGTACGTCAACAACTCGCTCGCCAAGACCGAGGCGCAGACGAACGGCTTTGACGAGGCGATCCTGCTCAACCAGGACGGCCACGTCTCCGAGGGCTCCGGCGAGAACATCGTGCTCATCCGCCGCGGGAAGCTGATCACCCCGCCGCCGGCCGACAACGTGCTGGAGGGCATCACCCTGGAGACCGTCGCGCAGGTCGCGAAGGATCTGGGCTACGAGTTCGAGGCGCGCACGATCGACCGCACGGAGCTCTACATCGCGGACGAGGTGTTCATGACGGGCACCGCGGCACACGTGACGCCAGTGCTCTCGGTGGACCGCGTGCCGGTCGGCGACGGCAAGCCGGGGCGCATCACCCGCGAGCTGCAGCGCGCCTACTTCGACGCGATCACGGGGCGCACCCCGCGCTACACCGACTGGCTCACGCCGATCTTCAAGGAGAGCGCCGTCCGCGCCTAGCGGCCTCGGTCACAGCGTCGTCCCCCCAGCGCACCACTCCGAGCGGGCCTTTCGAGGCCCGCTCGTTGCGTCCGCCTCGGGCCCCTCGCCGCCGAGCGGCTGCACGGGGGACAATCGAGGTGGCACACTCCCGCCGAGCGACGCCCGCACCTCGCGCGCGCCGAGCCCGAGAAGGCAGCACGTGTACTACCAGCCGCCGCGCGTCCTGGGCCTGATCGTCGGCGCCGCCCTCTCGCTGTGGGCGGGCGGGCTGGCGTTCCTGCTGTTCAACGCGGGGGCGGGCGACCACAACGTCGCGATGACGTTCGCGGCCTACGCGGCGGGCGTCCTGGCGGTCGCGCTCACGGTGGTGTTCGTCTACTGGACCTACAGCCTGGCGACGATGTCGTACGCGCTCGACCGCAACGGCCTGGTGATCGCGTGGGGGCCGGTGCGGCAGGTGGTGCCCCTGCACAGCATCGAGCGTCTCGTGCCCGGCTCCGCCGTGGGCGTGCCGCGCGTGCGAGGCGTGTCGTGGTGGGGCCACCACGTGGGCAACGCCGAGGTCGAGCGCATCGGCCCCGTGCTCTTCTACTCGACGCACCAGACGCCGGACCACGTCCTTTATGTCATGACCGCCGAGCGCAACTACGCGATCAGCGTGGAGGATCCCGCCGCCTTCGCGCAGGAGGTGCAGCTGCGGCAGGACCTCGGCCCCACCGCCCCCGTGGTGCACCGCGTGGAGCGCGCCGGCCGGCTGGTGCAGACGCTGCTCGCCGACCGCGTCGCGAGCGGGCTCGCGGCTGCCGCCGTGGTGGGGCTGGCGGTGGTGTGGATCCACGTCGCGATCCGCTACGCCTCGCTGCCGCAGGCGCTGACGCTGAACTGGCCGCCGAGCACGCAGAGCACCGTCATCACCGTGACCGGCCGCGACGCCATCCTGGAGCTGCCGAGGGCCGCGACGATCCTGCTCGTTGCCAATCTCGGCCTCGGCACCGTGCTACACGCCTGGGATCGGATCGCGGGCACGTTGCTGCTCGCTGCCGCCGTGGCGGTGCAGGTCGCGCTATTCGCGGCGACGGTCATGGCGCTGGCTTAGGACTCGAAGCGCAACTCATAGGCTTCGGCGAGTGCCGCAACGAAATGCTCCCAGCGCAGTTTCGAACTGAGAGCGGGAAGCGAGTCACTCAGGACACCCGTTTCCGGGTCGTAGACGACGATAGCCACTGCCTCAAGCAGATGCGTTGCATCTGCCTCCGTTTCGCGAGCGCGCGTCCGTTCGAACCTGCGAATCGCGCGAGCTATTAGGTGGGTCGTTGGAACCAGCTGTAACGCGCGGCCGGCGCGCGCCGCGACGCGCAGTTCGTCCACGGCTTCTTCGTCGTCGCTATCCACCACTTCTTGGACGTCGGAGGCAGAGGACGATCCGATCTTCCATTCCGACGTAGGTATGGCAAGAACGCCGCCAACGACCGCAAATGGAAACTTCAAATGGATGTTGACGGCGAATGCCCGCACATCGCCAAACCGATTCCAGATTGCGCGACCGACCGCCAAGTTGATCGGCTTCAGTTCAACGGCCAGGCGTAGACCGTCGAGTTCATGCGACTCGGACACATCCGCCCGAGCAGACCTCAACGCCCCGGCGACGGTGCGCTCTCCTGCAACAACCTGGATATCAGGCAAACGGGCTTTCAATTCGGAAGCAAGAACTCGGCCCAACCCACCTGATAGAGCGATCTGAGCGCGCTTCGCCGCGCCAGGGCTCAACATCCGCGCCGAGCGGATGTACTCGGAAGCAGCCTGCACGTAACCGGAGAGGGTTGGCACGGGATCCACGGAAAGCGCGTCGACTGTCTCCAGCCCGGTTCCCGCTGGCTTCAACGCCTGCAGCGCCGCCCGGCGACGAGCAGCCACCCTATGCTCCGCGTCGGATCGGAATCGGCGAGCGCTCAACCTCAACTTCGGACTCAAACCGCCCGGAAGCTAGCCGCGCTTCAATCAGGTCGACGTACGTCGGATCAATCTCAACGGAGACCGAATTGCGACCTGTCTCCATCGCGGCGAGAGCCGTGGTGCCGGTACCGCCAAACGGGTCGACAACGGTGTCTCCAACGAACGAGAACATACGAATCAAGCGTCGAGGTATCTCCACCGGAAATGGTGCGGGGTGAGACTTCCTTTGCTGACCGGTGACATCGGACCACACGGCCGAGAACCACTTCACATACTCATCGGTGGAGATACGCGACGCCTGCTCCTGCTCGACCGTTGGGCTCCGATAACCGCCTGGTTTCCGAAGGAGCAGGATGTGCTCCAGATCGTTCTTCACGATCCCATTCGGGAGATTCGGCTTCCCCAAGAACCGGCTTGACCGGGAGGCCTCAAGTGAGATGTTCGCGACCTTCAGCCAGCGGATCGGGGTGAGGTTATCGAGACCGACCTCCCGAGCTTGAACCTGAATGTCAGCCGACAGCGGAAGGACGTAATGCCGTCCGCCGCGCTTCCGGGGGATACATACATCGCCAACGACGCATGCAATTCGCCCGCCGGGAACGAGGATGCGCTCACACTCCCGCCATACCTTCTCAAGCTCGGCGAGGAACTCGTCGTAGTCAGGGATGTTGCCCAACTGCCCGTCTGATTCGGGATATTCCTTCAGCGCGGCGTAGGGCGGGCTCGTGCACACAAGGTGGACGCTCGAATCGGGAATCCACGACAGGTCTCGCGCATCACCCAACACAACCCGGTGCCGAGTGGCCGCAACGCTGGGAACCTCTGCCACGTACTCACGCTGGGATTCCGTGACCCGTACTTTGGCTCCAGCCACCGTTGTCCTCCCTCACCTGAGACTTGATTCTAGCGCGTATTCACCTGCGCGAACACTCGTTCTCACCCCAACCCCTAACCGCCCGCCGCCGTACCATGACCCGCATGCACTACGACGCCATCGTGGTCGGGGCGGGGCCGGCGGGCTCCACTGCGGCGCGCGAGATCGCCAGCCGGGGCCATTCCGTCCTGCTCCTCGACCGCGCGAAGTTCCCTCGGGACAAGCCGTGCGGGGGCGGGGTGACGGTGCGCTGCGCCAACCTCCTGCCGTTCGACCTCTCGCCGGTCGTGGAGCACGTCGTGACCGGCGCGGTGATGGGTGGGCCTCGAGGCCGCCAGGTCACGCGCGACGCCGGGCGCACGCTCTCGTACATGACCCAGCGCCGTCGCCTCGACGCGTTCCTCGTGGAGCACGCGCAGCGCGCGGGCGCCGAGTTCCGCGACGGCCACCCCGTCCGCAGCGTCATCGAGGACAACACCGGCACGTTCACCGTGCGCGTCGGCCGCACCGACGCCGGTGCCGACGTCCACACCAGCCGCGTGCTGATCGGCGCG
>JBAYUZ010000135.1:0-4160 GCA_041674885.1 Dehalococcoidia bacterium
TGGCGGCTCCTCGCCTCCGCGGTCATCGAGGCCGAGGCCGTGCGTCGGCGCATGGCGGGCGTGCTGCCGCGCGACTTCGCAGGCCTCGTCATCGACGACGCCGAGGTCGACCGGCTGCTCTCGGAGCTGCCGGGGCTCGATGGGCGTCCCGCCGACCTCGCCGCGCTGGAGCCGCACCTCGCGCCGCGCCTCGCGGAGCGCCGCGCCGACTTCGTGGCCTCGCTCGCTGCCGACACCCCGTTCACGCGCATCGCGCGACAGGCACACCTCGACGTGACGTCCGCCGAGGTGCTGGCGCTCGTCGCGGCGGTCGAGCTGTCGCCGCCGCTACAGCGTCTCGTCGGCTACGTGCAGGACAACGTGAGCGCGCCCAGGTTGTGGCTCTCGACGCTGCAGCGGCTGGTCGGGGGCGCGACCGCCGCGCTGACGCTCGATGCCCCGCTGCGTCGCGCCGAGCTCGTGGCGATCGAGGAGAGCGGGCCGTGGGCGGCGCGCGTTGTGTCGCTGCCGGAAGGCGTCGCGTGGGCGCTCGCGGGCGTCGCCGCGCGCGAGCCCGCGCTGCCGCGTCGCGCCGAGGTCGTTGCGGCGTTCGAGGGCGCGGCTGACTTCCTGCTGGTCTCCGGTGGCGATCGCACCTCGCGGCTCCGCATCGCGGCGGCCGAGGTGCGCGCGGCGCGGATGCTCGTGACGCCGCTGCCTGCGAGCGACGACGCGTGGCGCGCCGTGATCCGCCAGGCGAGCCTCGACGGCCTCGCCGTCGCCGTCGAGGTCGAAGCGGAGCTGCCGACCGACGCTGCGTACTGGATCGAGCGCGCGTCGCACCTCGCGTGGGCGCTGTCGTCCGCGAAGGAGCTGGCGCTCGAAGACCTGCCGCGTCGCCAGTGGACGGAGCGCCGCGCGCCCGAGGGCTTCGCGCGCACCGAGGACTGGGAGCGCAGCATCGGCCGCGCGCCCGAGGAGCGGCACCGGCTCGACGCCGAGCAGCTGCGCCTCGTCGCCGGCGCGTACGAGGGTGTGGGCGGCGACCTCGATGCCGCCGTGCGGCGGCTCGCCAGTGGTCACCTCGACTCGCTCGCGGTGCGCATCCGGCCGCGCCGCACGTGGGACGACATCGTGCTGCCGCAGCAGCAGGCGACGCAGCTGCACGAGCTCGCCGCGCGCTACCGCCATCGTGGCACCGTCTACGAGCAGTGGGGCTACCGCCCGATCCCCTCGGCGGGCATCGTCGCGCTGTTCGCCGGCACCTCCGGCACCGGCAAGACGCTGGCCGCCGAGGTCGTCGCGGGCGACCTCGGCCTCGACCTCTACAAGATCGACCTCTCCTCGGTGGTGTCGAAGTACATCGGCGAGACCGAGAAGAACCTCGAGCGCATCTTCACTGCTGCGGCCGCGGCGAACCTCGTGCTGTTCTTCGATGAGGCGGACGCCGTCTTCGGCAAGCGCTCCGAGGTGAGCGACGCGCACGACCGCTACGCGAACATTGAGACCGCGTACCTGCTCCAACGGCTGGAGATGTACGACGGCATCGTGATCCTCGCGACGAACCTGCAGGGGAACATCGACCAGGCGTTCACGCGCCGCATCCACGTCTCTGTCGACTTCCCCGTGCCCGAGGAAGGCGAGCGCCGCCGCATCTGGGCGCTGTCCTTCCCCGCGAGCGCGCCGTGCGAGGCGATCGACCTCGACTTCCTCGCGCGGCAGTTCAAGATCGCGGGCGGCAACATCCGCAACGCCGCGCTCACCGCGGCCTTCCTCGCGGCCGATGCGGGCGAGGCGATCGGCATGCTGCACGTCGTGCACGCCCTGGAGCGCGAGTTCGAGAAGATGGGCCGCCTGCGCACCGCCGACGACTTCGGCCCGTACTACACGCTCACCCAGCGCGGCACACAGATGGGAGGCGAGCGTGCTGCATCTGCTCGATGACGCGATCGAGGCGTACCTGCGCGCCGAGGCCTCGCTGCCCGCGAACGAGATCGACATCGTCTTCGACCGCCCCAACCGCGACTGGGGCGCGAGCGTGAACCGCCCGACGGTGAACATCTTCCTGTGGGACCTGCGCCGGAACTCCACCGACCAGGAGGCCGGCATGGAGACCTCGATCGTGAACGGCCGCACCGTGCGCCGCCCACCGAAGCCGCGCATCGACTGCCGCTACCTCATCACCGCCTTCGCGGGCGAGGTGCGCGACGAGCACCAGCTGTTGGGCACCGTGCTGACCGCGCTGCTGAAGTACACCGAGTTCCCCGTGCAGTACCTCCCCGGCGGCTACGCCGAGGTGCGCCCGCTGCCCACGATCCACGTGGAGCGCAACGACGGCACCGATGCCACCGACTTCTGGACGGCGGTGCAGGGCGACGTGCGCCCCGGCGTGGACCTCATCATCACCGCCACCGTCGACGCCGGCTTCGTCGCCGAGGCCGGCCCGCCGACCGGCCGCTTCGTCATCGGCACCTCGCGCATGGACGACCCCTCGACGCGCGAGGAGACGGTCAGGGTGCGACCGGAGGAGTAGGCGATGGAACGCGAGCAGTCCGTGGCGTCGATCCGTGCCGAGGAGGCAGGTCTTGCTCGACGACTGATTGAAGCAGTTCTTGCCTACCTTCAGCCAATCGCCGTATTTCACAATGCTGCGGATCCGGCTCTGTTCTTCGTGGTTCTAACAGGTGCCGTCGGAGCAGCAGTCCTGGCACCTAGGCCCATTGGGACGACGGGGATTGCGGCACTATTCTTCTTTCTTGGTGTGCTCGCAGTCTTCCGTCTGCATCGTTCCCGGACCCCACTCCTCTCTGTTGCCGTCCGCCCTGACGGACGGATCCTGTACCTAGTCGTCGAGAACCGCGGTGCAACAGATGATTTTCAGATTCAGGTCTGGGGACTGAATGCCCTTCCGGACTACCTCCTAAGTCCGCGTTGGGGTAGCTACGCGCCTAACGCCCATGATCGGGTGATTGAGTTGTTCGTCGGGCAGCGTGCCACTGCCGTACTCGCCGAGTTAGAGGCCGATCAGCCCCGGATGATTCACGGGTTCGTATCGGAGCGAGAAGCGCCGCTTCTTGATGCGATCGAGGAACGACGAAAGTCGGGGCTTCGAAGTGTTCGCTGTTACTCAGGGCATGATTCGATTGACACCATCGTTTCTGAGGACGAGACGTTCCATCTACTCTTCGCCCTCCTATCACGCACTCGTTCTCCCTTCATTGTTGACTGCGAAGTAGGGGTGGATACCCAAACTGATGCCCTGACAGTGGTATCTCTGACGCGACTGTAGACCGCGCTACTCCCTCGGCGGGGCGGCGGCGAGCCGCCCGACCGGCGAGGACTGCACGACCGGGATGAACGGGCGGTGCGTCGTCAGGCGCTGACCGGCGACGCGCGCGGGGAGACCCCACGAGGCGCGGCGGCCCTGTCGCGACGCCTCGGACTCCAGGTACGCGTTGTTGTTCACCGGCACGCCCGCATCGAGCGCTGCGCTCGGCATGTCGTTGAGGCGGGGGAGCGGCACGCGACCGGCCTGCTGCTGCAGCACGTGCGCCAGCTCGTGCGCGAGTACGCGGCGACCGCTGCCGGTGTGCGGGCTGTAGTGCCCGCGCGCGAACTCGATGTCCATGCCGCGCGTGTACGCCACCGCGCCCAGCTGCGGCGCGACCAGCCCCTCGCGCACGCGCACGGCGGAGAAGTCGACGTTGAACGCCGTCTCCAGCCGCTGCCGGAAGCGCACCGGGATCGCGCGCCCGGAGCCGGGAGGCGGGATGCGCACCTCCGGCACCTCGTACGCGTCGTCCTCATCCTCCATCGGCAGCTCGTGCGGTCCCTGCGGGTGACGCTGCGCCGAGGGCGCACCTCGACGCTGCGAGGCGGGCGAGACGAGGCGCTGCACCGCGCGGTTGCCTGCCGTCGCCTGCAGCGCGCGCAGCGAGGCGTGCAGCGCCGGTGGTGGCGTCGAGGGCTGCGCGGCCTGCGCATCGAGCGTGGGCGCGTGCTGCACCTCGTCGAGGTCGGCGGGCAGCAGCGCGGGGTCGTCGGGTCTGCGCCGCAGTCGCTGGCGCACCGGGCTACTCGTCCAGCGGGTCGAGGCGCGCGTCGGCCTCGGACGCCTGCCGCGCCGTCATGCGCCCGGTCGCGACCGCCTCCACGCCCTCGGCGAACGCGTCGAGGGCGAA
>JBAYUZ010000136.1:0-4139 GCA_041674885.1 Dehalococcoidia bacterium
ATGGAGGAGGGGTCATGTCCGTATCCCTTCGCCGCGCCTGTCCGCAGGTGCGGTGCGCCGATGCTACGCCTGCAGGAGCGGGCGCAGCGTGGCCATCTCGATCGCAGCGAGCATCGCCTCGCGACCCTTGTTGCCCACCGTGCCACCCGCGCGGGCCTGCGCCTGCGAGAGATTGTCCGAGGTGATGACGCCGAACGTCACCGGCAGTCCCCACTCGCGCGCGACGTCGGCGATGCCCCGCGCCGCCTCGCCCGCGACGAAGTCGAAGTGCGGCGTCTCGCCCCGGATCACGGCGCCCACGCACGCGATGGCATCGTACTCGCCGGACTCAGCCAGCCACCGCGCGGCCATCGGCAGCTCGAACGCGCCCGGCACCCACACCACGTCGATCGACTCGTCCGGAACCCCGCACTCGAGGGCCGTCGAGACCGCGCCGTCGCGCAGCTTCTCCGTGATCAGCTCGTTGAAGCGGGAGACGACGATCGCCACGCGCAGCGCCGCACCATCCAGCGGCCCTTCGAGGACACGAGGCATCACGCCAGCCCTTCGTCGGCCAGCAGGTGGCCCATCTTCTCGCGCTTGGTCTTCAGGTAGCGGAGGTTGTGCGGGTTCGGCGTGACCTCCAGCGGGACACGCTCCACGACCTCCAGCCCGAAGCCTTCGAGGCCCGACCGCTTCGTCGGATTGTTCGTCATCAGCCGCAGCCGCCGGATGCCGAGGTCGAGCAGGATCTGCATCCCCACCCCGTACTCACGGCTGTCGACCGGCAGGCCCAGCGCCACGTTCGCCTCGACAGTGTCCAGGCCGGCGTCCTGCAGGTGGTAGGCGCGGATCTTATTGTGCAGGCCGATGCCCCGGCCCTCCTGGTCCATGTAGACGATGGCGCCCCGACCGGCCTCGGCCACGCGCTGCATCGCCTGCTCCAGCTGCTCGCCGCAGTCGCAGCGCAGCGATCCGAACACGTCGCCGGTCACGCACTGGTCGTGCACACGCACCAGCACCGGCTCCTCGCCGCTCACGTCGCCCATCACCAGCGCGACGTGCTCCTTGGTGTCGATCAGCGTGCGGTACCCGATCGCCGTGAACTGCCCGAAGCGCGTCGGCAGCTCCGACTCCGTCACGCGCTCCACGAGGCGTTCCGTGCGCACGCGGTAGGCGATCAGCGCGTCGGTGGTGAGGATCTTCATCTTGTGCGTGCGCGCGAAGCGCCGCAGCTCCGGCATCCGCGCCATGGTGCCGTCGGCGGACATGACCTCGCAGATCACCGCCGCGGGGTACAGCCCCGCGAGTCGCGCGAGGTCGACCGAGGCCTCGGTCTGGCCCGCGCGGACCAGCACGCCACCATCGCGTGCGCGCAGCGGGAACGTGTGGCCGGGGTGGGTGAGGTCGTGCGCGGTCGCCTGCGGGTCGATCAGCACCTGCACCGTGCGCGCCCGGTCAGCGGCGCTGATGCCGGTCGTCACGCCCTCGCGCGCCTCCACCGTCACCGTGAACGCGGTGCCCAGCGGCGAGGTGTTCGCCCCCGTCATCAGCGGCAGCTCGAGGTGGTCGAGGCGGTCGCCGGTCATCGCGACGCAGATCAGGCCGCGCGCGTGCTTCGCCATGAAGTTGATGACGTCGGGCGTGCAGAACTCGGCGGCGATGCAGACATCGCCCTCGTTCTCGCGATCCTCGTTGTCCACGATGATGACCGGGCGTCCCGCGCGGAACTCCTCGATCGCCTCTTCGACGCTGACGGTGCCGCTGCTGCGAGTGGCGGTGGTGGTGGCTCGGGCCATGTGATCTCCGCGCCTCGTCAGGCCTGCGCGCGCTCCTCCAGGAACTGCTCGACGTACCTGGCGATGATGTCGGTTTCGAGGTTGATGCTAGCACCCGGCTGCCGAGCCGTCAGATTCGTGTGCTCCTGCGTGTACTGGACGAGCGAGACCGAGAAGGACTCGGCGTCCTTGCCCATCACCGTCAGAGAGACCCCGTCCACGCAGACCGGCCCCTTCATGACGATGAACTTCAGGTACTCCGCCGGGGCCAGATAGCGGGCGATGATCGCCTCCCCCTCCGGCGTGAGGCTGGCGAGGGTGCAGCGCGTCTCCACGACGCCTCGGACGATGTGCCCGGAGAGCCGGTCGCTGGGCCGCACGGATCGCTCCAGGTTCACGCGGTCACCCGGCTTCGAGTCCCCGAGGTTGGAGCGGCGGAACGTCTCCGGCATGACATCGAAGGTCATCGACGCCGCGTCCATCTGCCGCACGGTCAGGTCGACGCCGTTCACGGCGATCGAGTCGCCCAGCTGCGTCCCCTCCACGATCGTCGAGCAGCCGATGACCAGCACGCCGCCCTCGGCCTGCCGCACCGTCCCGACCTCTTCGATGATGCCTGTGAACATCCGCTACCCCTCCGGCCACTCCACCAGCCCGTCGACGAGGATATCCGCGCCGAGCCGATGCACCTCGAACTCCCGCAGGCGGACGGCGTCTGCCATCCGCCACGCGCCCTTGCCCGCCACTGCCGGCGGCGCGTCCGTGGCACCGATGATCATCGGCGCGATCACCGCGTGCACGCGATCGACGAGGCGCGCGTCGAACAGCGAACCGAGCAGCACGCCGCCGCCCTCGAACAGCACCGTCAGCGCGCCGCGCTCCCCCAACACCCGCACCAGCGCTTCGAGGTCGACGTGACCGTCGCGCTCCGGCAGCACCAGCACCTCCGCGCCCGCTGCGCGCATGGACTCGCGCCATTCAGGGCTTGACCGCTCGCTCGTCGCGACGAGCGTCGGGTTGGGGCCGGCAAGAACAGATGTTTCACGTGAAACGCGCCCGCGCGAGTCGACGACGACGCGCAGCGGCTGGTGCACGCCCTCGGTCGTCCCGCCGGGGCGCGCGGTGAGCATCGGGTTGTCGATGACCACCGTGCCGGAGCCGACGACGATCGCGTCGAGCGTCGGTCGCACCGAGTGCGCCCACTCCAGCGTCTGCGGCCCGGACACCCACCGCGAGTCGCCCGAGGCCGCCGCGATCCGCCCGTCGAGCGACGCGGCGTACTTCGCGATCACGAACGGCAGCCCCGTCCGCCGGTGCTTCAGGTACCCCTCGAGCACCCGCGAGGCCTCGTCGGCCCCATCGCCGACGGCGACGCGGATCCCCGCCTCCTCCAGTTGGCGGCGACCGTCGCCGGCCACCTGCGGGTCGGGGTCACCGATGGCGTAGACGACCTCGGCGACGCCCGCCGCAGCGAGCGCCTGCGTGCAGGGCGGCGTGCGGCCGTGGTGCCCGCAGGGTTCGAGGGTGCAGAAGACGGTGGCGCCCCACGCGCGCTCGCCCGCGTCCGCCAGCGCCATCACCTCGGCGTGGGCCTGGCCGGGCGGCTGCGTGTGCCCGCGTCCGACGATCGCCCCGTCGCGCACGACGACCGCGCCGACGGCGGGGTTCGGCGACGACCAGCCGAGCGCCTGCCGGGCCTCTGCGAGCGCGATGCGCATGAACTCGGACGTCGGCATGCGCGCTCCGGGGCGTCGAGGCGATCGGCTAGAGCTTCGCCTGGTAGTCGGTGTAGCCGCGGCTGGAGGTCGGCCCGGTCTGCCCCTGGTACCGCGAGGTGCGGCCCGGCGACCCGTACGGTCGGTCGGCCGGCGTCGACAGGTCGGCGAACGAGAGCTGGCCGATCTTCATCCCGTAGTAGAGCCGGATCGGCAGCGTCGAGACGTTCGACAGCTCCATCGTCAGGTGGCCGTCCCAGCCGGGATCGACGTAGCCCGCGGTCGCGTGCACCAGCAGCCCCAGGCGGCCCAGCGACGACTTGCCCTCGACCCGCGCGACGATGTCCACGCCCAGTCGCACGCGCTCCAGCGTGGAGCCCAGCACGAACTCGCCGGGGTGCAGCACGAACGGCTCGTCGTCCGCGACCTCCTCGACGGCGGTCAGGTCGTCCACCGACTCGCGCACGTCGATGTAGGCGCGGCGGTGCGCCCGGAACACGCGGAACTGGCGGTCGAGGCGGATGTCGAGCGACGCCGGCTGGATCGCGTCCTCGCCGATCGGGTCGATGCTGATCCGGCCGGCCGCGAGCGCCTCGCCGATCGAGTGGTCACTGAGGATCACGCGGGTACCTCGTCACGGGGAGCGACGTTGCGGGCGACCGAGCCG
>JBAYUZ010000137.1:0-4068 GCA_041674885.1 Dehalococcoidia bacterium
GCCGCGCAGGAACGCCTCGCCCATGAATCCGCCGCCGATGATGCCGATGCGCACCCGCGCCCCCTCGTCCAGTCGTGTGTGAGCCTACGCCGTGCGGCGCGGGCCGAAGATCGCGGTACCGATACGCACGAGGGTCGCGCCCTCCTCGATGGCGATGGCGTAGTCGCCCGACATGCCCATCGAGAGCTGCGGCAGACCGAGGTCGGCGGCCATCGTGCGGAGCGTGCGGAAGACGGGGCGCACGGCCTCGATGTTGTCGTGCGACTCCGGCGCGACCGTCATCAGGCCCACGACGTTGAGGTGAGGCAGCGTGCGCGCATGCGCGAGCAGCGCCTCGACCTCGTTCGTGGCGACGCCGGTCTTGCTGTCCTCGGCCGCGACATTGACCTCGATGAAGCACTCGAGCGGCGCGAGGTTGGCCTGCGCGATCCGCTGTTCCAACTCGTCCGCGAGGCGGAGCGAGTCGAGCGAGTGCAGTGAGGCGATGTGCGGGATCACCTCGCGCACCTTGTTGCGCTGCAGGTGGCCGATGAAGTGCCAGCGCGGGTGGAGACCCGCAGCCGCGGCGCCCTCCGCCTTCGGCACCAGCTCCTGCGCCCAGTTCTCGCCGAGGTCGAGCAGGCCCGCTTGCACCGCCTCGATGACGGCCTCGACGGGGTGGGTCTTGGAGACGCCGACCAGCGTCACCTCGGACGGGTCGCGGCCGGCGCGCGTGCACGCCTCCGCGATGCGGTCACGGGTGGCGGCGAGTCGCTCGGCGAGCGTGGTGGTGGCGGTCATGGCCTCAGAGTAGCGCATCCGACCGCCGCGGCACGAGACGGCCTCGGATGCGACGTGGGGAGGGGAGAGGGGGCGCTGCGCACCGCTCGAGCGACGCAGGAGGAACCGTCGCGTGGCCCGCAACGCCCCTTACATAATGATGAGCGCTCGGGCGACGGATTCCAAGTGGGGGAGGCATGAGCCGTGCAAGATGAACGCGTGACGAACGACCCGATCGTGCTGACTACACCGGAGTTGCGCGAGGTGACGCGCTTCGCCGCGGCATGCGCGGCAAGCGTCCTCGATATCTTCGAGCTGGCTCGCCCCGGCGATGGGCGCCCGCGCGCGGCGGTCGAGGCGGCGTGTGCGTTCGCCGCAGGTGAGAAGCGCGGCGCGGTGCTGCGCGATACCGCGTGGGCGGCGCTGCGCGCGGCGGGGGAGGCCGGCACCACGTCGGCGGGTGAGGCCGCGCGGGCGGCGATGTCGGCGGCGGGTGCTGCCTACCTGCACCCGCTCGCCAAGGCGACGCAGGTGCGGCACATACTCGGCGCGGCTGCGTACGCTGCGCGGGCGGCGGAGTTGGCGGCGGGCGACGACCGCAGCGAAGGGGCGAGACGTATCGCAGGCGCTCGACTACTCGCGACTCCGACGGTCATCGACGTGCTACGGCGCTATCCGAACGCGCCGCCCGGTGGCGGTCGAGTTGGTGAGCTGCTGCGCGTGCTGGACGGGATGCTGCGCGATCCTTCGGCTGTGGGCTCGTAGCCTAGTTCGCGCCGGGCAGCTCCGGGAGCGCGAAGCAGTCGAAGTTCTCCTGGAGGTAGATGAGGCCGTCACGGAACTCGAAGAACATCGCGGAGTCGGCGCGGAAGCGCGTGCCGGCGGGCAGGGGGCCGAGGTCGATCACGCACTCGCCGCTCCACTGGGCGCGCGTGACGAGGCGCGAGTCGTCGACGGCGTAGTGATCGCGGACCTCGAAGCGCTGCTTGCCGATCATCGCGCGCCCCTGGCCGAGGCTCTCGAGGACGGCCGCGCGGTCACGCTGGGAGCCGCCGGGGCTGAACATGTTCGGCCGCTCCACGAACAGCATCTCCGGGTGGAGCATCGCGCCCACGACCTCGGCGGACGCGCCGGGGTCGACGATCGCCGCAAGGTAGCGCTCGACGAGGGCAGCGGTGGACTCGGACATCGGTGGCTCCTTCGGCGCGTCAGCAGACGCCGCAGAGTTTGCAGCCGACCTCCGGTGGGGGACAGGGGGTGGTCCGTCGCGTGCGCTCGTGCTTGTCCATCTCACGCAGCAGGAAGCGCTCCGTCATGCCGACGTCGACGATGAACCAGGGCGGGCGATCGCCCTCCCACGGCAGCGGGCCGTCCAGGCCGTGCTCGCGCATCGCCTGCCGGTAGGACGCGAGCGAGCCGTCCGGCATCGACTCCAGCATGTCGGCGAGGCGGGCGTCCGCACGCGAGAGCACATCGTCCACGCGCGCGGTGAGCGGCGAGTCGCTGCGCATCTCCACGCCGGGCACCAGGTGCTGCTTCAGGATGCCCTGCCGTCGCTTGATGAGTGCGGGGTCGGACTGCACCTGGTACTGGTACGCCGTCCACGGCTTGGGGATCGTGGGGCTCACCGACATCACGACCCGCGTGCCGTTGCCGGCGCGATCGAGACGCTCCTTGATGCGGTTGCCCAGCGCGGCCATCGCGTAGACGTCGTCGTCCTCCTCGCCGGGGAGGCCGATCATGAAGTAGAGCTTGAAGCGCTGCAGGCCGGCCTCGCCGACCAGCGAGGCGCCCTCGAGGATCTGGTCCTCGGTGCAGCCCTTGTTGATCGCCAGGCGCATGCGCTCCGAGCCCGCCTCGGGGGCGACGGTCACGGTGCGCGTGCCGCCCGACGCGAGCGCGCCGAGCATGCGCGGCTCGAGGTTGTCGACGCGCAACGAGGAGATCGACACCTCGGCGCCCAGGTCGCGCGCGCCGAGCACGAGGTCGGTAAGCTGCGGGTGGTCGGCGACCGCCGCGCCCAGCAGGCCGACGCGCTTCGTGTGCTCCAGCGAGTGCTCCACGCGCGAGAGCAACTGCTCCAGTGGGCGGTAGCGCGGCGGGCGGAAGACGTACCCCGCGATGCAGAAGCGGCAGCCGCGACCGCAGCCACGGGCGCACTCGATGAGCGTCATGTTCGAGAGCTCGGTGTCGTCGGTGAGGACGGTCGAGTGCGCCTCGCTGACGGAGATGTCGTGCACCCACTGGCGCTCGATCGCGCCGAACTTCGGCGGGCGGGTGGGGACGTACACGCCGGGGATCGTCGCGAGCTCGTCCAGCAGCTCCTCGCGTGAGCCGAACAGGCCGTCGCGCCACGCACCGACCAGCGAGGGGATGATCTCCTCACCCTCGCCCACGATCGCCGCGTCGAGGAACGGCGCGACGCCGGCGGGGTTCGTGAGCATGCACGCGCCGCCCGCGATCACCAGCGGGTGACGCTCGTCGCGCTGCTCGGAGCGTGTCGGGATCCCGCTGCGCTTGAGCGCCTGCACCATGTTGAAGTAGTCGAACTCGTAGGAGAGTGTGAAGCCGACGACGGCGAAGTCGGACAGCGAGCGCTGCGACTCCAGCGAGACGACCGGCTCGGCCTGCCTCGTGCCCTTCGTGGGCGGGTCGACGAAGGCGCGCTCGCAGACGAGATCTGGGTACGCGTTGAAGAGCGCGTACACGGTCTGCATCGCAAGGTTCGACATGCCGATGTAGTAGGTGTTCGGGTAGACGAGTGCGACCGGGATGCGGTTGCCCCAGTCTTTCGTCGTCACGCCGCGTTCGCGACTCAGGCGTTCCCGGGCGGTCTGGCGGACGTCCGGCATCGCCTATCTCCTCGTCGCGCGGTGAGGCGGCGAGGAGCCTGCCTGTAGTGGGTTATTCAGCGAGTCGCTCCGCTTCCTCGGCTGCCTGTCGACGCTCGCGCCGCCAGAGCCAGTAGCCCCCGATCGCCAGCAGCGAGCCGGGGATAGCCATGAGCCGTGCATCGATCAACAGCAGCGCGAGGGAACCGATCACCGCTGCGATGATCAACAGGAACACGCCCATGATCGGGCCAATCACCTCGAACGCGGCGATCACGAAGATCCAGGTCTCACGCCAGGAACCTTGCTCGACGCGGTTCTTTGGGTCATAGCCGTACATGCGGACAGTGTAGCCCCCGAGGTGCCGTTCCGCCTCGACTATGACGCAGAGGCTGGGCTAGCGGCTGCGGAGGTACGCGAGCAGATCGAGGTCGCCCGGCGAGTGCCCGAGGGCGCTGAGCACTGCGGCGGCCTCGCC
>JBAYUZ010000138.1:0-4044 GCA_041674885.1 Dehalococcoidia bacterium
CCCTCCATCGTCTTGATGTTCCACGTCATCGCGACGAGGTCGCGCCAGTAGCACTCCTCGCCGAACAGATCCGCCACCGCCGTCGCATCGCCGCGTTCAAGCGCCGCGGCGAACTCGGCCAACCACTCCGCGACCTGCTGTGACGACGACATGGCGCACTCCATTGCCGAGCCCGCCCCCGACCATCAGAGGCGCCCCGATTCTATCCAGCAGCGGACGCGCCGGATCGATCCCGCCTGCCGGCGTCCATGCAGGTGCACGGCGCTCCGGGCCGCCCCATCCACGGCCTCGAATGCCGCATGATGCTTCGAGCGGCGTACCGCACGCACCACGGAAGGCAGCCCGATGAAGGTTGGAGTCAACTTCCTCAACTTCGGCCCCGGCATCACCCCCGAGTCCATCGGGCGTTGGGGGCAGGCGGTCGAGGCGCTGGGCTACCACGGCATCTTCATCTCTGACCATGTCGCGATCACGCCCAGCGTGACACCTCGCTATCCAGAGCCGTACTACGACGCCCTGATCACGCTGTCATGGCTCGCGGCGCGTACCAGCCGCATCGACCTCGGCACGACCGTGATCGTGCTGCCGTATCGCCACCCGGTGCTGCTCGCGCGACACGTCGCCAATCTCGATCAACTGAGCAGTGGTCGAGTCATCCTGGGCGTGGGCATCGGCAACGCGCAGGACGAGTTCGCCGCGCTGGGCGTGCCACACAACCGCCGAGGCGCCTGGTCGGACGAGGCGATCGAGGCCATCACCGCCCTCTGGACTGGCACTGGCTTCGTCTCGTACGCAGGGAAGCACATCCAGTTCGACGATGTCTCCGCGATCCGTCCTCGCCAGAGCCCGCACCCACGCATCTGGGTCGGCGGCAACAGCGAGAGCGGGATGCGGCGTGCCATCCGCCACCAGGCCGCGTGGCATCCCATCAACCAACCGGTCGCGACCCTGCGCGACACCCTTGCCCCCCAGCTGCGCGCGGAAGCGGAGCGCCTCGGCAAGCCCGTGCCGCCTCTGTGCCCTCGCATCAGGATGCACATCACCGCCGAACCGCTGGACGAGGCGACACGCGCACCGGGGACCGGCTCATTGGAACAGATCCGAGGAGACCTGCACGGCCTGCAGGACCTCGGGGCCCAGTACGTCGTGCTCGACTGGTACAACGGCCCGGATGCCCTCGACGGCACCGCCGACCACGAGCACGCCTTCGCCATGCTGGCGCGCCTCGCCGAGGAAGCGCTCGATCTCGAACACGAGACGACGCGCTGACACGACCGCGACCAGCGATCGCGTGTCCAGGCGGCGGTGCCGTCAAGGGCTTCTGGGCCAGCTCTGCCGTTCGACGACCGCCAGCCTGCGATCGCCATCAGCGAGTCGTCGTCTCCACAGCCAATCGCCACTGGTGGGCGAACGTGTGCCGCAACTGTTGCGGGTGGATCGGCTTGATCCCGGCCTGCAGTGAACGCTCCTCGACGATGGACGCCACTCCCCAACCCGTCAGCACCTGACCGCAGCCGTGTACTATCGAGGGAAGGCGAGGCACCGCCAGGAACCGTTGGGAAATCAGGTTGGTCGGGGAGACACGATTTGAACGTGCGGCCTCTTGACCCCCAGTCAAGTGCGCTACCAGACTGCGCCACTCCCCGACCGCAGCACCGATGCTAGCAGAGCCGCCGCCCCCGAGCCACGCCCCGACCAATCGAGGTCAGGCAACGCCCGCGATGCGCACCCCCGCTACCAGCAACAGGCCCACCACCGCCACCGCGCCGTACTCCGCGGCCACCGTGCGATCCAGCTGGCGCACCACGTACGCGTGCGCCACGCCCGTGACGAAGTAGAACAGCAGCAGCAGCGTCAACCCCGCCAGGTAGCCGTCGATCGGCATGTACTGCAGCACCCAGCGCGCCTCGCCCACGATGATGCCGATCACGCCCGCCATTACCAGCGTCTCGTACGCATCGATCTGGTCGTCGCGCAGGAGTTCGACCGCCAGCAGCACCCCAATCAGCCCCACGGCGATCACCGCGCTCGCCAGGTCGAGGTCGAACGCGTACGCCAGCGAGAACAGCGCGAACACCACGAAGTACGTGGCCGCCGCCGCCACGAACCGCGCGGGAACGCGCAGCGGCTCGTCCACCCGCACCGAGGCGACCTCCGCCACCACGATCACGCCGAACGCGAGGCCCGCGATCAGCGCCCCCGGCACCGCCCAGAACCCGCCGACGTTGTATTCGAGGAACACCGGCGTCGCCAGCGCGAACAAGGCAGGCAGGAACAGGAACGGTGTCGTATCAGCGCCCGAGGCGAACGGCTGGTGTCGCGCCGCGCGCAGCACCCCGTCCGCGCCCAGCCCCGCCACGATCGCCAGCAGCAGCGCCAACCACCGCGGCGTCGGCTCGATCAGCACGAACGCGAGGAAGCCCACCGACACGAGCGCGGTGAGGATCACCGCCTCCACCGACACCGGGATCACCAGCGCGGGCATCCGGCTCGCGAACCCGCCCAGCAGCCCTTCCAGGCGGCCCGGGCGCGCAGCCTCGGGCGCCTCATCGGGCAGCGTGACCTCCATCGCGATCGCCGTGAACGCAGCGGCCTCGGCAACGGCATCTGCCGACGCCGCCTCCTCCGGCTCCGCGTCATGCTCCAGCAGGTCCGCCGCCTCGACCAGCGCGTCGTCCAGCCCCGCGTCGTCGACCACGGCCTCGTCGACCCCGCCGGCCTCGCGCGGGGTCTCCTCGCCGTCCAACGGCTCGCGAGGCTCGTCGGCCATCAGGCGTCCGCCTGCGCCAGCTGGGGCTCGACCTCGCCGAACATCTCCGCCGCGTTCCGATACAGGATGCGGTCGCGCTCGTCCTCGGCCAGCCCCAGCCGGCCGAAGATCGCGTGCAGGCGCTCCACGTGCTCGCCGATCTCCTCGTCGCGGCAGTCGGAGCCCCACACGAGCTTCTCGACACCGATCTCCTTGCCGATCAGCCCGCGCTCCTCGGCGTGCCGCTCGATCGTGTCGCCGCCGGAGAGATCGAGGTACACGTGGTGCCGCCAGCGCACGACCGAGGCGGCCTCGTCGTAGTTGCCGGTCCCGCCCATATGCGCGCCGATCATCCGTAGCTGCGGGAAGTTGTTCGCCAGCGTGTCCAGGTGGAACGGACGCATCCGTGCCGCCGACACATCGCGAGGCGCGCCGCGACCGATGCGCTGCATGCGCGCCATCGTCTCCGCCGCACGCGGGTCACGCCGCGGGTGCGTGATCGAGTAATCCACGCCGCCGCCGATCACGCCCATGTGGAACAGGATCGGCATGTTCAGCTGCTCGGCCGCCTCGTAGGTGCGCCAGTAGCCGTGATAGTCGTACGGGTGCTTCGACCCGATGATCTTCAGCCCGCGGTAGCCCAGCTCGTGCGCGTGCCGCACGTCGTGGCCATTCGACTCATCGATCGGCACCACCGCCACCGGCACGAACAGATCCTCGTGCCGGCGCGCGTAGGTCAGGCAGTCCTCGTACGTCAGGCTGCCCGTGCGCCCGCCGCCCGACAGCAGCGAGGCGCGTGTGACGCAGGCGGCGCGCAGCGCATCGGCGCGCTGGTCGATCAGCTTCGCCGGATCCTCTTCCACCTCGGCTCCGAAGTTCCGAGGAAAGTGACAGTGAACATCCCAGATCATCTGTGGAACCCGTCTACGGACGGCGTGCCGTCCGATGCGCACGCACCGCGAACCCCATTGATTCCCAGAACGCGAGTGCCGCTGCATTGTCCCGCAGCACGTCCGCCGTCACCAGCGAGGAGCCATGCTCTCGCTCCCGCACCAGCAGCGCCTCCACGGCGGCCTTCGCCAGCCCCTTGCGGCGGTGGAACGGCTCCACGTAGACGTCACGAATGTCCTGCGTCCGCAGGTTCACCAGCGGCTCGTCGTACAGCGTCTGCAGCATCATGAAGCCGACGTGCGCGCCATCGAGCTCGATCCACAGCCACTCCTGGTCCTCGGCGTCCTCCACCATCTCCTGGCGGCGATCGGCCTCGGCCAGCATCTCCGCCAGCGGGTCGAAGG
>JBAYUZ010000139.1:0-3953 GCA_041674885.1 Dehalococcoidia bacterium
CGTCGAGAACACGCGCTCGTCGCCACGCTCCAGCGCGTCGCGCAGACGTTCCACGTCCTCATACGCCACCTCGCGCTCGATGCTCGCGATCCGGCCGCCTCTCGCATCGAGCATGCGCGACGACTGCAGTTCGACCATCCGGTGCGTCAGCGACCGGACGACGCCGCTGGAGTCGAGTGGCTCCAGGTGAAGGCTCACGTCCAGCGGCTCGTCGGCGTCGATCAGCCGTCCGAGCCAGTTGGGCGTGACGTGGCGCGGGTAGTCCGTGATCGCGAGCACGCGGCTCGCCGAGCCGTCGATCGTGACCTCCGCACGCGCCTCGGCGATCGCGGACGGGGCGGCGATGTCGGCCGCCGTCCGCGTGCCGAGCGCGAACGACTGGCCCGCTGGTGCGGACCGCGCCGGTTGCCGGCGCCAGGAGGGGAGGCTAGGCACGGGCGGCCTCCTTGCCCTGGACGGCCGCGACCGGCGGCGCGGTCAGCACCGGTGTCGCCAGCGGAGGCGCACCGCCCGCCGTCACCGCGGTGCCGACCAACGAGGCACGCCACAACGCCACCAGCTCCTCGGCAGCCAGACGCCGCGTCGGGACGCCGAACGCGGCGAGCCCCTGTGCGAGTTCGGAGCACCGGAAGGTGAGCGTGCGCCGGGCGACGGCGAGCGTGGTCGCCTCGTCCCGCCCTCCTGCCCGTCGCCGTGGCCAGGGGAAGCCGGTGCGCTCGAACACGCCGCCCGCGCCGGCCGGGACAACGACATAGCAGCGGCGGTCGAGCAGGGTGCGTTCCCGCGCCAGGCGGCGCACGAAGGTCTCATGGTCGAGTGCGAGGCGGCGCCAGATGTCGCCAGGCCGGGCGCTCCGGCTCTCGCGCAGCCCGGAGAGGTAGACCTCGACGTCGGTCGGGACGATCCGCACGAGCACCTGGATCGGGTACGCCAGACTGTTCAGGAAGCGCTTGTACCCGGCGAGGATCGCCTCCTGCTCCGCCTCCGACTTGAGCGCGAAGTTGACGGTCCCCGCCTCCAGCACCGCGCGGTAGTCGCCTCCGCGCAGGCACAGCACGTCACGGGATACGTCGTCGAGCGGCAGCGACTCCTGTGCGCTCGCGTGCCTACGCTGCATCCTCGGCCTCCTTCCGCTGCAACCGGGGGGACGGCGGTAGCACCACCTCGCGCAACTCATGAGGACCGCCGGCAGGCTCGCGCGGCCGCCACACGGCGACGTGCGGCGTCGTCCAGTACCGCAACAACACGAACGCCCACTCCTCCGCGGGCCGCCCAGCGGGCCGCCAGAGCACGAGTACGGCTGTGGCGAGCACGACCGCCAGCGCGCTGGCGAGCCGCAGTCCGAACGGCAAGGGCAGGTCGTTGACCGCGCCGTAGGCGAGCGCCAGCCCGATCGCCGCCGCAAGCAGCTGACGGATCGTGAGGCCGAGAAACGCGCGATCCGCAACTTCGAGGTGGGTGGGGATCTCGTGGCGTTCCATCAGGCGGCCCCGGTGACGGCGCTCTGGATGAGGCCGGCGATCACGCGCGCCAGCAGCACGATCACGAGCCCCGTCAGCGCATTGACGATCGCGGCCTTGCCGACCTCCATCTGGCGGGGATTGCCGGCTGCCGTCATGTAGATGAAGGCGCCCACCATCGTCGCAACCGCGGCCACCGCGACCGCGATGCCGACCCCGATGTTCAGGATGTTCGCGAAGACCGCGTTGATCTGATCCATGCCTGTCTCCTTCTCTCAGCGCGCGACCGGGCGCGCCGTCTCGACTGCCTGTGGATGGAGCCCGGCCACGAGCCAGCGCCCGTCCTGGCGGACGAGCTGGCAGAGCACGAGCTGCGTGAGCGATTCGTGGAGCGACTGCCCCAGTACGGGGTCCACCCACCGGCGTTCCTGCGTGGACGTGACCGCGACGGTGGCCAGGCCGTCGGCGAGCGACGTGACGGACGCGGACTCGATGCGTGTCGTCATCGTGCGCTGCGTCCTCGCCGCCTCTGGATCGACCGAAGCCACGGCGAGCGCATCCCGCAACGGGCCCGTCGTGAGCGGCGCAAGGCTCACCGCGTACTCGCGTTGATCGCGGTAGTCGAACGTCCCGAGCGCGACGACGAAGGTGCGCGCCGCGGCGTCCGCGGCGCGTGACTGGTCATCGCGGGCCGTGAGCTGCGTGACGCCCCCACACACGCCCGTCACCGCGAACGCGAGGAGCACCCCCGCGAGTGCGATCAACACGAGTCCCGGTGCTCGGCTCGCCGTCATGGCGTCACTCCGGCGATGTCGACGGGGACGCTGGCGCCGAGGGCGGCGTAGTAGGTCGCGCGGCTGAGCACGAGGGCGACGTAGTCCCAGTCGTGGTTGTAGGCGTAGACCGCCCCCGGGATGTCGCGCAGGACATCGGCGGCGAGGAGGTAGCGGGCCATCGCCGGGATCACATCCCGGTAGTCGTAGGGATCGCCGCCCTCCCCGAACGCGGCCCAGCTCGGGGGCATGAACTGCCCGTAGCCGACCGCGCCCGCCCAGGAGGTGGCCATGTTCTGGCCGAATCCACTCTCCACCGACGCGATCGCGGCGAGCAGCGCCCACGGGACCCCGGTCTCCTTCGAGACGTCGACCATGACGGCCAGGTGCTCGGCGGGCGGTACCGGCGGCTGCGACCCGCCACCGCCAAACCCGGCGAAGGGCACCGCGATGGTCACGGCGACGGCGACGACCGTGAGGATGACGATCGCCATCACGGCTCCGAGCAGCGCCCCCACGAGCCGCATCGCGTCCCGCGTGAAGTCTCCGAAGACGGAGCCAGCGACGAGCACGAGCTTCGCCATCAGCGGGCTCCGGCACCCGCGCCGAGGCGCGATCCGAGTCCGCCCGCAGCCCGACTGAGGACGACCAGCGAGACCACCGAGCTCAGGCCGGAGTACCGCGCCTGGCTGGACAGCATCGACGGCACGCGGAGCGTGAGGTAGCAGACGGCGATCCCGAGCAGCAGCGTCAGCAACGCGTTCGACGGACTGCCGGGCGTCAGTTCCACCATCAGCGCCGTGCCGATGCGGAGCACGAGCACCTGGACCGCCTGCTGCATGACCGTGATGGGCAGGAGGTGCGCCCACCACCGCACCCATCCCTGCGTCTGTGGGAGGACCCACGTCACCACCATCACCGGCGCAACGACGATCAGGAGGCAGATTAGGGCGAGTCGCATGAGCATCTGGAAGGTCAGCAGCAGCGCCACGATCGCGTAGGTCACCGCGACCATCACCATCGCCATGTCGGACTGGAACGCCGTGGCCTGGTCGTACCCGGGCAGACCTACTCCCCCCACGGCGCCGGCGAGCGCGTTGTTGAGGTCGATCAGGACGCGCACCAGTTCGAGACTGAGGTTGGCGGCGATCGCGGCCAGCAGGATGCGCGGGAGGAGCTCCATCACACCGTCGTAGGGCGAGCGCATCAGGTGCTGTTTGATGATGACGTTGAAGCCGCCCCACATGACGATGACGGCGAGGCTCGCGTTGGCGATGCCGCGCGAGAGGTCCCACAGGGCCCGGACGGTCGTGCTCTCGTACGTCCCGGCAGGCGGCGTGCGGGTGATGATGTTGAGCGACGAGTCCCCGAGGCCGGACGCCCAGTCCACGAACCCGCGGATCGCCTCGATCATTGACCCCGCGATGAGCCCGACAATCGCATCGAGGATCGCGGTCGCCCACGTCCGCGGGTCCAGCGAGGAGAACACGTCGAACGGGTTCGGGACGCCGATCGCAGGGGCGACGCCCGGCTCCCCTACCGGGGAGTCTCCAGCGACGGCGGCATTAGCCACCTCATTCGCCCCGGGGGCAGCCAGGGACGCTGCCGCCATCGCCCGCTCCGCCGCGGACGGCATCCCCGCCGAGGCGACCAAGGGCGCGCCGACGGAGACGAGGTCACGAAGCGGGTCGGATGCCTGCTGTGCGGCGGCCGGGGAAGA
>JBAYUZ010000140.1:0-3879 GCA_041674885.1 Dehalococcoidia bacterium
AGGCGTTCGAGCTCACCCCGCGCGACTAGCGCCGCCCATGGTGCCGGCCTGTACGAGACCGATCGTGTTGCCCTCGGGATCCATGAACATCGCGATCGTCACGCCGCCCGGCACATCCGAGACGTCGAGCAGGGTGCGACCGCCGTGCTGCTGCACCTCGGCCAGCGCCGCCGTAACGTCCGGCACCTCGATGTACACGCTGACGCGCGGGCCGGACTCCGCCTCGGTACCCTCGACGCCGCTCACGCCGCCACCGATGCCGCTGCCCTGCGGCTGCACCATGCCGTAGTGCATCTCCTCGTTCACGTCGATCTGCCAGTCGAAGACGTCGCGGTAGAACTGCATCAGCCGGTCGCCGTCGCGTCCGACGATCTCGAAGTGCACCACCGGGTTCGGCATCGCGTCGCTCCCTCACCTACGCCCCACGCTGCGAGCATCGTCGCACCGCCGGCCAGTCCGTTGCCGAGCGCCGGCACGCGGACTACCGTGCGGCCATGCGCGTCGGACTGATCTCGGACACCCACCTGCCCTCGCTGATGCGCCAGCTCGATGAGCTGGGGCCGGAGTGCGCCCGCTTCCTGGAGACGTGCGACCTGATCCTGCACGGCGGCGACATCGTCAGCCGCTCCGTGCTCGACTGGTGCGAGCAGTTCGCGCCGGTGATCGCGGCGCGCGGCAACCACGACACGCTCGATGACCCACGTGTCGCCGAGACCCAGGTGCTGACGCTGGAGGGCTGGCGCATCGGGATGGTGCACGACCTGCGCCCGGTGGGCGCGACACCCGCGGAGCTCGCCGCACGCCATTTCGAGGCGCGCGCGCTCGACGTGCTGATCGGCGGCGACACGCACGTGGAGCGACTGGATCACGCGGACGGCGTGGTGATCATCAACTCGGGATCGCCCAACCTGCCGCACCACCGCGAGACACGCCTCGGCACCGTCGGCCTGCTCGACCTCGCACCGGGCCGGATGCACGCGGAGGTGCTGCTGGTGGGACACACCGAGGCGCGCCGGAACCCGGGCACGCCTCGGCACGTGGTGATCGAGGGCGGACGGCTCGTCGAGGCGTCGCTCGACGGCCGCGCGCTGGACGTCAGCGCCTAACGCGCGCTACTTCACCTCGAACGGCACGACCATGCCCTGCTGGTAGTGGTCGACGCTGCTCCCGGCCTGCCCCTTGGCGATCAGGCACGCGAGCTGGTACTTCCCCGCGGGCAGGTCGAGCACGATCTCGCCCGACTTGCCCGCCGCCAGATCCTCGACCTCTCCGGTGTTCTCCGGGGAGCCGCCGTCCTTCAGACGCAGCACCGCCAGCTCGTGCACGTCGCGCTGGTGGACGTTCTTCGCGATGAACTTGATCGGCCCCGCGGGCGCACTCGGCACGTTCGGCTTCATCGTGAAGGAGTCGAGTGCGACCTCGACTGTCGCCTTCGGGGCCTGCTTCGTCTCGTAGCTGTGCGCGCCCTCGGACTCCACGTCGACCTCGATGATCGTCGCGGGGCCGGCGGGCGAGTAGCACTTCAGTCGCAGCTCCTTCGCGTCGGTGGGCACGGTGACGGGGATGTTGCGCGTCTTCCCCTTCGGGATGAGCACCTCCTCCACCCTGGTGCCGTCGATGCCCTCCAGCTCACGATCCTGGTCGGACTTGTTCGTGACCTGGAACGAGACGCGCTCGCCGGCTTTCACGCTGAGCGAGGTCGGCGTGCAGCCGCCCGCCTCGGCAGTGATCGCGATCGCGCGCTCCTTGCCGCCCTGTTCGCCGCATGCGGCGGCCAGCAGCCCCACTACGAGCGCTCCACCGAGCGCGACCGTTCCCCACCGAGCGTTCGGCATCATGCAGTCCTTCCGATGCACCGTGAATGTGTTACGAGCGGCCCACCGCCGCGTTCGACTTCGGCGTTGGGGCCCGCCCCGGCACGCGCACCCGGACGAGCGTGAACGCGGCGATGCCGCCCAGCAGATAGGTCCAGTACGCCACGATCTGGCCCCAGGTCGGCGCAGAGTCGTACCCGATCAGCGTGTGCGCCAGCCGACCGAGCGTGGTGGTCATCGACAGCAGACCGTCGGTGTCCCACGGGCGACCGCCCAGCGTGGGGATCAGCGCCGACTCCTGCAGCTCCATCAGCCCGTTTGAGAGCAATCCGGCGGCGAGCACGATCACGACGATGCCGCTCACCGTGAAGAACTGCCGGATCGGCAGCAGGTGTGAGCCTCGATAGATGCCGTAGCCAAGCACCGCCGCAACGGCAAAGCCGGCGACTCCGCCACCGATGAACGCGACGCCGGAGTCGGTCGCCGCGCTGGCACCCGCAACGAGGAAGAGCGCGGTCTCGATGCCCTCGCGGATCACCGCGGAGAATGCGAGACCGACCATCGCCCACAGCGATCCGCGCCGGAGCGCCACATCGACACCGGCGCGCAGATCGCCACCAATGCTCGCCGCCTGACGCTTCATCCAGAGCACCATCCAGGTGAGGACGCCGACCGCGAGCAGCATCGTCACACCCTCGAACGCCTCCTGCGCGCTCGCGCTCGCCTCGGCGATGCCGACGACCAGCGCGCCGCTCGCGGCGACCGTCACGAGCGCGGCGATTCCCACGCCGGCCCAGACGGGCCCGAACGCCTGGCGATTCCCGGTGCGGGCGAGGTAGCCGAGGACGATCGCAATGATGAGCGCGATCTCGAAACCCTCGCGCAGGGTGACCAGGAAGGAGAACAGCATGATTCGCTCCGGCCGCGACGAGGTATCTCCTCGCTACGCCTCGATCTTAGTGCAGGCTAATATCTAGCGCCATCCCTCACTGTCTCCTGATTTCAGTTGAATCTCACAGGTTCCAGCAGGTTCAGGACGTTCGTCCGCTCGGATCGGTCCAGCAGAACAGGACCTGTGGTTCCGCCTTGTCCGGCTCCGGGCTCCCGGGCGCCTCGGACGTCATCGCGCCGAACATGGAGGTGCGGGCGACGCGGGTACCCCCCGACTGAGGCAAGGGGTAGCATGGAGGGGCACCCGCCACACGGAGGTTCGCATGTTCGGTAGTCTTGGCTGGCAAGAGCTCCTGATCATCCTCGTCATCCTGGCGCTGGTCTTCGGCGCCTCCCGCGTCGCCGATCTGGGCGGAGCACTCGGTCGCGGCATCCGCGAGTTCCGCTCCGAGGCCTCGACCGGCGACAAGGCGCTCAGCGCCGAGCAGCAGTCCTCGCTGGACGCGCTCACGAAGCTGAAGACCGACGGAGTGCTCACCGACGCCGAGTTCGAGGCGAAGAAGGCCGACCTGCTCGCGAAGAAGTAGTCGCACGCGCGTCCCCCACGGCACGCACGACGAGGGCCCGCAGCTGCGGGCCCTTCGCATGTCACCGGCGCCAGAAGATGCGCTACGGCACGCCGGCCGGCGCCTCCTCGGCCTGGCGCAGCACCTCGCTGATCTGCGCGCGCAGGCCTGCATCGAGGCCGCCCTCCAGACACTTCGGGCAGGTCGGCTCGTCGGGCGCGCCCATGTCGAAGAGTCGCACCACGCGCGGCACGTCGGAGATGTGCAGTCCACAGCGCGTGCGCACGCGCGAGGTGCGGAACACGCGCGGCTCGACCTCGGCGGCATCGACCAGCACCACCCAGTGCCAGTCATCCGCGAGGTCGTTCATCGCCTTCGCCACGATCGTCACGTCCGCCATGCGCACACCATCGCACACCCGACCATCGAGGCGACATTGGGGGCCTCCCGCTCCCGCGTGTGCCACTTCCTCCGAGACGGCGCTGCCGCGCGGCGTACACTGGGCGCATGAGCCGCTACCTGATCGAGATGTCGAGGGATGAGCTCGTCGCCGAGATCCGCGACCTCATGCTCTGGGGCGTGGCGGAACACCACGAGATCCCCGACCC
>JBAYUZ010000141.1:0-3820 GCA_041674885.1 Dehalococcoidia bacterium
CACCGCAAAACCGATGACGCAGGCGACTGCGGCGAGCAGCCAGATGGGGCGTTCCCTGCGCGGGGCGCCATCTGCGAGGCGGTAGGCGAGCCAGCCGCACGCCGCGAACGCGAACGCCGAGAGTACGAACAGCAGCAACTCCAGCACGCGCTCGGCCTCCCTGCCGCCTCGCACGGATCCGCAAAACCGGCGAATCCGGACGACGCGCGCATCGAGGCCGCCCCGCGAGGGCAGCAAGAAGGCGCGCGCAGGTACCTTAGCAACTTGGCAGGCGCGTGGGCGACAGGGTGCTCCCTGACCCCATGCTCAGGCGCGCGGTGTCACCACCAGCCCTGCTTGTGCACGAAGCCCTCGTGCGCCCAGCCGCGCGGGCCGCCCTTGATCAGGCGCTCCATGTGCTTGCCGCACAGCCAGAGCGTGAGGCGCTCGCGGTCGTCCGGATCCGTGGGACGCCAGCGAGCGACAGCGACCTCTTCCCGAGGTCGCTGTGTGCAGAAGTGGCAGCGATCACCCTCAGCCATTCGCTACGGCATCTCGGTCATGCCGGGCCGGGGGGCGTTCACGAGGATCGCCATGTTCCCGGGGGCGTGACGGTTTTCGTACATCGCCTGGTGGCTCTCGCCGACCTCGTCGAAGTTGTACGTGTGCGACAGGCACGGGTCGATGCGGCCGTCGACCACCAGCTGGTTGAACGCGGCGCACTGCTCCGTGTTCGCGAAGTGCGAGCCCTGCAGGCGCTTCTGTCGCATCCACAGGTAGCGCAGGTCGACATCCGCGTTGTAGCCGGAGGTGCCCGCGCAGATCACAACCATGCCCGCGTTGTCGGTCATGAAGATCGAGGTCGGGATCGTCGCCTCGCCCGGGTGCTCGAAGACGATCTTCGGATTGCGGCGCTCGCCCAGCACCTCCCAGAACTTCGCGCCGAACGCGCGCGCGCCGCCCATCCACTCGGCGAACGCGGCCTGGTCATCGAGGTCGGGCAGGCGCCCCCAGTGCTTGAACTCGCGGCGGTCGATGACGCCCTTCGCGCCCAGCGACATGCAGTACTCGGCGCGCTCCGGGCCGGAGACGACGGCGATCGGGATGCCGCCCATCTCGCGCACGATCTGGATCGCCATCGTGCCCAGGCCGCCCGCGCCGCCCCAGACCAGCACCGGGTCACCCTGCTTCACGACGTGCGGCGGCCAGCCCGCGAGCATCCGGTACGCGGTGGCGCCGACGAGCATGTACGCCGCGGCGGCCTCCCACGAGAGCTGCTTCGGCTTCGGGAAGCACTGGTAGTGGTCGACCAGCGCGTACTGGGCGAACGAGCCCCAGTTCTCCTCGTAGCCCCAGATCTTGTTGGAGAGCGAGGTGATGGGGTCGGCCCCCGCGAGGATATCCGGGGCGTTCTCGTCCCACTGGCCGCAGGAGAGGACGACCTCGTCGCCGACCTTCACGTTCGTGACCTCGGAGCCGACGGCCCACACGACGCCGGAGGCGTCCGAGCCGCCGATGTGGAAGTCCTCGGCGGCACCGCGGCGCTGCCGTGCCCCGATCACATCGACGGGCTGGCCAAGGGCCGCCCAGACGTTGTTGTAGTTCGTGCCGGCGGCCATGACGTAGACCAGCACCTGCTTGGGGCCGACCTCCGGAACCGCGACCTCTTCGATCTGGAAGGCATCCTTCGGCTGGCCGAAGCGGGACGGGCGGATGAGGCTCGCCAGCATCTTCTCCGGCACCTCGCCCAGCGGCGGCACCTCACCCAGTTGGTACAACGACTTCGCCATCGTCGGTTCTCCACTCGTACTCGCACGCGAGGCTGGACGGCGCGCGCTCGGCGCTGCGCCGCCCGGTATCCTACCATGCAACCCCCGCACGCCTCCGGAGCCCGCGTGACCACCATCCCGCCCGTTGAGCCCGGCCCACCGCCCCCCGCTCACATCCGCGTGCTCGCGCTCGCCGTGCTGCTCTGGCGCGACCGCCTGCTCTGCGCGGAGGGCTACGACACCGTGAAGCAGCAGACGTTCTTCCGCCCCCTCGGCGGTGGCGTCGAGTTCGGCGAGCGCGCCGAGGATGCTGCCGCCCGCGAGCTGCACGAGGAGCTGGGCATGGCCGTCGAGGTGCGCGAGGCGCTGGGCGTGACGGAGAACCTGTTCACGTACCAGGGCCGCCCCGGCCACGAGGTGGTGTTCGAGTACGTCTGCGTCCCCGCGCCCGGCCATGCCCCGGCGAACCTCGACCCCCTCGTGGCGATCGAGGGTGAGGCGCGCTTCGTCGCGCGCTGGCTGCCGCTCGCCGAGGTGCTGGGCGGCACCCACCTCGTCTACCCGGACGGGCTCGTGGAGCGCCTCACCGCGTGGGTGAACCGCCTGGCATCTGCGGAGGGTTAGACGGCGACGCCCGACCCCGCATCGATCGCTCGTACCGCAGCCTCGATGCGCTGGCGGAGTCGCTCGATCTCGTCGGCGGCGTCGATGCGGCGCCCGTTCTCGCGCCGCACGTAGAACGCGTCCACGACCTCGCGCCCGATCGTGTCGACCTTCGCCACGTGGATGTCGAGCGAGAGCGCGTGCAGCGTGCTGGTGATCGCGTACAGCAGTCCGAGCCGGTCAGCGGCCGTGACCTCCACGATCGAGTAGAGGTCGGAGCCGACGTTGTCGACGCTCACCGTGGTCGGGAGCGGCGCAGGCGGCGTCGCGCTGGCATATGCGCGGCGCGTCTCCGCAAGCCGCTCGTCGATCGGGAACTCGCCCGCGAGCGCCAGCGGCACAGCCTCCGAGACGCGGGCCCAGCGCCGCTCATCGATGCCGTGGCCCAGGCCGTCGGCGACGTACATGACCTCGATTGCCACGCCGTCGTCGCGCGTGAACGCGGTGCCGCCCAGCACCGTGACGTTGTGGACGGCGAGCGTCCCGGCGACCAGCGAGAGAATGCCGGGGCGGTCGCGCGTCACGATCGTGAGGCGGTCGACGTCACCGGCGCGGTCGTGCGCCACCGCCGTGCCGCCCGCGGCCTGCTCGATGAGCGCGATGTGCATGCCGATCTGCTCCGGCTGCGTGCTGAGCAGGTAGCTGGTCGGCAGCACGCGCAGGTGGCGCTCCAGCGCCTCCGCCGGGACGCGGCCATCGAGTGCCTCCAGCGCGTCGCGCCGCAGCCGCGCACTCGCCTCCTCCGGCTCGCCCTCCGCGTCGAGGTCCGCGAGCACGCGCAGATACAGCGAGCGCATGAGCTGCGCCTTCCACGCGCTCCACACGTCGGGGCTACTGGCGCGCGCATCGGCGACGCCGACCAGGTAGAGGAGCCGCAGCGTCCGCGCGTCGCCGACGAGCTCGGCCATCTCGCGCACCACACGCTGATCGGCGATGTCACGACGCGTCGCCACGGTGGGCAGGACGAGGTGATGGCGCACGACCGCCTGCAGTCGCGCTGCCGCCTCGGCATCGAGGCCCGCGCGGGCGGCGAAGCGCTCCGCGATCACCGCGCCGACCGTCGAGTGGTCGCCCTCGTGCCCCTTGCCGATGTCGTGGAGCAGCGCGCAGAGCAGCAGCTCATCGTGATCAGGCAGCTCCGAGGCGACGGCGGGCGTGGCGGTCTGCTCCAAGTCCTCCGTGATCGCCTGGCGCGCCTCGACCACCGTGCGCCAGCAGTGCACGTCGACGGGGTGGCGGTGGAAGGGCGCGATGTGCGGCAGCGCGCGCAGCACCTCCCACTCCGGCAGCAGCCGCTCCAACCACGGCGCACGCGGCAGCGGGTCGAGCGCGCCCGGCTTCGCCTGCTGGAGCGCGTGCACGAGCTGCTGCAGGTCGTCGGTGGGATCGAGGTCGTCGCCGAACGTCGG
>JBAYUZ010000142.1:0-3794 GCA_041674885.1 Dehalococcoidia bacterium
AGGTGCTGGGCGCGGGCAGCGAGGTGCGGAGCACAGGGACCATGCTCACGCTGGCGCACCGCGGTGTCGTGGCAGGCCTCGTGTGCCCGCTCGTGCGACAATAAGAGGCAGAACCCGCCGACGACGACGACGAGGGACTGCGCCCGCGTGATTGCCGAACCCTGTGCGCACTCGGGAGGGCTGTTCCGCGGCTCGTGCGGAGCCGTGGCCATCGCCGAGTGCGTGTACTGCGGCAAGCCCTTCTGCGGTCGCCACGGCGAGCTGGGCGCGGACTATACGAACGTCTGCGATCGCAAGGCGTGCGTGACGAAGGTGCGCGACGTCGAGGCTCACCTCGAATGGAAGCGCCGCGTGGAGATCGCCAACGCGGTCAGCGTCTGCGCGCACGAGGAGTGCGAGGAGCGAATGCGCCACCTCTGTTCGCGCTGTCAGCTCATGTTCTGCATGACACACATCTCGGAGCACACGGTCACGAACCAGCAGGTCCGCCCGCCGCGCCGCGAGATCGTGATCATGTGCGTCCACTGCCGCTCGCGCCGCCGCGTCTGGGACTAGCCTCGACGCTCCCGAACCGGCCGAGGCACTCGAGCGCTACGGCGTGAAGAGGATGCGGAACGCCTCTGGATCGCGGTCGCGCACCGGGTTCGTGCCCGGCGCCATGTCGTTCCAGCGCGCCAGCATGCGGTGCATGTCTGCCGACATCGCCATCGTGCGTCCCGCGAGCGTCTCCCCGATCACCACGCCGGTCGGGTCGACGACGTAGCCGCCGCCCGCCGTCGAGGTGTCACCGGCAAAGACGACGTACGCGCGCTCCTCGTTCGCACGGGCACGCGCGAGCGAGCGCAGCGGGACGCCCAGGTCGCCTGCACACCACGCCAGCGCCTCGGCACCCGCGAGCTTCAGCCCGCGCGCGACTTCGGGAACCAGCCCCTCGGCGCCCGCGATCAGGCCGATGTTGCCGATCGCGGTGTCGATGACGGGCGCGGGCTCGTCGCCCGCAGTGAAGCCCAGATCCTCCTCGCGCGCGGTCAGGTGCGTCTGACGATGCTTCGCCAGCACCTCGCCGGTGCCGAGCAGGTACGCGGTGCGGTACGTCGCGCCTTCGGTGCGCTCCGCCATGAGCGCGGCTACCAGGACGCGCGTCTCGCGCGAGAGCGACTGGAGCAGCGGCAGCAGCTCCGCCTCGCTCAGTCCGCGCGGGTCGCTGCCGCTCAGGTCGGGCAGCACGATGAGCTTCGCGCCCTGCTGCGCGAGCGAGCCCACGAGGCCGCGCACGCGCTCGACCAGGTCGACCGCGGACGGCGAGGCGTCGAGCGCCACCGCCGCGATGCGCGCTGCACCGCCCTCGGCGGCAATCGGCTCGCGCGCGAGCGACCAGGCGCGGGAGACGTGTCCCGGCACCGCGGCGCGCGCGTACAGCTCCGGGCGGCGCCCGACCGGCGCGCGGCGTGGCGCGTCAAGGTCGATGGTGTGGTGGACGATGCCCGGCTGGTCGGCGGGGGCCTGCGCCACCCAGTTGCCGTCCGGATCGCAGATCCCGCTGCGACCGGCATAGACCAGCGTGTCGGCCTCCGGCCCGCACTTGTCGGCCGCGACCACCCACGTGCGGTTCTCGATCGCGCGGGCGGGGATGAGGTAGTCGACCTGCGGCGTGGAGAGCGCCGCAGGGTCGCGCCCGGACGACACCCACGCCGTGCAGTCGATGATCACCTCGGCGCCGCCGACCGCGAGCGAGCGCGGGATCTCCGGCAGTCGCGCGTCGGCGCAGACGAGGATGCCCGCGGTCGCGCCCGCCACATCGAACACCTCGTGCGTCACGCCCGGCGCGAACCACTCGGTGTCGAAGTGCCACAGGAACGCCTTCGGCGTGCGGTTGCGCACCGTGCCGTCCGGGCCGATCAGCACGCCCACGTTCTCCAGCCGCCCCTCGGCGGGCGTACCCGGCTGCCCGTGCAGCACGAGGCCCGCGGCGATCGAGCAGCCGTACCGTCGCGCGCGCTCGCCGAGCGTCGCCAGCACCTCGGCATCCGGCAGCACGCCTGCGGCGTCGTACGCCGCGCGCGAGTGGAGGAAGTAGGCGGGGTACGACGCCTCCGGCAGCACGATGAGGTCGGGGCGCGGGTCGAGCGCCGCCGCCTCGTCGATGTGGCGCAGCAGGTCGTCCCACGCCTCGCGGTGCTGGGCGAGGTCGAAGGCGCGCAGCTGAAGCAGCGCGACGGTGAGCGGTCGGGTCATCCCGCCGCCACGACGTTCGAGAGCACGCCGACGCCGCCGACCTCGACCTCCACGCGGTCGCCCGCGCCGAGCTGTGAGGTCGCGCCGGGGGTGCCGGTGAACACCACGTCACCCGGCTCCAGCGTCATCGCGCTGGTGATGAAGGCGATGCACTTGCGGATCGAGTAGATGAGTTCCGCGGTGCTTGCTTTCTGCACCTCGGCGCCGTTCAGCCGCACGGAGATGTCGATCTGCTCCGGGTCGAGCCCGGTCACGATCCACGGCCCGATCGAGGTGAACGTGTCGGACGACTTCGCGCGCCACCACTGCAGGTCGTTCGCCTGCCATTCGCGCGCGGAGACGTCGTTGCCGGCGGTGTAGCCCAGCACGTAGTCGTCCACCTCGTCCTCGGTCAGGTTCTTCGCGCGGCGGCCGATCACCGCCACGATCTCGCCCTCCTCGTCGACGCGTCCGGCGTCGGGTGGGAGCACGATCGTGCCCTCCGGGCCGATCAGCGAGTTCGGCGCCTTCAGGAACGGCTCCGGCTTGTTCGGGATCGCGCGGTCGCCGATGTGCGTGTGGTAGTTGAGGCCGATCGCGACGATCTTGCCGGGCTGGATCGGCGGCAGCAGCGTGACCTTGGAGAGCGGGTAGATGTCCCCGGTCTCCTGCAGGCTGCCCAGCGGGCCGCCCTTCACCAGGTGGACTCGGCGGCCGCGCACGAGCGCGGTGCTCGTGCGGCCGTCGACGCGGACGCGGGCGATCTTGAGCTGAGGTGTCTTTGCCATGCGCGCACTATAGGGGCTCGCAGCCTGCCTCGGCACACCGCCGGAGGGCGTCCGTGCACCGCCGAGATCGCATGCTACGATGAGCGCCGGATACCCCCGATGGGTACAAGGAGGACGGCGCTGCTCTCCATCTACAACTCGATGTCCGGGCGCGTTGAACCGTTCCAGTCGCTGGAGCCGGGCGTCGCACGCATGTACGTCTGCGGCATCACGCCCTACGACGTCGGCCACCTGGGCCACGCGCTCACCTTCGTCGTCTTCGACACCGTGCACCGCTACCTGGAGTTCCAGTCGTACGAGGTGCTGCACGTCCAGAACATCACCGACATCGATGACGACATGATCCGCAAGGCGGCGGAGCTGGGCATTGACATCCCCACGCTCACCGACCGCAACCACGGCGTGTACCTGGCGGAGATGGACGCGCTGAACGTGAAGCGGCCGATGGCATTCCCGCGCGTCTCGCAGTCGATCCCGCAGATCATCGAGATGGTGCAGTGCCTCCTCGACAGCGGGCACGCCTACGAGGTGAATGGCTACGTCTTCTTCGACGCCACGACTGCGCCCCGCTTCGGCGCGCTGAACGGGCTCACGCTGGAACAGCTGCGCACCTCGCCGCCGGTGAGCGACAGCATCCCTGCAGAGCCCGCGGCGCTGAAGCGCGATCCGCTCGACTTCCTGCTCTGGCAGCCCTGTACCGAGGCCGACGCGCACTGGGCCTCGCCGTGGGGCGAGGGACGCCCCGGCTGGCACATCGAGTGCTCCGCGATGGCGCGGATGACGCTCGGCGAC
>JBAYUZ010000143.1:0-3717 GCA_041674885.1 Dehalococcoidia bacterium
CATCGCGAGCCCCGCGAACACCGAGGCCGCCAGCAGCAGCGCACCGGGGTTGCGTCGCCACGCCCCCCAGTGCAGCGGCTCGCGCCCCGCGAACGCCGGCAGCGCCGTCGCCAGCGCCACCACACCCAGCGGCAGCGCCAGCAGGTGCGCGTGCGGGTCGCCGAGGATCACCGAGAACGCGGGGAACTCCGTGATCGTTCCCGGCAGCACGCGCGTCGCGCGCCACCACCACCACATCTGCGTGGGCACGCCGTCGACCGTGAACTGCGTCCCGGGCAGCCCGTCGACGCCGAGCGCTGCCCAGAGCCCCGGCGGCCCGTAGCCGTGCGCCGAGAGCAGCTCCGCAAAGCCCTCCGCAGTCGCGAGGAAGCACAGGCTCACGACCGCGACCCCGCCCGCGAGCCACACGCTCGCGCGCTGCCGCGTGGGCGAGAGCGCCACGATGTCGCCCGCGAGCGCGAATGCCGCGACGCCCGCCATCGCCGCCGCAGCGGAGACGCCGAGGATCATCTCGACGCTCGGAGGCTGGCCGGCGATGCGGCCGACGATGTCCACCATCACGTGGCCCAGATGGTAGTAGGACAGCGTGAAGCCGCTGAACCACCCGTCCTCCGGCGGCATCGAGGTCGCCGCGCGGATCGAGGTGAGCAGCATTAGGTCCATCGGCTTCTCGGTGTCGGTCGCGTTCGGCGTCTGCATCCGCGCCAGCGTCGCCACCAGGAAGAGCGCGACGAACAGCACTTCGCCGACTGCGATGAGCACGAGCCGCCCTCGGAGCGCGCGCACGAGGTCGGGGCGCCGCCACGCCAGCCAGCCTGTCCACGCCCACGGCGCTGCGGCGCACGCGGCGACCAGTGACGTGCCGTACGGCAGCGGCGTCTCCGCCGCCACGATCCACGCCAGCAGCGCGACGAGCGTCAGCCCCAGCGGCTTTGCGAAGAGCGCCCCGCCCGACCGCAGCCCGCCGAACAGCAGCGAGGCAGGCAGGATCGCCCCGGCGCCGACGACGGTCAGCGCCAGGTACCACGCGAACACAGAGGGCACAGGCTCAGGCCTCGGCGGCCTGCGGCGTTGCCAGCAGCGCGTCGACGAACGGCCCCGGCTCGAACGGTGCGAGGTCTTCGGGGCGCTCCCCGGTGCCGATGAAGCGCACCGGCAGCCCCAGCTCGCTCGCGATCGCGAACACGATGCCGCCGCGTGCGGTGCCATCGAGCTTCGTGAGAATCACACCCGTGACCTCGACTGCCTCGATGAACGCGCGCGCCTGTGAGAGCCCGTTCTGCCCCGTCGTCGCATCGAGCACCAGCGCGACCTCGTCCGGCCCGCGTCCGAGGTGCCGCTCGATCACGCGGCGGATCTTCGTCAGCTCGTCCATGAGGTTCTGCTTGTTCTGCAGCCGCCCCGCAGTGTCGATGAGCAGCAGCTGCGCGCCACGTGCCTTCGCAGCCTCGACGGCGTCGAAGACGATCGCGGCCGGGTCGGAGCCCTGCTGGTGCGCGATCACGCCGAAGTCGAGGCGCTCGCCCCAGTGCCGCAGCTGGTCGATCGCCGCCGCGCGGAACGTGTCGCCCGCCGCCGCGATGACCTTCTGCCCCTGCTGCTGGTACGCGTACGCGAGGCGTGCGACGGCGGTCGTCTTGCCCGTGCCGTTGACGCCCACGATCAGCACCACGGCGGGCGGCTCGGATCCCTCGCCCGTCTCGGCTGCGTCGCCCCAGAGCGCGCCCTTCGGCTGTGCCGCGGCGGCATCGAGGATCGCGACAAGCTCATCGCGGAGGTACGCACGCACCTGCTCAGCGTCGCGCGGGCGGCGGGCACGCACACGGTCGAGCACGTCCATCGTCGTGCTCACGCCGGCATCGGCGCCGATCAGCACCTCTTCCAGCGACTCCCACAACTCGTCGGTGACGTCGCCGCCGCCGAAGAGCGAACCGATGCGCCCGAAGAACGACTTCCGCGTGCGCGTCAGCGCCTCGTTCGTCGCCTCATCGGTCTTCGGGCTGCGTCCGAACAGGCGCATCGAATGCTCCTCGGGCTATCGGTCTACCAGTGACGCGGTGGGAGGCGGATCGTACACGCCCGTGCCACCGCACCGCATCGAGCGCGCGTCGATGGCTACGACGCGCGCGGCAGGTCCGCGACCGACAGCGACAGCACCTGCGAGGTCGACTCGTCGCCCATCGAGACGCCGTAGATCGTGTCCGCCGCCTCGACCGACCGTCGGTTGTGCGTGATCACGATGAACTGCGACCGCTCGGTCAGCTCCTTCAGCGTGTCCACGAAGCGGCCGACGTTCGCCTCGTCCAGCGCCGCGTCCACCTCGTCCAGGATGCAGACCGGCGCCGGGTTCACCGCGAGCAGCGAGAACAGCAGTGCCACCGAGGTCATCGAGCGCTCGCCGCCGGACAGCACGTTCAGCGAGGAGACGCGCTTCCCGGGCGGCTGCGCGACGATCTCGACGCCGCGCTCGCCGTCATCCAGCTCGATCACCTTCAGCTCCGCCTGGCCGCCGCCGAAGAAGCGCGTGAAGTACTGCTGGAAGTTCTGGTTCACGAGCACGAACGTCTCATCAAAGCGCTCGCGGATGAGCTTCTCGAGATCCTTGATCGCCCCGCGCAACTCACCCTCGGCGGCCTCGAGGTCGGCGATCTGGCCGCTCAGGAACGTGAAGCGGTCGCGCTCCTCCAGCAGGTCGCTGACCGCGTCGATGTTCACCGGGCCCAGCGCGCGAATGTCGGCGCGCAGCTCCGTGATCCGCCCACGCATCGCCTCCGGATCGACCTCCGCACCACCCGAGGCAGGCACCACGTCCGGCACCGTCTCGACGGCGGTCGCGTCGCCCTCCGGGGCTGCCTCGCCCTCACCGGTGGTGGCTGCGACCGCCACCGGCGCCACGCGCCCATCCGCGAGGATGGCGAGCCCCTCGTCGGTGATCTGCACCAGCAGGCTCTGCACCTGCTGTGCGCGCTTCGCGAGCTCCGCGTCGGTGCCCAGCATGTCGCGCTCCGCGCCGAACAGCCGCGCCTGCGCGTCCCCGCGCGAGGCCTGCAGCTCGCGCTGCTCCGCCAGCACGTCGGCCAGCGCCGCGTGTGCCGGCGCCACCGCCTGCTCCGACTCCGCGAGCGCGGAGCGGTTGTTGGTCAGCCGCTCGCGCAGGTCGCGCAGGTTCAGGTCCACGTCCTCGCGCTCCCGGCGCACCTGGCCAAGCAGCGTCTGGCGCTGCTCCATGCGCTCCAGGGCGGCACGGCGCTCCTGGGCACGCTGCACGCGCTGTTGCCGCACCGCGTCGCGCTCGCCGGTCGCGGTCGCGAGCGTGGTTGCCGCGTTCGTGACGCGCTCCGCGGTCGCATCGCGCTCCGCGCTCAGCGCCTCGGATCGCTCGCGCAGCGTCGTGATCTCCTCGCCGAGCGTGCCGAGCAGCGGGCGCGCCTCATCGAGGCGCACGCGCAGCGCCTGCTCCTGCGTTGCATCCGGCGCCTCCGCGCGCATCGCGCGGTGGGCGACCTTGATCTCGCCGCTGATCTGCACCAGCTCGCGACGGAGGTGCGTGCGCGCCTGCTCGTGCGAGCGTCGGCGCTCCTCGGACTCGTCCACGGAGGTGCGTGCCCGCGACACCGCCTCGCGGGCGTCGAGCACGGCGGGCTCGGAGCGCTCGAAGCGCTCGCGTGCCGTCTGCTCCAACAGCCGCGCCTCGTCGATGCGCTCCGGCAGCGCCTC
>JBAYUZ010000144.1:0-3627 GCA_041674885.1 Dehalococcoidia bacterium
AGCCTCAGCGCGCTCCTCTACGGGCGAGAGCGAGTCGCCCTCGGCCTGCCGCGGGGGCTGCGTGCGCCCCTCCGGCGGCACGGTCGGGTCGAGGAGGAACGGCGCCCACGACACGTCGACCGGATAATCGCGCTGGAGCTTGTCGAGCTCCGTGAGGCCGACGTAGCACCACGGGCAGACGAAGTCGGAGACGACGACGACACGGACGCGTGCGGGGCTCGTGGTGTCGACAGTGGACTCGGTGGAGGTCATCGGGAAGCCGCCGTTTCTCGAGCGTTGCAGTCCTCTCTATCCTACCGCGCGCGGAAGTATGTGGGCTTTGACCGGCTCGCACACTGGGAGTAGCGTCAATCGAACGGCCCGCGCACGGTGCGGGATGCGAGTCGCGGGCGCTGCCCCGCGGTAGGGCGATTCGATGGTAGAGCCGACGTCCGACACTGAGCCGTCCTCACCCCTGCCTGCCGAGCCAGGCACCCCCGACCTTCGTCTCGCCCCCGACCTGAAGATTGGCGAGGTGCGCCGCGGGCAGAAGCCCGGCACGCGCTACGTGCGCGTCACGCGCGCCGCGGAACGCCCCTTCCTGCGCACTGGCGCAACCCGCTGGCGTGCCACGCTTGCCGCCGAGCGTCCGAGGACCGGGCGGGGCCGCCTGCTGGCCGCCGCGCGGCGCTGGATCTTCGGCGCGCCACTCGCCTCCTCCATGGCCGGGGAGGAGCGGCTCAGCAAGCTCATGGCGCTGCCGATCTTCTCCTCCGACGCGCTCTCGTCCTCGGCGTATGCGACCGAGGAGATCCTGCTCGCGCTGGTGCTGGCGGGTACCGCCGCGCTGACCCTCGGCCTGCCGGTCTCGATCGCGATCGCGGTGCTGCTCGTGGTCGTCGTCGCCTCCTACCGCGAGACGATCAAGGCGTACCCGCGCGGCGGCGGCACCTATTCGGTCGCAAGCGAGAATCTGGGCAAGTGGCCGGGGCTGATCGCCGCCGCCTCGCTGCTGACGGACTATGTGCTGACGGTCGCCGTGAGCATCTCGGCGGGCGCGCTCGCGATCATCTCGGCGGCGCCGAGCCTCGCGCCGTATCGCGTGGAGATGGCGGTGGTCGCGGTCATCCTCATGGCCGCCGGCAACCTGCGCGGCCTGCGCGAGGCGGGGACAATCTTCGCGATCCCCACGTACCTGTTCATGCTCGGCTTCGGCGGCATGCTCATCACCGGTCTCGTCCGGCTCGCGTTCGGGTTCGAGGGTGCGTCGCTCGCGACCTCGGCGCCTCCGCACGAGCAGGTCGAGGCGGTGCAGTCGCTGACACTCTTCCTCATCCTGCGCGCCTTTGCCTCCGGCGCCACCGCGCTCACGGGCGTCGAGGCGATCGCGAACGGCGTGCAGGCGTTCAAGCCGCCCGAGTCGAAGAACGCCTCCGCGACGCTGGTGATCATGGCGGCGATCCTCGCGGCGTTCTTCATCGGCGCCACATTCCTCGGCGTCCGCTTCGGGATCGTCCCGAACGAGGAGGAATCGGTGATCTCGCAGATCGGGCGCGCGGCGTTCGGGGGCGAGAACTTCTTCTACTACTACCTGCAGGGCACGACCGCCCTCATCCTGGTGCTGGCCGCGAACACCGCGTTCAACGGCTTCCCGATGCTCGGTTCGATCCTGGCGCGCGACGAGTACCTGCCGCGCCAGTTCGCGTTCCGCGGCGACCGCCTCGCGTACTCCAACGGCATCATCGTGCTTACCTCGGTGGCACTGGGCTTGCTGGTGCTCTTCCAGGCAGACACCCATCGTCTGATCCCGCTGTACGCGATCGGTGTATTCCTCGCGTTCACGCTCTCGCAGTACGGCATGGTGCTGCGCTGGCGGCGCCTGCGTGAGCCGGGGTGGATGCTCTCCGCCTCGATCAACGGTCTGGGCGCGGCGATGACGGGGATCGCGCTGGTGGTCGTGGCGGTGACGAAGTTCTCGCATGGTGCGTGGGTCGTGTTGATCCTCATTCCGGTGCTCGTCGCGCTCCTGTACGTCATCCACCGCCACTACGCGTCGGCCCGTACGCAGCTCCAGCTGGCGCAGGGACCGATGCGGCTGGGCCTGACGCTGACCAGCGACCGCCCGGTCGTGGTCCCGGTCAGCGAGATCAACGTCGCGACCGCACGTGCGCTGCACTACGCGCGCGGCATCTCCTCCAACGTCACCGCGCTGCACGTCGTGACCGAGGAGGGCGAGGACACCTCCGCGATCGAGGAAGCGTGGCAGGAGCGCTACCCGGACACCCCGCTCATCATCCTCGAATCGCCGTACCGATCGTTCCAGGCGCCGTTCATGGCGTACATCGATGCCCTGACGGTGCCGATGGATGTGCCGCTGACGATCGTGCTGCCGGAGTTCGTCCCGGCGCATTGGTGGCAGCGTTTCCTGCATAATCGCACCGCGAACCGCCTCCGGGATGCGCTCTTCCGACGCCCGAACACTGTGGTCGTGAGCGTCACCCAGCAACTGGCATGACCGCCGCGCGCTCCAGGCGGACCGCTCGAGTGCTGGCGCTGGGCATCGTCGCCGCGATCGCGCTGGGCGCATCGATGGGTGCGCACCGAGTCGAGCGTGCCGAGGTTGCGCCGGGCGTGCTCATCAGCGCGGTGTCGGCCTCCGCCTCCCCACCAGCACTCACTGCACGCGCGGCGATCGAGGCACCTCGATCGCCGGCGGGGCCGCTCCCGGCGGCGTGGCGTGCCGCACCGATGACGCGCGCGGACGCGCCACCGCCACCGGCGACCGCCGCCGCTGCGGTCGCCGTGCTGGACGAGGCGTCGGCCTCCGTGCTCTACGCCTGGAACGGTGACGCGCCGTTGGCACCGGCGAGCCTCACGAAGATCGCGACGGCGATCGTGGCGATCGAGCACGGCGACCTCGATCGCCGCGTCACGGTCGACGTCGACAGCCGCGTCATGCGCGGCAGCACGGTCATGGGGCTCATCCCCGGCGACGAGTTCTCCGTGCGCGATCTGCTCTACGGGATGATGCTGCCGTCCGGGAACGATGCCGCACTGGCCGTGGGGCGCGCCGTGAGCGGCTCCGACGCCGCATTCGTCACGGACATGAATGCGCTGGCCGAGCGGCTGGGGCTGCGCGACACCCACTTCGCGAACCCGCACGGGCTCAACGCACCCGGCCACGCCACCTCCGCGCGCGACCTTGCGTTGCTGTCGAGGTACGCGATGAGCCTGCCCGAGTTCGGCGCGATCGTCTCCACCACCTCGTACGCCGCACACGGGTCGCGAAGGATCGAGCTGTTGAACGTGATCAACGACGTGCTGTACTCGATCCCCGGAGCGGATGGTGTGAAGAGCGGGTTCACGCGCCAGGCGGGCCGCACGCTGGTCGCCTCAGCGACGCGCGACGGGCACCGCGTGTACGTCGTCGTGCTGAACGACCAGCAGCGGTTGACCGACGCGACGGCACTCCTGAACTGGGCGTTCGAGGCGCATGAGTGGGAGCCGCCTCGATCCGTCGGCCGACCGCAGGACGGCGGCTAGCCGGTCGGCCGGCCTACGGGCCGCATCCGCCCCGGTCGATACTCACCGTGGTTGGCGTGGTATCGCCGCGCGCCTGTCGTGCGGCCCGGTGGGAGAGGTGCGATG
>JBAYUZ010000145.1:0-3605 GCA_041674885.1 Dehalococcoidia bacterium
GACTGCTTGAAGTAGTTGTCGTCCAGGGAGGCGCCGCCGAGCTGCTGCTTGATGCCGCTGAGGCCGGGCATCATGTCGAGCAGGCCGGAGATCGGCCCCATGTTCTTCACCTGCTGCATCTGCGTCAGGAAGTCCTGGAGGTCGAACTCGCCGCGCTGCATGCGGCGGGCAACCTCTTTCGCGTCGCGCTCGCCGATGACCTGCTTCGCCTTCTCCACGAGCGAGACGACGTCACCCATGCCGAGGACGCGCGAGGCGAAGCGGTCGGGGTAGAACGCCTCCAGCGCCTCAAGGCGCTCGCCGGTGGTGATGAACTTCACGGGCAGGCCGGTCACGGAGCGCACGGAGAGCACCGCGCCGCCGCGGGCGTCGGAGTCGACCTTCGTGACGACGATGCCCGTGCCCTCGACCGCCTCGTCGAACTCGCGGGCGAGGTTCACGGCCTCCTGGCCGGTCATGGAGTCGACGGCGATTAGCACCTCGGTCGGGTCGACCTCGTCGGCCAGCGCCGCGAGCTCGTCCGCGAAGTCGTCATCGAGGGAGACCGCGCCGCGGGTGTCGATGACGATGGCGTTCGCGTTCTGGCGGGTCGCCTCGCGCATGGCGCGCTTCGCAACCTCCGGGGCGGGGGCCGGCTGCTCCTCGGCGTAGACCGGGACGTTGATCTGCTGGCCCAGCACCTGGAGCTGCTCGGTGGCCGCGACGCGCTCGAAGTCGGTGGCGACGAGCAGCGGGCGCATGCCCTGCGAGCGCAGGTGCAGCGCGAGGCGCGCGGCGAGCGTGGTCTTGCCGCTGCCCTTCACGCCGCACACGAGGATCTTGGTGGGCCCCTGTGAGGCGCGCTTCAGCGGCTGCTGGTCGCCGCCCAGCACCTCGACGAGCTGCTGGTGGACGATGCCGATGACCTGCTGCGCGGGCGTGATGGACTGCATCACATCCTGGCCCAGCGCCTTCTCGCGGACGGCGGCGATGAAGTCGCGCACGACCTTGAAGTTGACGTCGGCCTCCAGCAGCGCGACGCGCACCTCGCGCAGCGCGGCATCGAGGTCAGCCTCGGTGATCTTCCCGTGCTGGCCGAGGCGTCGGAAGGTGTTCTGGAGCCGTTCGGAGAGCGTGTCGAGCATGGCGCCAGTGTAGCAGGGGTGCCGCTCACGGCCTCGGCTAGCGCCTTGCGATGCGGACGTGACGGTGGGGCGCGCGGTCGTCATTCGGGCGCGATGCGCGCCGCCTAGCGTGGAGGGCACGAGCGACGAAAGGGCGGTGAACGATGGCGAACGAGCAGGCGAAGGCGAAGTACGAGTACCGCTGCGCCGACTACGGGCGCGTGGACTGCGGCTACGTGCACACCTCGGACGACGAGGTCGAGTTCCGGGGCACCGTGAAGGGGCACCACGACAGCGCCCATCGGCCGGAGGACTGGGATCCGAAGGCGCTGGATGCGCTGATCCTGATGCGCTCGGTCGAGCCGTAGGCACGGCCCTCGGCTACTGGACGACGACCGTCCTGGACTGGTCGTTGACGCGCAGCGTGTAGGTGCCCGGCTCGAACGCGCCGAGGGCGATGGTGTGGCGCATGTAGCCGTAGATCGCGGTGCAGGCGACCGGCCCGGTCGGCATCGAGTTCCACATCGTGAGCGTGATGACCGCGTCGGTGCGCGTGGCGACCGCCGAGTCGAAGCGTGCGCATCCGCCGGGCAGCCCCGTCGTGACATCGACGAAGAGCTGTGGGGGCGACGACTCCGCGATGCGCACCGACAGCGCCTCGATCGGCGCGAGCTCGCGCTGGCGCCCTGCCTCGAGTGGCGGCGGGGTCGCCGAGGGCTCGCGCAGCGTGGGCGTCGCGGTCGGAACCGGCTGTGGCGGCAGGGGCGGCGACGAGACCGAGCCGTCCGGCGGCAGCGTCGGTGACGCGCCGGGCACGGAGGTCGCTGCGGGCGGCCTTGATGTGGGCGCGGGTGTCGCGGTGGTGGACGGCGCGGAGGCGGTTGGCGTCACCTCGGCGGGGCGCGTGGGCGTTGCGGCGGCTGCGGTCGCGCTCGGCGTCGGCGTGACGGTGGGCGTGGGATTGCGGGCCGGCTCGTCGCAGGCGGCGAGCAGCAGGGCGGCGGCGGCGAGGGCGGTCATCAGGATGCGCATGTCAGTAGAACGTCGCACATCTCGAAAGGTTTCGCGCTACGATCGATGGGAGGCGAGGAGCCACACGATGAAGTTGCGCTACTGGTACTCGGACGATGGGGCGACGAACTGCTCCCAGTGCATCATCTCGGCGGACAACGAGGATGACCTCGCGCGGCAGATCGAGCAGCGCCGCCGGGAGATCGAGACCGGCACGCGCGACACGAAGCTGCAGCAGGCGCTGATCGAGTCGCTGCGTCGGGCGATCGTCTAGCAGCGCACTTCGCTGACCTCGAAGGCCACGAAACGAGGAGGGGCGCCCAGCGGGCGCCCCTCCTGCGTGTGCGAACGGTCGAGGCGTGACTAGGAGAGCCCGCGCTCCTGCAGGAACTGAACGAGGTCGACGAGGCGGCAGGCGTAGCCGTACTCGTTGTCGTACCAGCCCATCGTCTTCACCATGTCGTTGTCCAGCACCATCGTCGACGGCGAGTCGAAGATCGCCGAGCCGGGGTGCGAGCGGAAGTCGGACGAGACCAGCTCTTCCTTCTCGAAGTAGAGGTAGCCCTTCATCGGGCCCTCGGCCGCGGCAAGGAACGCCTCGTTGATCGCACCGCGCGAGACGGTCTGCTCCAGGTCGGTCACGAGGTCGACGACGGAGACGGTCGGGGTCGGCACGCGGTAGGCGATGCCGTTCATCTTGCCCTCGAGCTCCGGGATGATCTTCGACACCGCGCGTGCCGCACCCGTCGAGGTCGGGATGATGTTGAGGCCCGCGGCGCGCGCACGGCGCAGGTCGCGGTGCTTGGAGTCCACGAGGTTCTGGTCGCGCGTGTACGAGTGGATCGTGGTCATCAGGCCTCGGCGGACACCAAAGGCGTCGTGCAGCACCTTCACCATCGGGACCACGCAGTTCGTGGTGCAGGAGCCGTTGGAGATGATGTTGTGGCGGGCCGGGTCGTACTGGTCGTGGTTCACGCCCAGGATGACGGTCCAGTCCTCGTCCTTTGCGGGGGCGGAGATGATGACCTTCTTCACGGAGCCGCGCAGGTGCTTCGCGGCGGCCTCGCGGTAGTCGAACTCACCGGTCGACTCGATGACGACATCGACGTCGGCGCTGCTCCAGTCGATCTGGGCGGGGTCGTCGGTCTGGAAGACCTTCACCTCGCGCCCGCCGATCGTGAGGCTGCCGAGGCCGGCTTCGATCTCCGTGGGGAAGCGGCCGTAGTCGCTGTCGTACTTCAACAGGTGGGCGTGCATGGCCGCCTCGCTGCGCCCGTTCACGGCGACGAGGTCGAAGTCATCGCGGTGGTGATCCCACCACGCGCGCACGGTCTGTCGTCCAGTACGGCCGAGGCCGTTGATGCCAACTCGCAGCTTCGCCATGTCGCTTCCTCCCGAGCAGGGACACAACTTCGCGCGGCCAGCGCCCCTCCGGGCGCCCGAGGGCGTGGGGAAGGGTGGGCGCGGACTGCCGGACGGATTGTATCCCGC
>JBAYUZ010000146.1:0-3528 GCA_041674885.1 Dehalococcoidia bacterium
CCCCGCCTGCAGCGCCTGGCGCACATGCTCCATCGTGGGCATTTCAGCATAGATGCGCAGCAGCGGCTCCGTGCCGCTGAAGCGCAGCAGCAGCCACCACCCGCCTTCGAGGTTGAAGCGGAAGCCGTCCACCGTGTCCTTCGACTCGACGCGCAGCCCGGCGACCTGCTCCGGCTGTGCCTGCGCGACGCGATCGCGGATCGCATCGCGCTCATCGCCACGCAGCGTGATGTCGATGCGGTCGTACTCGTGCGTGCCGATCTCGTCGTACACCGCCTGGAGCAGCTCCGAGGGCTTGCGACCGGTCTTCACCATCGCCTCCAGGATCAGCAGGCCGCTCAGCACGCCGTCGCGCTCCGGGATGTGGCCGCGGAAGGCGTAGCCACCGGACTCCTCGCCCGCGATCAGGGCGTTCGTCTCCATCATCTTCGGGCCGAGGTGCACGAAGCCGACGGGCGTCTCGTACACCGGGCAGTCGTAGCGCTCGCCCAGGCGATCGACCATGCGCGTCATCGTCACCGACCGCACCATCGGGCCCCGCTCGCCGCGCACACCGACGAGGTAGTGGACGAGCAGCGCCATTGTCTGCAGCTGCGTGATGAAGCGGCCGCGCTCGTCTGCGATGCCGACGCGATCGGCGTCGCCGTCCGTCGAGAGGCCGACGTCGAAGCCGCCCTGCGCGAGGACGCCGAGCTGCTCACCCAGGTTCGGCCCGATCGGCTCGGGGGCGCGCATGCCGGGGAACGCGGGGTTCCGATAACCGTGCAACTCCTCGACCGTCGTCGCGCCGCCCGCGAGTAGCTCGGCGGTCACACCGAGGCCCGCGCCGTACATGGAGTCGACGAGCACGCGCAGGCCGGCTGCCTTGATCGCCTCGATGTCGACCAGCTGGCGGAGCGCTGCGAGGTACGGCCCGCGCTGGTCGAACTCCTCGACCAGACCCTTCGCCTGCGCCTCGCCGAGCGCCATGCGGCGCACGCCGTTCGCGGCGACGATCCCGTCGATCGCGTCCTCGATCGCGCGCGTCACCGCGGGCGGCGAGGAGGAGCCGTACGACTCTTTCACTTTGAAGCCGTTGTAGCGGCCCGGGTTGTGGCTGGCGGTGATCATGATCCCCGCGCCGGCCCCCCGGTGGACGATCGAGTGCGACAGCGCCGGCGTCGGCCCCGCGCTGCTCGCGATTGCGCAGCGGATGCCGTTGCCCGCGAGCACCTCGGCGACCGCGCCCGCGAACGACTGCGAGAGGAAGCGCGTGTCGTAGCCGATCACGACGCCCTTTGCGGCGTCACCGGTGCGGAGCAGGTGCTCGGCGGTCGCCTGCGCGACCAGTCGCACGTTGTCGAAGGTGAACTCCTCCGCGATCTGGGCTCGCCAGCCGTCGGTACCGAAGTGGATCTCGCTCATCAGGCCTCCGCCGCGGACCACACCGTGTCGGGCGCGACGCGTGTGCCGGGTGGCACCACGTCGCCCGCGGCGACCTGTGCGCGCTGCCCCAGCACCGCGCCCTCGACCACCGCGCCCGCACCGACCCGCGCGCCGTCCGCCAGCACCGAGCCTGTGACTGTCGCCCCCGCCTCGACCGTCACATCGTCCCACAGCACCGAATCACGCACGCGCGCGCCCGGTGCGATCGTGCAGCCCGTGCCCGCGACCAGCGGTCCGACCGCCTCGGCGCCCATCGCGAGGGTCGTGCCGGCGCCGAGTAGCAGCGGGCCGCGCACCAGCGCGCCGGCCTCGATGCTTGCTCCTGCCGTCGCGAGGCCGTCGGCGGGCCAGCCTTCGGGCAGCCGCGCAGGGAGCGCGCCCGCGACCATCTCGAGGTTCGCCTGCAGGTATGCCGTCGGGTTGCCGACGTCCAGCCAGAAGCCGTCGTGTTGGAACCCGAACATCGCCCGCCCCGCGTTCGCGAGCGTCGGGAACAGCTCGTCCTCGACACGGTTCGGGCGCGTGCCGTCCATCTCCGCCAGCAGTGAGGGCTCGAACAGCCAGGTGCCCGCGTTGATCAGCCGCGACGGCGCGGTCTCGCGCGGCGGCTTCTCTACGAAGCGGGTCACGCGCGCGTCGCCGTCGAGGACGACCACGCCGAACGGCGACGGGTCCTCGACCTCGTGCAGCGCGATCGAGAGCTCCGCGCCGCGCGCACGGTGCGCTGCGATCATCGCGGTGATGTCGAGGCTGGTGAGCAGGTCGCCGTTGCAGACCAGGAACGGCTCGTCCCAGCCCGCGGCCGCGCATGCGATCGCGCCGCCCGAGCCGAGCGGCGTCTCCTCGTACACGTAGTCGAGCTGCATGCCGAGGTTCGCGCCGTCGCCGAAGTGTGTCTGGACGCGCTCGCTGTGGCGCGTCATCGCCAGCGTCACCTGCGTCACGCCATGCGAGCGCAGGTGCAGCAGGAGGTGCTCCAGCAGTGGACGGTTGAGGATGGGGACGAGCTGCTTGAGCGTGCGCAGCGTCAGCGGCCTGAGCCGCGTCCCCTCACCCCCTACCAGCACAATCGCCCGCATGCCGCCGATCGTAGGCGCCATGCGGGCGATGCGACAAGGAAGAATCAGTAAAGGACGTGATCAGTTCATCACGCCCTCGATGTGACTAGGCCAGACCGGCGTCGGCGCGCAGCGCATCCACCTTGTCCAGACGCTCCCACGGCAGGTCGAGGTCGTTGCGGCCGAAGTGGCCGTACGCCGCGGTCTGCTTGTAGATGGGGCGGCGCAGCTCCAGCGTGTCGACGATCGCGCCGGGGCGCAGGTCGAAGTGCTTGCGGATGAGGCGACCGATCTCGTCCTCGTCGATCTTCGCGGTGCCGAACGTCTCGATGCCGATCGAGGTCGGGTGCGCCACGCCGATGGCGTACGACACCTGCACCTCCAGCCGCTCGGCGAGGCCCGCCGCAACGACGTTCTTCGCGACGTAACGAGCCGCGTAGGCGCCCGAGCGGTCGACCTTCGACGGGTCCTTGCCGCTGAACGCGCCGCCGCCGTGGCGGGCGATGCCGCCGTAGGTGTCGACGATGATCTTGCGGCCGGTCAGGCCCGCGTCACCGGCGGGGCCACCCTGCACGAAGCGGCCGGTCGGGTTCACGAAGATCTTCGTGTCCTGCATCAGCTCCGGCGGGCAGACGGCGCGGATCACCATCTCCTCGACGTCGCGGCGGATCGTGTCCTCGCTCACCTCGGGGTTGTGCTGCGTCGAGATGACCACGGCCTCGATGCGCTTCGGCACGCCGTAGGCGTACTCGATGGTGACCTGAGACTTGCCGTCCGGGCGCAGGTACGGCAGCGCGCCCGACTTGCGGAGCTCCGCGAGGCGCTTCACGAGGCGGTGCGAGAGCACCACCGTCAGCGGCATGTACTCGTCGGTCTCCGTGCAGGCGAAGCCGATCATCATGCCCTGGTCACCGGCGCCGACGAGGTCGTACTTGTCCTCGACCTCGCCCGCGGACATGCGCGCCTCGTACGACTTGTTCACGCCCTGCGCGATGTCGCCGGACTGCTCCTTGATCGAGGAGAGGACACCGCACGTCTCCCAGTC
>JBAYUZ010000147.1:0-3507 GCA_041674885.1 Dehalococcoidia bacterium
CCCCACCATCGCGCCCACGAAGGCGTTGATGGCGACGAGCAGGATGAACTGACCGCGGTTCTTGCGAAGACCGAGGGCAACGTCCTGCCCGTGGCGCGGAGAGAAAAGCGCTCGGCCCAATCGCGATGCTCCTCGCTGGCTCAGGCCTCAGTATCCGAATCGCACCCCATTCTAGTCAATGCGTCGATTGAATAGTTGTGAAGATCGCCAGCCGCTCGTATCCTCCGAGCATGGCGGATCGAGACTTCAAGCAGGCGCTCTATCGCGAGTTCGCGCGGATCGGCGCCGCATTGGCGAGTGACCGTCGCTTGGAGATCCTTGACGTACTGGCCCAGGCTCCACGTCACGTCGAGGCCCTCGCCAGCGAGGTCGACATGTCCGTGGCGAATACCTCGCAGCACCTCCAGGTCCTGAAGGACGCCCGGCTGGTGGCGTCCGAGCGGGAAGGCAACCGCGTGCTCTACCGACTGGCGGACGATGCGGTGCTCCGGCTGTGGCTCGACCTGCGCGATGTGGCCGCCTCCCGGTTGGCGGACGTGCGGGTGCTCGCGGAAAGTCGCTCCCTCGGCCCCGGCGAGGAAGTCGTGTCCGCGGGGGAACTCGAACGGCTCCGCATCTCCGGCGCGGCAGTGGTGATCGATGTGCGCCCCCGCCTGGAGTACGAACACGGGCACCTCGAAGGGGCCGTCTCGATTCCGCTGGAGGACCTTCCCGCGCAGCTCACCGACCTGCCTCGAGATCGCCGGATCATCGCGTACTGTCGAGGCGCCTACTGCACCTTCGCCGCCGAGGCGGTCTTGACGCTACGTGCGCACGGGTTCGACGCAGCGAGGACGGACGACGGATGGGCGGAATGGCGCGCGGGAGATGTCGCTGGCGGAGACCGTTGATGGGCGGGTGCCATCGCGCAGAGCCGCGAGATGGGCGAGTACGGCGACGACAGGCGGGCCGGGCTTCGAGCAATACTGGCTGCGGCGCTGGGTCTGAATGCTGAACGGCCGCGACCGCGTCGTGGGAAGAAGGTTTCGATGAATGACACCGGGCGCAGCATCCTCATCGTGGTAGTCGTGCTCATCACGCTGCCACTTCTGTGGGGCGGAATGATGATGGGTGGCGGCATGGGGATGATGGGCGGCTGGGGGTCGGTCGACGGCTGGGACCGCTGGGACCCGTGGCGCGCCGTCCTCGGCATGCTCTCCACGGTGCTGGTGGTCGGCGGGATCGGGGCGATGGTGTGGTGGGCGTTCGGCCGCACCGCTTCGGCACCGCTTCCATCCGGACAAGCCGGTGCACGGGACATCCTGGACGCGCGCTACGCGCGCGGCGAGATCACCCGTGAGCAGTACCAGCAGATGCGACGCGACCTCGAGTAGTGAACGAGCCGAGGTAGGAGGCCCCATATGCGCTCCTGGGTCATCCCCGCCGGCGGAGTGGTTGTGGTCGTCGTTGGCATCGCGCTGGCGGTGGCCGGCAGTACCTTTGACCACCGCTTCGAAACGGACGGGGAGCGCATCTACTTCACTGGCCGGAACGAGAAGGGTCAGCGGATCGCGTATGAAGGCGGGGCAACGTCGGGGCTCATGATGGCGGGAGGACTGAGCTGTGCCTCCTGCCACGGCGGCAACGCGGAGGGAGGCCGGCGCCGGATGCACATGCTCGTCATGGACGCTCCCGACATCCGATGGGCGACACTTGTTGCAGAGGCGGAGGACGGGCACGGCCACGGGGAGAGCGGCACCTATGACCTTGCCACGTTCCGTCAGGCTGTCGTCGTGGGCGAGCATCCAGGTGGCGAGCCGCTGAATGACCTCATGCCCCGTTGGCAACTGAACGACCGCGATCTCGCTGCCCTCGCCGAATACCTCCAGTCGCTCGAGAAGTGACCGCCGCCAGCCTCACGCTGCTGGCACCGCCCGCGTCCTCATCGTCACCGAGCCCGATCGCACGGAGGTCGTGGCCTACTACGCCTGGTCCATGGCCAGCGTCGCGATCGACGATGCTCCAGATCAGATGCGTCGTGGTGCCGGCCGATATCCTCAGCCGGTCCCGTGCTTGCCCGGCTAGGTGTTTCGGTCGACGTGAGCGGGGATCATGCCAGTGCTCAGGGCGACTCCAACGCGTCCTGGTACTGGCGTTCATCTTCGCCCCAGAGCGTCTTGAGGTAAGCGAGGATCGCCTCGATCTCGGCATCCGTGAGCCGCTCGCCGAACGGAGGCATGCCCGACGTCAGCCCGGTACCGCCGTAGACTGCCTGTCCGCCGCGCCGGATGATGTCGAGCAAGACCTCGTCGGGATGGTGCCAGGTGTGTCCCGATGCATCGTGCGGTGGTGCCGGCAGCGTCCCGTCCGCCCGCCGCGACTGCCAGTTCGGCTGCCCCCCACCGTTGGCGCCGTGACAGGACGCGCAGTTCGCCTGGTACACCCGCTCCCCTAGCGTCACGACCTCCGCCGCGGGAGCCGCGTCGCCGCTCCCTGCGGAGCCGCATCCGACGAGGCCGGCCGCCAGGAGTCCGGTGCCGAGCCAGCCCATCCATCGAGACGCAGCGGATCGTCGTCCCCGTGCGCCAACGCTCACGTTTGCCTCCATCCTCCCACCGTAGAGCGGCTCGGCGACCTGACCATCTCGCCGGAGGTCAGCATCGGCGGCGCGGGCCTCACCGCTGCCCCACGATCGCCCGGCGGAACGCCAGGAGCCCCACCAGTGCGACCGCGGCGAGGTAGATGAGCGCCGCGAGGAACGCATCAGGGCGGTCGAAGTCCGGCGTGAAGGCAGCGTCCACCAGTACCTCCGTCGGCCAGTAGCCGGGGAGTGCCTGCACCCACCAGGCGACGTTGTCACGCGGAAACATCGGGTTCTGGAGGAGACCGATGTCAATCATCGGCGCGAAGAACATCAGGTAGGTGCCGCTCATCGGTGAGAGGAACAGTCCGACAGCGGCGCCGAGGAACGCATACTGCAGCGCCGCGACCAGGTTCACGACGAAGAAGAGCATCAGCTGTTCTGGCACGAAGCCGGGTAGTGTGGCGGCGACGCTGACGGCGGTGATCGCCGTGCTGAACGCGGCGACCACCGCGAGGCGCGAGGTCAGAAGCGTCCGTGCTGGCAGTCCCGACCGCAACAGACGGCGGTCGCCCTCGCGGCTGACGATCATCACGAACAGGCCGAGGATGCCCGCCAGGAACGAGACGGTCATCGGCACCATGATCGCGCCGTGGAGGTTGCGCATCCCAACGGGGACCGGCGCCTCGACCCCACGCACCGTCGCGGTCACCGCGTACGGGACATCGGGCGTGCGCGCGAACGACAGGAGGATGAAGGCGATCGGCAGCACGATCAGTAGGACGACGAAGAGGGTGTTGCGCAGGTGCTGGCGGAGCCCCATCGCCGTCACGGTCACGAACGGCGCGACACGCCCCGCGCTCATCTTGCCCGCGCCGCTCGATAGAAGGCCGCGCCCGCCAGCGCGCTGACACTGATGGCGTAGACGCCGATGTAGAGCCAGTGCA
>JBAYUZ010000148.1:0-3458 GCA_041674885.1 Dehalococcoidia bacterium
GGCGAGAACGCCCGCGCGGACGACATGGACGTGAACATCACGCGTGAGAAGAAGCTCACGAACATGCGCTCGTCCAACTCGGACGCCACCGAGAAGCTGATCCCGCCTCGGGCCTTCTCGCTGGAGCAGGCGCTGGAGATGCTCCGCCAGGACGAATGCCTGGAGGTCACCCCGCACTCGATCCGCCTGCGCAAGGTCATCCTGAACCAGAACGACCGCTCGCGCGCCTCCAAGAAGTGATCGAGGCGCCTCGGGCGCCCCGCAGACACCGAGAAGCCCCGGGTGACCGGGGCTTCTTCGTGTTGGGAGACGCGCACGCTTGCCGCGCGGATCGGCGACCGGTAGAAGTGTCGAATGACCAACGCCCATCGGATCACCCCGGCGCAGTTCGCTGAGAAGTGGCTGGCGAGCGAACGACGCGAGCGTGCGTCCTCGCAGGAGCACTTCATCGACCTCTGCCGGATGCTCGGCTTCTCGACGCCGAACGACCCGGGCTCGACCCCGGACTGGTACGCCTTCGAGAAGGGCGCCGAGAAGACGGATGGCCGCGACGGGTTCGCAGATGTCTGGCGCCGCGCCTGTTTCGCCTGGGAATACAAGGGTGCGCACAAGGATCTGGGCGCGGCATACGGGCAGTTGCTGGAGTACCGCGAGGCGCTGGAGAACCCGCCGATCCTGGTGGTCTCCGACATGGACCGGATCATCATCCGGACCAACTTCAACAACACCAAGACGAGGGTCTGGGAGTTCACCCTCGCCGACCTCCGTGACGCACCGGCCGAGGCGTTGCGCGTCCTCCGCCTGATCTTCACCAGCCCGGAGTCGCTGCGCCCCGACCGCGCGCCCGAGGTGGTAACGAAGGCCGCCGCCGACCACTTCGCCTCGATCGCCCGGTCGATGAGCGAGCGGGGGCACGAACCGCTGGCGGTGGCGCACTTCCTGAACCGCGTCCTGTTCTGCCTGTTCGCGGAAGACGTGCAGTTGCTACCGAAGGGGCTGATGACGGAGCTGGTGCGCAACCGCGCTGCGAGCCCCAACGAGTTGAACGAGGGGCTGCGCGAACTCTTCGGGAAGATGTCGGCCGCAGGCTCCGACCGGCACTTCGGCACCTACCGCATCGCCTGGTTCAACGGCGGGCTGTTCGACGGCGCACCCGTCATCCCCTTCACTCGCGAGGAGATCGCGTCCGTGCGTGAAGCGGCAAACCTGGACTGGTCACAGGTCGATCCCGCGATCCTCGGCACGCTGTTCGAGCGCGGCCTGGACCCGGCGAAGCGCGGGCAACTCGGCGCCCACTACACCAGCCGCGACAAGATCGACATGGTCGTCGACCCGGTCGTCATGACCCCGTTGCTGCGCGAGTTCGAGGCGATGAAGGAACGCGTGCAGGCCCTCGTAGCCGGACGCACACCCAGTCGCCTCACCCTCCGGGAGCAGACACGCCGAAAACGCCTACCGCAGTGGGAGCGGGAGGCCGAGACAACCTGGCGCGCCTTCTTGGAGCGCGTGCGAGCCGTGCGCGTGCTGGACCCCGCCTGTGGCTCCGGCAACTTCCTCTACGTGGCCCTCCAGAATCTGAAGGACCTCGAATATGCGGTGATCCGCTGGGGCTCGGAGCGACTCCGTATCTCCGGCTTCCTCCCTGAGGTCGGACCTCAAAACGTTCTCGGCATCGAGATCAACGCGTACGCGAAGGAACTCGCCGGCGTCTCCATCTGGATCGGCCACATGCAGTGGCTACGTACCAACGGTTTTGGCTTCCCGAGCGGCCCCGTCCTCCGCCGGCTCGACAACATCGAATGGCGCGATGCCATCATCGCCCGCGACGACCGAGGGCGCCCCGTTCCCGCCGAGTGGCCCGCTGCCGACTTCATCGTCGGCAACCCGCCGTTTCTCGGCGGGAAGATGCTGCGGGCTTCCCTCGGGGACGACGCTGTCGATGCGATCTTCGAGGCGTGGGATGGGAAGGTCGCGCGGGAGTCCGACCTGGTCTGCTACTGGCACGAACTGGCGCGGCAGCAGATTGCCCGTGGGCGGACGAAGCGGGCGGGACTGCTTTCCACGAACTCCATCCGTGGCGGCGCCAACCGCCGTGTCCTCGAGCGGATCAAGGAAAGCGGCGATATCTTCGCCGCCTGGAGCGACGAGCCGTGGATCGTGGACGGCGCCGCTGTCCGCGTCTCGATCGTTGCTCAGGACGACGGCGCCGAGTCAGATCGGATGCTGGACGGGCACCCAGTAGCGGTGATCCATCCAGACCTGACAGGTGCCTCGGTAGCCACGTCGGATATCACGACGGCGCGGAGACTCCCCGAGAACACAGATATCGCATTCATGGGCGACACTAAAGTGGGCCCCTTTGACATACAGGGTGACATCGCGCGTGACCTGTTGCGGCAGCCGAGCAACGTCAATGGGCGGACGAACGCGGACGTGGTGGTGCCCTGGGTCAATGGTCTGGACCTCACACGACGTTCGCGTGGGATGTTCATCATCGACTTTGGCGTCGACCTGTCCGAAACCGAAGCCGCGCAATACGAGGCTCCGTTCGCGTATGCCGCGACGCATGTCCGTCCGATGCGCTCAACCGCGCGCAGTGGTGACCGGACAGGGGTCGCGTGGTGGCGGCACCAGCGCCCTCGCCCCGACATGCGCTCCGCCCTCGCCGGCTTGCCGCGCTTCATCGCGACACCAACGGTTGCGAAACATCGCCTGTTCGTCTGGTTGGCCGCGCCGACGCTCCCCGACCATCAGTTGATCGTCATCGCGCGCGAAGATGACTACACGTTCGGCGTGCTGCACTCGCGCGTGCACGAGCGGTGGTCGCTGCGCATGGGGACGAGCCTGGAGGATCGGCCGCGCTACACGCCGACGACGACGTTCGAGACGTTCCCGTTCCCGTGGCCGCTGAACACGCCCGACTCCGCCCTGACGCCGGAGCAGGCGGCGCACCGAGACGCCATCGGCGCGGCGGCGAAGGCGCTGGACGATGCGCGATCGCGCTGGCTGAACCCGCCGGAACTCGTGTGGGAGGAGCCGGACGTCGTCCCCTCGCTCCCGCCTCGGCTGATCCCGGTGGACGAGGACGCGGCGAAGGAACTCGCGAAGCGCACCCTCACCAACCTCTACAACGCCCGCCCCGCGTGGCTCGCGAACCTGCACGCCGACCTCGACCGCGCCGTCCTGGCCGCCTACGGCTGGCCGGAGGAGATCGAGGAGGAGCCGATGCTGGCGGCGCTCCTCGCGCTCAACCTCGAGCGGGCCGCGCGGCAAGCCTGAGCACGGCTGTTATCATCCCGCCCGCGGGCGGACTGCCCGAGGGTGATCGATGGGATGAAGGAGACGGCTGATGCCGAACCACCTGGATGGGAAGACGGCGATTGTGACCGGCGGCGGGCGCGGCATCGGGCGGGGGATCGCCCTCGCGCTGGCCGGGCAGGGCGCGCGCGTCATCGTCA
>JBAYUZ010000149.1:0-3450 GCA_041674885.1 Dehalococcoidia bacterium
GCCGCGCGGCGCTTCGTCGGCGGAGCTGGTCGCCATCGAGTAGATGGCGACGGGCGCCTCCTGTCCCTGGAACTTGTCGACGGTGCCGATCCGCATGCCCGGCAGCTCCTCGAGGAGCGCGGCAACCTGCGCGTTGTACGGCGTGATCACCAGAACGTCGTCGCGGGCCAGTTCGTGCGTCTCGCCGTGCGCGTCGGTCCACGAGGGCCCCGAGGCGAGCAGCGCGCGCACGTACGCGGCGGTCGCCTCCGCCTCGGGCGGTGACTCACTCGAGTATCCCGCGTGCTCGGCGGGGATGAAGCGGATCCCGACGCCGTCCAGCGGGGGGACGCCGCTGAGGTTGAGGGCGTCACGCCCGGGCTGCGGGTGCAGCTGGCCTTCGTAGAACAGCTCGGACGTGAACTCCGCGATCCGCGGATGCAGCCGCCACGTGCCGTCGAGGAAGAGACCGAGCGTCGGCGGCATGACGCGCGCGCCATTGAGCAGATGCCCGAGCACCGAGCGCCCGACACCGGGCGGGTGCGTCCCCTGCACCACCTGCTCGAGCTGCTGCGGATCGCCGAGCAGCACGAGGTTCGCGGCTGCCGGCGCGGACGCCATCGCATCCGCGAGGGCGAACTGCCCGGCCTCGTCGATGAACAGCACGTCGACGCTCGTCTGCATGTCGGCGCGCGCCCACTGCCACGCCGTCGCCCCGAGGACGTCGATCTCGCCGCCGGCAAGTGCGTCGCGTGCGGCCTCGGCCCTCGCGTACGGCACCGCTGCGGCGTAGGTCGGGGGATCATCGCCGCTGCCGCGCTGGCCGATGCGGACGGTGGCGCGCTGCTTCGCGGCGACCTCGCCGACCTTCGCGAGGAGCTCGCCGATCACCTTGTGGCTCGGCGCGGTCACGCCGACGCGCTTCCCCGCCGCGACGAGCGCGACGATCATCTCGGCGCCCACCGTGCTCTTGCCCGATCCGGGCGGCCCCTGGACCGCGAGGTAACTCTCGTCCAGCTGGAGCACGAGGCGGCGAGCAGCCGCCTGCGCGTCCTCGTCGGGCGTCCTGAGTTCCGCGCCGTCCGGCTGACCCACGCGCGGCGGACAACGCATCAGCAGGTCGCGCGCGGCACGATGCGCGCCGGGCGCGTCCATGCCCTGCGCGAGCACCGCCTCGGCAATCGACCGCAGGCTCCCCGGCTTCGGCGGCGCCGGCACGTGGTCGAGGAGGATCAGCGTCCGTGCCGTCGGGGCACCCTGGTTCATCCCGCGGCGGATGTCGATGAACCGCTCGTCCTCGTCGATGCGCTCGATCGTCCCCACCGACTTCTCGGTCTCGGCGTCGCGGACGTTCTGACCTGCCTTGAAGCCCAGCTCTTGCTCGGGGAAGGAGAAGCGGTGGACGAGCGACCGCTTCACCTGGTCGACGACCCCCTCGTACTCAAGCCCGACCAGCGCATCGGGCTCATCGAGTCGCTCGTCGTCGCCGAGTTCACGCACGAGGAAGAAGTACCGCCACCACATCGACTTCTCTTCGCGGCGGTAGTACTGGAGCAGGTGCGCGAGCAGCCAGCGCCCGCGCTCGGCGTCGGACCCCGGCTCAAGCTCGGTGGGGAGCCCGTCGAGGAGCGCGTCGACCAGCGCCTGCACTTGCCGCTGCGCCTCGCTGTCCGAAGTCTCCTCGGGGGCCGCGATCTCGGGCCGCGGGAGCGGCTCGCCGATCTCGGTGGCGAGTGCGGCGCGATGCTGCTCCAGCCAGTCCCGCAGCATCAGCGTGGAGATGCAGTCGTCGCGGTTGTACGCCGCGATCTGCGAGAGCAGCTCCTCGCCGCCCTCGGCCTGCCCGAGTTCGAGCCACGTCTCGAACTCCACGATGCTGTCGCCCGCCGTCCGCAGCTCGATGTTGCGCTCGAAGCCGTACAGCGGCTCGAGTCTCTTGATCGAGTAGCTCTCCACCGAGGCGCGCACGCCCTGCCGCACCGCGCGGTACAGGTCCACGAACACGCCGCCGCGGAGCAGCGCGTCCACCTCGACCTCGCGGGTGCCGTAGCGGCCGGCGAGGCGCTTCACGGCTGTCGTCTCGTACGGCGCGTAGTGGTAGACGTGGAGTTGGGGATCGACCTCCAGCCGGTTCATGACGAGGTCGATGAACGCCTCGAAGGCGCGGCGCTCCGCGGCAGGTGTGACGGTGGGCCCGCGGTCGTCCTCTTCGATCGACCACAGCGCGTGGAACGTCGGTTGCCCCTCCGCGTCGAGGCGGCCCGGTTCGATCACGCCGAACAGGTAGTCGATGCCGTCGACCTCGTCCGAGCCGAAGAAGGGGTCGCCCTCCATGTCGAAGAACAGGTCACCGGGTGAGGGCGGGGGCAGCATCAGCAGGCCGCGGTTCGGCACCAGCACGCCGTCACGGTCGCGCTCGGGAGCGATACGTTCCGCCAGTTGTTCTCCACGGCGCGCGCCATCGACCTGGATGCGGGCCTGCGCCTGCACCCGCGCGAGGGCGTCGCGGCCGATCCCCTCGACGCGCTCGGGCAGGGGCGGCGCGGGCTCCGCGAGCCCGGCGCGGGTCGTGACCTCGATGGCGTGCAGGCTGCGCCGCTGGCGCATCGTGAGCCCCGCGACGAGTGAGAGGTCGTCCTGGGCGCGCCACTGCGCCGTACACTCCACGCTCCACGAGCAGATGTCGCAGTGGGGCGCGGGCTCGGGTTCACTGGGGATCGGGAACGAGCTCGTGCCGCTGTCCAGCAGCGCCTCGAAGTCGCGTGCGACCGACCGCGCGTACGCCGCGTAGTCCGCGACGCGGAACGACACCGTCTCCCGTGCCACGCCGCCGAGCGCGAGGTGCATCCGCTCAGGCGCGCACCCCTGGATGGCCTCGACCATCGCGGAGTACATGCAGAGCTGCAGCAGCGCCGAGGCCTTCGCGGATCGCGCCAGCTTCGTGTCCCACACCTCGTAACTCCACGGCCCGAGGTCGCTGGGTACGTCCACGCGGCGCAGGAAGTCGGCGTAGCCGAGCCGCCGTCCGTCGAACAGCACGGCCTGGTAGATCACGTCGGCTCTGGCGCGCATTGCCTCGATGGTCTCGTCGCGGCGTCGCTGCAGCGCGGCGATCCTCTCCCCTCGCGGAACATCGGGGTCGCTCGCGATGCTCGTGACGATGAGCGTGTCGGGCAGGTCCTTGAGGAAGCGCTGCTCATGCTCGATGCCGCGCTTGGCGATGCGATCGAGGACGGGGTCATCGCGCAGTGGCTTCTTGAGGTGCCCCTCGGCAGCGGCACGATCGAGATTCGCGAGGTGTCGGCACTCCAGGAACCCGACGAGGTCCGTCGCGGAGTACACGAGCTGACCGTCGATCGACTGCATCTGAGGCTCCCCGTGCGCCGGCTATGTTGCGGCTAGTTCAATCAACCGATCTCGAGGCTCTGCGAGCTCACGCCTCGCCCAATCGAGCACGTCGTCTTCCTGCGA
>JBAYUZ010000150.1:0-3412 GCA_041674885.1 Dehalococcoidia bacterium
CGAGACCGGCTCGCGCATGGACGACGTGATCTTCGAGGAGTTCAAGGGCACCGGTAACATGGAGCTGCGGCTCGACCGGCGCCTCGCCGAGAAGCGCGTCTACCCGGCGATCGACATCTTCGCTTCCTCCACCCGCCGCGAGGATCTGCTCTTCGATGAGGAGACCCTGCGCCAGGTCTGGCTGCTCCGCCGCATGGCCTCGATGGTCGGCGACCAGGGCACCGATGCCACGGAGCGCGTGCTGGAGCGGCTGTCGAAGACGAAGAACAACCCGGAGTTCCTCGCCACGCTGAAGTCCGAGGTCATCTAGCAGCCATGCGCCGGAGCCCGCCCGTGGGGCAGGACCGGCGCGGGCGACTCCTCGACTGGCTCCCGGTCGCCCTGCTCGGGATCGCCACCATCGGCGCGTACGGCATCTCGCAGTACGCGATCGGCACGTTGCTCCCCGCGATCGCTGCCGCCGAGGCATGGCCGTCCGGCACCCTTGCGGGTGGCTACGCGGTCGGCATCCTGCTGCAGGGCCCGGTCGCACTCCTCGCCGGCCGCGAGTTTGACCGGCGAGGCAGCCGGCGCGTCCTGCTCCCCGCCTCCCTCATCGGCTGCTCGATGTTGCTCGTTGCCTCCATGGCGCCGAACGCATGGTCGTTCGTGGCCTGCTGGGCGCTGGGCAGCGCGGCGATCGGCGGCGGTCTCTACTACTCGATGACGATGCCCGCGACGGTGCGGCTCTACCCGGAGCGCCGTGCGCAGGCGCTCTCCGTGCTCACGCTCATCGGTGCGCTTGCGGCTCCGCTGTTCTCGCCGCTGGCGGCGGTGCTGGTCGAGGCGCTCGGCTGGCGCTCGGCGATCCGCGCGCTCGTGCTCGTCGCCGCGCTCTGCGTCCTCCCCGCCGCCCGCTTCGTCGCTGCTCCCGCCGGCGTGCCGGTGCAGGGCACCGCTACGCACGGCGGCTGGACCGAGGCGCTCCGCTCGCCTGCCGTGCGCTGGGTGCTGCTGGTCACCGCGATCGGCGGCATGGCGAACCACGCGCTGCTCCTGCACCAGGTCGGCGCGCTCCGCGCCGCCGGCCTGTCGCTGGCGGCGGCCAGCGCCTACGCCGGCGCGCGAGGCGGCTTCCAGATCCTCGGGCGCCTCACGCTCGCACCGCTCACGGCGCGCCTCGGCATCCGGCGGGCGCTCGCGCTCTGCCACGCGCTGGCGGCGACGGCGGTGCTGTCGGTGCTCCTGCTCGCGGCGCAGGGCGGCTGGGCGCCGCTCGCGCTCTACTTCGCCGTCATGGGTGGGGTGTCGATGGGGCTGCTCTCACCGCTGAACGGCCTGCTGCAGGCCGAGGCATACGGGGACGAGTGGCTGGGGCGGCTGAGCGGGGTGACGGTGATCGTCGTCAGCGTCGCGGGGTGGCTCGGCTCGTGGGGTGTCGGGCTCGCCGGCGATGCGCGCGGCAGCATCGTGGGGCCATTCGCCGCGATCGCAGGCTTCCAGCTCGTCGCAGTTGCGCTGCTGGTGCTCGGCAGCGGCGCACAGGGCGGCCGTCCGAGGCCGGTGCGCGACAATAAGGCGTCACCTGCCAATGAGATCTCGAGACGATAACGTGTCGCGCCATGTCGATTTCAAGTGTATTCCTCGTGGATTGTCAAGGGGCAGGCGCGGTTGCCTGCGTGGTACGCTTTCGTTACGCCCGACCGCCTAGCGGGCGTGTGACCGCCTCGCTGTAGACGAGGGAGCGGCCACGGAGATCGCCAGGGGGCTGACGTATCTCGGAAAACGGAACTCTTCTCCCGCCGCGCCGTCGACGCCTGAGCCGCACGCTCCTGCGTGCGCAGCGGTACCCCCGCATCGAGTCGCAGCGCCGAGGCATGCACCTCCGCGTCGGCGCGCACGCGGTGGTTGCGATCGCGCTCTTCGCGCTGACGCTCGGCATTGGGCGGTTGCCCGCCGGCGTCGCCGGTGAGCAGCAGGCGCTGGCGATGCAGGTCGCGCCGTTCTCGCTGCCCGGGGTCGCATCGAGCGCCCCAACCAGCACCGTCACGCGGCTCGAGGCGGCGGCGATCCCGCTCTCCGTGCAGAACTCACCGGCGCGCCAGGACACCGTGCTGCGCGCCTCCGACAGCACCCAGCAGGCGCTCAGCGTCCTCGCCGACCGCGCCGGCGCGAAGGTGGACGGCACTGTCACCGCCTCGCGCACGCAGGAGCAGCTGCCGCTCTTCTACCGCTACGAGATCCAGGCCGGCGACACCGTCTCCGGCATCGCCTCCCGCTTCGGGATCACCTCGCAGTACATCCTCTGGAACAACATCGACATCATCTCCGACCAGCACGTGCTGGCCGTCGGCGGCAAGCTCCAGGTGCCGAGCGTCGAGGGCATCCTGCACCAGGTGAAGGTCGGCGAGACGCTCTCCGACATCGCCGGTCAGTACAGCGCGAAGGTCTCCGACATCATCTCGTTCCCCGCGAACGGGTTGGCGAACAACCCCAACCTGCTGCAGGAGGGCTCCACGATCCTCGTGCCCGGCGGCAAGGTCGCCCCGAAGCCTGCGCCGAGCCTGCGCCCCGCCGCGCCGGTGCTGGCCGCCGCGTCGCCGTCGAGCCCCGCCGCGGCCGCCGCGCCAGCGGTCGTGTCCCGGCCGGAGTCGCGCCTCGGCTTCATCTGGCCGGTCGTGAACTCCGTCACCTCGTACTACGGCCCCAGCCACCCGCTGGGCATCGACATCGAGGCGCCGTACGTGCCGGTCGCCTCGGCCCGTGCCGGGCAGGTCGTGTTCGCGGGCGGCGACCCCTGCTGCTCCTACGGCCTGAACATCATCGTCCGCCACGACGGCGGCTTTGAGACGCGCTACGCGCACCTCTCGAACGTCGGCGTGCGCCTCGGCCAGTTCGTCGAGGCGGGCCAGTTGATCGGCACCAGTGGTGCCACCGGCCGCTCGACCGGCCCCCACCTGCACTTCGAGGTGATGCTGAACGGCGTCATCCAGAACCCGCTGCTCTACCTGCCGTAACCGCTGCCCCTGGGCGCACATAGCGAACGACCCCGAGTCATCCTCGGGGTCGCGTCGTATGCGGGGCGGTCGAGGTCGCGCGTTACGCGCCCCGGCAGTCGAGCAGGATGACGCGCTGCGTCTCGGAGGCGCGGCTTTGCACGGAGAAGCGCTGCACGGGGATCTCGGCGTGGATGCCGACCGCCGTCAGGAACGCCTTCAGATCGGGATCCTCGGTGCCCGTGGTGCCGTAGCCCACGGGGATCGTCATGTTCGGCTCCAGCGTGCGCACCGTGCGCGCAGCGTCGTCGGCGCTCATCCCGCCCGGCCCGATCGGCACGATGAGGATGTCGGGGTTCGCCAGCGCCTCGGCCTCGGAGGAGGTCGGCGGGGTGCCGATGCAGCCCAGGTGCACGACCCGCAGGTTCTCGGCCTCC
>JBAYUZ010000151.1:0-3364 GCA_041674885.1 Dehalococcoidia bacterium
GGGGGCGTACGATCGTCGCTCCTGGCGGGGTACGTTCGCAGCGAAGTGGACGAGCCCATGTGCGGCATCATCGGCTACACCGGGACGCGACCGGCCGGCCCGATCATCATCGAGGGCCTGCGTCGGCTCGAATACCGGGGCTACGACTCAGCAGGCCTCGCGCTGTTTGACGAGCGCAGCGGGCTCTACGTGGAGCGCGCCGCCGGCAAGGTCGAGCAACTCGCCTCGCGCATCGAGGGCACGCTGCCGCCGGCGGCGGCGGGCATCGGCCACACGCGCTGGGCGACGCACGGCGGCGCCACCGACTCCAACGCGCACCCGCACCTCGACCCGTCCGGCCGCGTCGCCGTCGTGCACAACGGCATCATCGAGAACTTCGAGGCGCTACGCCGCCCTTACCTCGACCGTGGCGCCGTCTTCGCCTCCGAGACCGACACCGAGGTGCTGTCGTACCTGATCGCGGATCAGCTGGCGGACGGCGTCGACCTCGCGGACGCGGTACGCGCGGTGATCGCGATGACAGTCGGCGCGTACTCGCTGGTCGCGATCAGTCGCGATGAGCCGGGACGGCTGGTCGCGGTTCGAGTCGGCAACGCGGGCGGCATCGTGATCGGGCACGGGGACGGCGAGCGCTTCATCGCCTCCGACCTCGCGGCGCTGCTCCCGCACACGCGCAACGTCACGTTCCTGGAGCCCGGCGAGGTCGCCGACGTGCGCGCCGAACACGTGCACTACTGCGACCTGGCGGGCATGCCGCTCCTGAAGACGATCGAGGTGCAGTCCTACGACCCGGTGGCGGCCGTGAAGGGTCGCTTCAAGCACTTCATGCTGAAGGAGATCCACGAGCAGCCGGACGGCGCGCTGGACATGATCCGCGGTCGCTACCGCCTCGACCCGCCCGGTGTGGATCTCGAGGACGTGCCGTTCACCGCCGAGCAGGCGCGCGCGTTCACCCGCGTCGTGCTGATCGGCATGGGCACCTCCATGCACGCGGCGATGGTCGGCCGCCACTACATCGAGCGGTTCGCGCGCATCCCAGCCGAGGTCGATAACGCCGCGGAGTTCTGCTACCGGCGTCCGGTGCTCGACGCGCACACGCTCGTGATCTCCGTGTCGCAGTCGGGTGAGACCGTCGACCTGCTCGCGGCGATGGAGGAGGCGCGCGCGGCCGGCTGCGCGCAGCTCACCATCTGCAACGTGCCCGGCGCACAGACGACGCGGGTGGCGGACGGCACGATCGACATGCGCATGGGCCCGGAGATCGCCGTCGCGAGCACGAAGACGATGATGGCCTCGATGATCGCGATTCATGCGTTCGCGCTCTGGCTGGGACGGCTGCGTGGCGCCCTCGATCCCGCCGTGGAGGTGGAGCAGATCGAGGCAGCGCAGCACCTGCCCGCTGCGCTCGGTGAAGCGCTGCTCCTCGCGCCGCACGTGGAGGCTGCCGCGCGCCGGTACGCGCAGGCGGAGCACTTCCTGTTCCTGGGGCGCGGCGCGTGCTACCCGATCGCGATGGAGGGCGCGCTGAAGCTCAAGGAAGTGAGCTACATCCACGCCGAGGGCTATGCCGCAGGTGAGATGAAGCACGGCCCGATCGCGCTCATCGACGAGCAGATGCCGACCGTCGCGCTAGCGCTGCGCGACGAGCTGCACGACAAGATGCGCTCGAACATCGAGCAGTTGAAGGCGCGTCGAGGATCCGTCGTGGCGCTCGTCTCGCGCGGCGACCGCAGCTTGGACCGCCTCGCCGACGACGTGGTGGAGCTCCCGGCGATCGATCCGGCGCTGGCACCGCTGGTGGCGCTGGTGCCGTTGCAGTTGCTTGCGTACTACATCGCGCTCGAGCGCGGCTGCGACATCGACCAGCCGCGCAACCTCGCTAAGACGGTGACCGTCGAGTAGCGCGTACACCTCGAAGGCCACATACGACGAAGCCCGGGCTCATGCCCGGGCTTCGTCATGTCTCGGTGGATGCGAGGCTAGTCGGCGCGTGCCATCGCCGCGCCCAGCTGCGCCGCTGCCGCCTGCCCAGCCGCGAGCCGCGCGATCGGCACGCGGTACGGCGAGCAGGAGACGTACGAGAAGCCCGCACCGTGGCAGAACGCGACCGAGGCCGGGTTGCCGCCGTGCTCGCCGCAGATGCCGACCTTCAGGTCGGCGCGGACGGAGCGGCCCTTCTCCACGGCGATGTTGATGAGGCCACCCACACCCTCGCGGTCGAGCTCCACGAACGGGTCGCGGAGCAGCAGGCCCTGCTCGATGTACGCGGGCAGGAAGCGGCTCGCGTCGTCGCGGCTCAGGCCGAACGTCGTCTGCGTGAGGTCGTTGGTGCCGAAGGAGAAGAAGTCGGCGTGCTGCGCGATCGTGTCGGCCACCACGCACGCGCGCGGCAACTCGATCATCGTGCCGATCGTGTACTCGACGCGCGTGCGACGCTCCGCCATCACGCGCTCGGCGACCTCGGTCACCTGTGCGCGCAGCTGCTTGAGCTCCGCCTCCATCCCGACCAGCGGGATCATGATCTCCGGGTGCACGTCGACGCCCTGCGTCTTGAGGTCGCACGCGGCCTCGATGATCGCCTGCGCCTGGATCTCGTAGATCTCGGGGAAGGTGATCGCCAGGCGCACGCCGCGGTGGCCCAGCATCGGGTTGAACTCGTGCAGCGCCTCGACGCGGCGCTCCACCTCGCTACGCTCCACGCCGAGGGCGGCCGCGACGTCAGCGATCTCCTCCGCCTGCTGCGGCAGGAACTCGTGCAGCGGCGGGTCGAGGAGCCGAATGGTGACGGGGAGCCCCGCCATCGCCTTCAGGATGCCGGTGAAGTCGCCGCGCTGCATCGGCAGGATCTTCGCAAGGGCGGCGCGGCGGCCGGTCTCATCGGCGGCGAGGATCATCTGGCGCACCGCCAGGATGCGGTCCTTGCCGAAGAACATGTGCTCCGTGCGGCAGAGGCCGATGCCCTGCGCCCCGAACGCGCGGGCGCGCTCCGCATCCTCGGGCGTGTCGGCGTTCGCGCGCACCGCGAGCGTGCGAGCGGCGTCGGCCCACCCCATCAGGCGCTCGTATTCGGCCGGCAGCACCGGGTCGACCAGCGGCACCGCGCCGCGCATCACCTCGCCGGTCGTGCCGTCGATGGAAAGCAGGTCGCCCTGGTGGATGACGACCGGGCCGCGACCCGGGACGTTCACCGTCACGCGCTCCGCGTGGTAGTCGATCTCAAGGGCACCGCAGCCGGTGATGCAGGTCTTTCCCATGCCGCGTGCGACGACCGCCGCGTGGGAGGTCGCACCACCGCGCGCCGTCAGGATGCCCTGCGACACGCTCATGCCGACCACGTCCTCCGGGCTCGTCTCGACGCGGACGA
>JBAYUZ010000152.1:0-3353 GCA_041674885.1 Dehalococcoidia bacterium
CGCGGTGGCGGAGGCGTACCCGGACCTGCTCGCCACCGAGACCTTCCGGGGCCTCCAGGAACAACTCGCCACCACGGAAGACCGCATCGCCTACGCGCGCGCCTACTACAACGCGCTGGTCACGGACTACGAAAGCGCCCGCCGCACCATCCCCACCGCGCTCATCGCCTCGCTCTTCCGCTTCCCGCTGCGCGCCTTCTTCGAGGCGGACATCGCCTCGCGCGGCACCGTCGCGGTGGACCTCGGGTAGCCCGGGCGCGCCGCGAGTGCCGCCTATGCAAGCGGGCTCGTGATGGCATCCCGCCTAACGGATGTGGCTCCACCCTGAGTGCGATATCGCGGCCGCAAGTCGGTCGACATCGGGCTGCTCGAGGACGTGACCAAAGCACGCGGCTCCAAGAATCACTCCAGCGAGGTGTTCGTCGTCCCCTACTTCACTTCGCCCGATGCCAATATGTCGCACCGCTGCGGGAGTGGCTGGCACCCAAGCACCGCGCGTCTCGACACTCTGCGCTCGCAACAAGAGGCTGTCGGATGTCCAGCTCGCGCACAGCAGCACGTCTCCGCTCTCCGTAGGTGACTGGGGGAGAACAACCGTTGATTCGGGAGATCCCCAAAGCCAGTTGCCCGTCCCGGTCGCCCGAAGCGTCAGATGTTGTCCACCGACCACGACCTCGATGAGGACGTGGTCGGAGTCGCTGGGGATCGTCCAGAACGGCGAGACCCCGACTACTAGCGTGCCACAGGCTGGCGGCAGCAGGACTGCCGCACCAACCGCTGCACCGGTGCGCGTGCTCGCGCTCGCATGCTCTGTACCTGTCCAGGCGTAGCCAGTGCCCCCGCCTCCGTCGGCGTATGAAGTCACCGATGTGGCTTCGTACTGCACTGCGTCAACGCACACACTGAACTCGCCCTGCGGGATGGCGTTTCGGACGGCGAGTCCCCAGCCAGTGTGGCCGGACTGTGCCCATGTCGTCGCGATCACCACGCGACTCCATCCCTCGGTGAGGACGTGGTCAGTGGCGAAGATCTCGTAGGTGCCTCCCGATGCGTCTAGGTACACCTGCACGGTCTTGCCGACGTCTGTGGGCGAGGCGGCGCGGAGGTGCACCGAGGCCGTGTAGGGGTCGCCCTGAGCGGCGTTGCCAGACCCGGTGACGCGCATGCCGTGGCCGGTGCTCGTCACGTCGATGCGCGCGTAAGCCGCGCCGAAGGCGCCGCCACCGGAGACTTGCTGCGAGATCGTCGCGCCCGCGACCGCGCTCCAGCCGGACAGGTCGACCTCGAAGGAGGGGTTCGTGACGAAGTTCGTCGTGCCACGCTCGATGCGGAGGCCGGGGCCGTGCGCTGTGACGACGGCCGGCGCAGCGCCCTCGATCTGCAGCGGGACGAGCCCGCGCGGCGTCAGCGCCGGTCCGCTGCCGCGCCAGAGCCAGACCGGCCGCGCGGCCTCGCCGCTGCCGGGTGAGCCGGTGCGCACGGGCGTGGTGGTGGGAAGGACGGCGCGAGGTGCGCGCATGGGGCCTCCGGGGCAGGGCGACGGCAGTTGCCCGGGAGGCTAGGCGGCGCGTCAGGAGAGTGCGAAGGTGGGTCTGTCAGCGCCTCAGACGCCTGATCGGCGGGCTCGATGCGGGGGCGTAGTCGTCCACTTGGGCGTGTTGGGGCATGTTGTGTACATGGCTCTGCGCGGCACCAGGTTGCCTGCCTGCACCCTGCCTTCCGAGCCTGCGGGCCGTGGCGTTGTGCTGCCACATAGGGCGACGCACCGAAGACTCGTTCAGTTATGCGCTGTTCGGTCGTCCCACTTGCGACGAGCCAACTCATCGAACACGACAGCGACCGCCTGCACCGCCATGGCCGCCCCGGGGCTGAGTAGCGGGCTACTTACTTTCACTAACCCGCTCGCCATCCAGTACGCCGACTTGAACCACCTGCGCTGGGCCGGAGGCGGCAGCACCTCGTCGCGATCGAGGATGCTTAGAGCATGGGCAAGTGCCCTATCACAGAGGACGTAGGCCGAGCGCTCGGTCTCCTTGCAGTCGGTGGATGCCAGCCGATCCATCAGCGCGCGGACGTCAACGATGCGCTCGCGCACGTTCCGGAGCGTCCCACGCGCGACGATCTCGGACGTTTCCGACATGAATACGGGAGTTGGGTAGCCACGCTCGTCGAAGTCGCGATGCCTGAGCGCTCCTGCCTCGATGTCGGTCGGTGGCGCGTCGGCGGATTCCGTACTCGTAACGCCACCAAGTCGGGCACCACCAAGTGAGGCACCACCAAGTGGGGCACCACCAAGTGGGGCACCACCAAGTGGGAAGCCCCCGAACGTGACGCTTCCGAATGCAGCTGCACCAAATGGAATGGGAGCGTCAGTCTCGGCGGCGGCAGGGGCGTCGTCCCCGCCGACCGGCGTGGCCCGAAGGCCAGTAATGGGCGGCAACGTTCGTCGTTTCGGTGGAAGGGGTGCGTCAGCCATCGGATCACCTACGAGTCAGGAAGGTCATGCCAGCGGGGGTGTCATGCCGGGGTCGGGTGCGTGGTTCGGTTCGCGCCACTCAGCGTAGCGAGGCAAGAACGTGGGCAATCTCGCGTACGAGGAGATAGGCCCACATGAGCGCGGATCCCACGCTGCCCGCGATTCGGTTAATCGCGCGCGCGCGCTTGAGCGATGGCTGCGACATACAAATCCCCTAGCCCGCCTGTCGGCGACGGAAATGCGGCGTGGCTTCCGCTGGGCTTTGTCGCGGTATGACCGCTAGGGGAGACAGTCGGGCAGCCTGCCCGGTTGACGAATCGATTCTACACGGAACAGAACGCGTGTGCGAGTGGCGGGCGGCTCTGATCTAGCGAGTCTCTCCGGCCTCGCCAGGGCTCCGCACGATCGTGGCGGGTACGGCTGCCATTGGGCATGAAGCCAGCGTGGGCCGCTCTCGCGTTGCCCTTAGGCCGACTGCCCGTGACGTTGGCGGCGAGGTCGCCTCGGACTAGGATCGACGCACTCCGCGCGGGAGTAGCTCAGTGGTAGAGCGCCTGCCTTCCAAGCAGGATGTCGCGAGTTCGAGCCTCGTCTCCCGCTCCACAGTCGTCTCGACGAGCGAAGCCCGCCACTGGCGGGCTTCGCTGCTGTTCGGGCTGGACGGCGGCGCTTAGCGGCCCGGGATCACCAGCACCTGGCCGCTGCGGACGACGTAGAGCGGGCCGGTGATGCCGTTGGCCTCGGCGATCTCCAACCACGGCACACCCAGCCGCTCGCCGATCTGGGAGAGCGTTTCGCCGTCACCCACCACGACCGTCTGCGTACCGGCGCCGCCGGCGGGCGCCGCCGGTGAGGCGGTCGAGGGGATCGTCAGCAC
>JBAYUZ010000153.1:0-3277 GCA_041674885.1 Dehalococcoidia bacterium
CGCTGCTCGTGATCGAGTGTTCCCAGTTAGTGCTCGCGACTATCCTGTTCAACACAGCCCTGATCAGCGCGGAGTTGCTCGCCATCGTGTTCGTCGGGACCGTCGGTTACGTCTCGCTGACGACGCTCCTGTCGATCATGGGCAGCCGCGTGCGCAGCCGCGCCGTGCTATTGCCGGTGCTCTCCATGCCCCTGCTCATCCCGCTCCTGATCGGCGCCGTGCGCGCCACCGGCGCGTCGCTGGGCATCGAGGCGGGGGCGGCGCCGTGGATGCTGCTGCTGACGGTGTTCGCGCTGTGGAGCACGCTCATCTCCGCGCTGCTCTTCCCGATCGCGGTGGAGCGATGACCGCCCTCGCGATGCGCCTGCTGAACTTGCGCTGGACGGTCCTGCCGCCCGCCGCCGGCATCGCGATGATGGCGATGATCGTCGGCGCCCTCGTCGCGGCGCCCCGCGAAATCATCGAGGGCGAAGTACAGCGGCTGATGTACATCCATGTGCCGGCCGCGATCGCGACCTACGGCGCGTTCTTCGTCACCTTCGTCGCCTCGGTCATGGTGCTGTGGAAGCGTGACATGCGCTGGGACGCGATCGCCCGCGGCAGCGCGCAGGTGGGGGTTCTCTTCACGGCGCTGGTGCTGCTCAGCGGCGCGATCTGGGGGAGGCCGATCTGGGGCGTCTACTGGACATGGGACGCGCGCCTCACCACCACCCTCATCCTCTTCCTGATCTACTCCGCGTATCTCCTCGCCCGTGCCATCTCCGACTCCACGGACGAGCAGGCGGCGCGCTACGCCGCCGTCATCGGCATCGTTGGGTTCCTGGACGTGCCGCTGATCCAGATGTCCGTGCGGTGGTGGCGGACGCTGCACCCGCAGCCCATCATCTTCACGACCAAGCCCGCCCTGCCGGGCGAGATGCTGATCGTGCTGCTCATTGGCTTCGTGGCCGTGTTCCTGCTCGCAGCGTGGCTGATCTCGCTGAGCACGGAGACGGAACGGCTGCACCAACGGCTTGCGGGCGTCCGCGCCGGCGTCGACCGCCACGAAGGGGCGTAATGGACAACATCGAGTATCTCTTCGCCGGCTTCGCGGTGGTCTGGGCCTGCATCTTCATCTACCTCCTGCTCCTGCAGGGCCGCCTCCGCGCCCTCCAGCACGAGATCGAGCGGCTGGAGGAACGACTCGAGGAAGCCGAGCGGACCTCCGCCGGCACTCCGCCGGGCGGGAACCGCCAGGGCCAACCGCGCGGCGAATGACCGCCTCTGCTCCGTGCGGCCCGCGCGCAGTAGCATCAGATCAACAGGATTAGCGAGATTGCGGCGCGCGAACACGCCCTCCGGGCGGCCGAGCGGGAGACCCACCGAGTGCGGACCGAAGCCGGACAGGGATCGCCGCTGAGCGACGCTTCGGCGTCGACGCCGTCGCGCCCCCTCCAACTGCTCCGCGACTACTTCACCCTCACGAAGCCCTCGATCATGCTGCTGCTGCTGATCACGACGGTGCCAGCGATGGTGCTGGCGGCGGATGGCTGGCCGGGCACGCGCCTCGTCCTCGCAACGCTGGTCGGCGGCATGCTGGCCGCCGGCGGCGCCGGCGCCGTGAACATATGGATCGACCGCGACATCGTCGGCCTGATGAAGCGGACGCAGAACCGCCCGATCCCCAGCGGTCGCATTCCCGCGCACCACGCGGCGATCTTCGGCTTCATCCTGGGCCTGTCGTCCGGGCCCTGGCTCTACTTCACCGCCAACGGCCTGGCAGCGCTGCTGGCACTGGGCGCGTTCGCGTTTTATGTCGCTGTCTACTCACTCTATCTGAAGCGCAAGACCGTCCACAACACCGTGCTCGGTGGGGTCGCCGGGGCCATGCCGCCGCTGATCGGCTGGGCGGCCGTGACCGACTCGGTCACCGTGGAAGGGCTGCTGCTCTTCTTCATCGTCTTCTACTGGCAGCCGCCCCACTTCTGGGCGCTCGCGCTGGCCCTGGAGGAGGACTACCGCGAGGCCGGTATCCCGATGATGCCGGTCGTCCTGGGCGAGCGTGTGACGAAGATGCAGACGGTCGCGTACGCCCTGCTGACGCTGTGCGTGACGCTCATGTTCGGCTCCGCGGCGGCGCTCGGCGCGCTCTACTTCGTCGTCGCGATCGTGGGCGGGCTGGGCTTCACCTGGTTCTCGATACGGATGTACCGGGGCGCGGGCCTCGCCGGCACGCGCGGGATGTTCCGCTACTCCACGCTCTACCTGGCCGTGCTGTTCGCCGCGATGGTCCTGGACCGCGCGCTCCTCGGCTGAGCCGCCGGCGCGCAGGGCGCTAGGCGTCCCGGAACGAGAACGAGAAGCGCGCGAGGACGAACGTCCCCGCCACCCACGCGACGAGCATCAGCAGCGCCGGCCCCTGCTCCAGCAGCCCTTCGCCGTCCAGCGTCAGGCCGCGCAGCGCGGTCAGCATGTGGGTGAGCGGCAGCGCCTGCACGAATGGCTGGATGAAGGCGGGCAGGCCCTCCGTCGGGAAGAAGGTGCCGCTCAGGAACATCATCGGCAGGGTGACCGCATTCGCCGCGCCCTCCACCGCCCCGCGGCCCTGCACCCGGCCGGCGATGATCACGCCGAGGTTCAGGAACACGAGCGTCCCGAGGACGCAGACGAACAGGAACCCGAGGCCGCCTCGAAGGACGTTCGCGCCCAGCGCCTCGGCGACCAGCGTGAGCAGCACGACCTGGGCGGCGGCGATCACGAGGTGCGCGACCACGACCGAGGCGAAGAAGCGCCACGGGGCCAGCGGCGTGGCGCGGATGCGCCGCAGCACGCCCTCCTCGCGGTATCGTGACAGCGATCCGGCCAGGCTGATGGTCGCGAACGTCATCAACCCCTGGCCGATGATGCCGGGGCCGACGAACTGGAAGAACGTGACGTCGTCACCTCCCACGCTGCGGGTCGCCACCTCGATCGCGCGAGGTGCGCCACTGAGCGCGACGTTGACCTCCTGCACCACCGATGTGATCGAGGCGGTGGTGACGCTGCTGCCGATCGGGTCGCTGATCGCGATCAGCAACTCCGCGATGACGGTGGTGCCGCTGGCGTCGAGCACGATCGCGGCGTCGATCCCGTCGTCGTCCTCAATCGCCTGGATCGCCTCGTCCACGGTCTTGAGGTCCGACCGCACGGTGACCTCGAGGAAGTCGACCCCTTCGAGGGCGCCGGTCAGCGCCTGCGCACGAGCCTCGGTCACATCGCCGGCGACGACCAGGTCGGTAGTGCCGTACGAGTCGAAGGA
>JBAYUZ010000154.1:0-3276 GCA_041674885.1 Dehalococcoidia bacterium
ACGAGGCCGGCGCGGTCGCCCAGCGCGCGGTCGAACGCCGCGCCCAGCGCGATGCCGCAGTCCTCCATCGTGTGGTGCGCGTCCACCTCCAGGTCGCCCTTGCAGGTGAGCGTGAGGTCGAAGCGGCCGTGCTTGGCGAAAGCGGTGAGCATGTGGTCGTAGAACCCGATGCCCGTGGAGACGTCGGCGCGGCCCGTGCCGTCCACGTCGAGCTCGACGTGGATCGTGGTCTCCGCGGTCTCGCGGTCGATGCTGGCCCGGCGGCCTCCGGCGTTCGTCATTGCTGTACCCCAAGCTCCCGGCCGACCTCGGTGAGGGCGGCGATCACGCGATCGGTGTCCTGCGGCGTCCCCGCAGAGATGCGCAGGTGCTGCCGCAGTCGAGGATGGTCGAAGGTCCGCACGAACACGCCGCGCCGACGCAGCGCCTCGCGCACCGTGGTCGCATCCGAGGCCGCCATGCGCACGAGGATGAAGTTCGCCTCCGACGGCGCGGGCTCCAGCCAGCCGGTCGCACGCAGCGCGGCGGCCATGCGGTCGCGCTCGCCGGTGATGACGCACGCACGCTCATCGAGCAGCGCGCAATCCTCCAGCGAGGCGATCACCGCGACTTCGGCCGCGACGTTCACACCGTACGGCTGCTTCACCTGCATCAGCGTGCTCGCCATCGCCCGAGGCATGACGCCGTAGCCCACGCGCAGCCCGGCGAGGCCGGCCCACTTGCTGAACGTGCGCAGCACAACGAGCGGCTCGCCGTCCGCCGCGCGCGAGACCAGCGACTCGCCGTGCGAGAACTCGATGTAGGCCTCGTCCACCACCAGCAGCGCGCCGGTGTCGAGCAGCCGTGACGCGAGGTCGATCGGCAGCAGCCCGCCGGTCGGGTTGTTCGGCGTCGGGATGAACACCGCCTTCGCGCCGCGCGCCGCCTCGATCAGCGGTTCGGCGTCCAGCGTCCAGTCATCGCGCAGCGGCACGTCCACGACCTCGGCGCCGAGCAGCCCCGCGTCGAACGCGTACATGCCGAACGTCGGCGAGCAGATCACGATGCGGTCGCCCTGCTCCACGTACGTGCGGAACAGCAGGTCGATGAGCTCGTCCGACCCCGCCCCCGCGACGATGCACTCCGCCGGGACGCCGTGACGAGCAGCGAGCGCCTCGCGGACGCGGCGCTGGTCGGGGTCCGGGTAGCGGTGCGCGTCGATGCCGCCCGCGAGCGCTTCGAGCACCTTCGGCGCGGGGCCGTACGGGTTCTCGTTCGCGTCCAGCTTCACCACCGCCTCGGGCGCGACGCCGTAGCGCGCGGCCATCTCGGCCGGCGGCTCCACGGGCGTGTACGGCGTCATCCCCCGCAACGGGGCGCGCAGCGCCTGCGCGGGGTCGAAGCGTGGCACTAGCGTCCCTCCAGCCGCAGCTCGATCGATCGAGCGTGCGCCGTCAGCCCCTCGGCGCGCGCAAGCAGCGCGGCCGCCGGGCCAATGGTACGCAGGTCCGCCGCTGAGAGCGCGATCGTCGAGGTCACCTTCAGGAAGTCCATCACCGAGAGCGGGCCCGCGAAGCGCGCGCTGCCGCCGGTCGGCATGACGTGGCTCGGCCCCGCGACGTAGTCGCCCAGCACCTCCGGCGAGTCCTCGCCGACGAAGATGCCGCCCGCATTCTGCACGCGCGGCACCAGCGCCTCGGCGTTCTCGACCAGCAGGCAAAGGTGCTCCGGCGCGAACTCGTTCGCCAGCTCCAGCGCGACATCGAGGTCATCGACAACCACCGCGCCGCCGCGCTGGATCGCCTGCCGCGCGATCGCACCGCGCTCGATGATGCCCAGCTGGCGCTCGACCTCGGCGGCGACCGCCTCGGCGTGCTCCACGCTCGTTGTGATCAGCACCGGCCGCGCGAGCACGTCGTGCTCCGCCTGCGCCAGCAGGTCGGCGGCGCAGAGGTCGGGCGCGGCGCTCTCGTCCGCAAGCACGAGCGTCTCCGTCGGCCCGTACAGCGCGTCGATGCCGACCTGTCCGTACAGCTGCTGCTTGGCAAGCGTGACGAAGAGGTTGCCCGGCCCGAACACCTTGTCGACGCGCGGGATCGTCTCCGTGCCGAACGCAAGCGCCGCGAGCGCCTGCGCCCCCGAGGCGCGGAAGACGCGCTGCACCCCGGCGCGGCGCGCGGCGACGAGCTTCAGCGGGTGCACCGATCCGTCCGGCCGCGCCGCCGTGACGCCAATAACCTCCGGCACGCCGGCGACGACTGCGGGCACCGCCGTGTGCACGACCGAGGACGGGAGCACCGCGATGTTGCCCGTCATGTAGATGCCGGCACGCCCGATCGGACGCACCTCCATCCCCAGCCCGCCATGTACGAACGGTCGAGGCGCGTGCTCGCGCTGGACGGTGTGGAAGGCGCGGATGCGCGCGGTCATCACCTCGACCGCCTCAAGCAGCGCCGCGTCGACCTGGCCCTCGGCGGCCTCGAACTCCGCCTCCGTGACCTCCATCGGCGCGTCGGCGCTGCCGTCGAAGCGCTGCGAGTAGCGCCGCACGGCGGCGTCGCCCTGCGTGCGCACATCCTCGATGATCCGCGCGACGACCTGCCCGGCCGTCAGCGGCTCGCCGAACGTCTCCGTGATCGAGCGCTGGATCGCCTCCGGCAGCGGAGCATCGAGGAGCGGGTCGCGGCGCAGCACGTCGGCGCGGCCGGCCTCGGCCCCCACCACGATGCGCAGAGCGTTCGTCATTGCAGATACTCCCGGACTCGTTGCGCGGCGGCCTCGGTCGCCTCGTCCATGAACTGTTCCATGCGCTCCTCGGTCACGTGATCGATGACCTCGCGGAGCAGCGCGGGCACCTCGGCCAGGAGGTCCGCCGCCTGCTGCTCCGCCTCGGGCCGCCCGCGCAGGTGCCGCGTGGCGACGCGCACGAAGCGATCCCACGTCGGCGGATGCGAGGCCATGTCGACCGCGACGTCGCGCCACTGGCGCAGCGTCTCGCGCTCGATGAACTCGACATCGGCCAGCGCACCCGTCGAGGCCATCGCCTCGCGGATCGCAGCCATCTCGTCGGTGCGCTCGCGCTCGCGGCGATCCCACTCGTACTGGATGAGGCGATCGAGCAGGTCCGCGCGCGGGTCACCCTTGAGCGCGGAGTGCGCACCGAAGTACTCGCGGTAGATGCGCTCGATGTAGTGCTCGTCCATGAGCAGGTGCGTCAGGTAGCCCGCCATGAACGCGCGCGTCGGCTCATCGAGGCCACCCGGCAGCGCGAGGCGCGGGTGCGCCGCGAGCATCCTC
>JBAYUZ010000155.1:0-3258 GCA_041674885.1 Dehalococcoidia bacterium
CGCCCTGCGCGTCACGATGAGCCAACCGTGCCGGTTGTCTTGCTCCTGGGAGCTGGCGATGCCGGCAAAACGCACTTCGTACGCGGCGAGGCTAGCAACCCTCAGTCCAGGGAGAATCCAGACACAATCCAGAAGCGCCGCGCACGCACCTATTTCGGTCGTTTCAATCCAGAGCATCGAAATCGCGGAAAGGACGCCGGCGAGGGGCGGGGCGCCTCGAACCGCGTTGCGGCGCAGGGCCGCCGCGCCTGATCGCGAGGTTCACACAGGTTATGTGGGGGTCTGGACTGAGTCTGGATTGAAGAACCCTCGGATATGTGGGTGTTTCAGTGATCGACTGCCGCGTGCAGCGCACAGCCGGTCTCGTCCGCGAGCGTGCGCGCTGCCTGCTCGCGTGCCGGCGTTGCTCCCCCACAACTCAGCCACTCGCGTCTCAGCCAGTCCGTCCTCGTCACTGGCATGCACTCGCGCACGGTGCCACGCACGTGTGTGGAGGTCAGGCGGATGAGGCCACTCGCGTACGGCCGCTTCCGTCCGCGCGGTGCTCCGTCAGCCTGCCGGGATGAGCGACGCGACCATCGCGCGCATCTCGGCCGATGGTTCGATCCCCAGCACCGTGCGCAGGCGGTCGCGGAACTCGAGGTAGCAGCGGGCCGCTCGCGCGCGGTTCCCCTCGGCGAGGTGGATCGCGAGCAGCGTGCAGGCAGCGCTTTCGCGGAGCGGTTCGGCCGCGATCGCGGCGTGGATCGCATCGAGCGCGGCCGCATACTCGCCTCCCGCCGTCAGCCGTTCCGCGTGCGCTTCGAGTGCGTGCAGGAAGAGGTCCTGTAGCCGGTCGCGTTCCAGGATGGCCCAGTCGTCGTGGCAGTCGGGTAGCAGCGTTCGCGTCAGCCGATCGAGCGGCTCATCGAGGTCAGCGTCCGCCGTGCTCCCGGCGATCAGCCGTTTCGCGAGCGCTTCCACTTCGTGGACATCCACCGTCACCGCGTCCGTGAGGCACACCTGGTCAGGGGCGATCGCGAGGAGCGCCGGTTGCGCCGCGTGGAGGCGTGACAGGGCGGTGCGGAGGCTGCCGAGCGCGATGCGCGTGGAGAGATGTGGCCACAGCCGCTCGGCGGCGAGCGCACGGGGTAGGGGCGCGCGATACACGGCGGCGAGAGCGAGGACGCGCCGGCTCGCTGCGGGCAACTCGATCGTGTCGCCGCCGCCGGTCGCGATGAAGCCACCGAGCAGTTGCACGCGGAACACATGCGTCGGCGAACGCCCCATCGGACGGTGAGACCGTCCGGTGGCGTTGCGGTTGCGTACCCCCGCCACGACCAGTCCTCTTCTGGCCGCTTCCGGAACCCATCGGGGTCACGTCGCGACCGTCAGACACTTACCGCGCGTGCCGCCTCGCACCGCCATTATCCATAACGCGCAAGCGCATGTGCGTAGCGGCGGCGTAGCAAATCGCGCTACACGCGATTTGTCAGACTTCGCGTTCACTCCGGGTTGCGGCCATCTCTTACGGGCGGTGTGCGTGACCGCATCCTGCCGCTCGCGCGCGTGTTTCGTTGCGCCCGTTGCTACGGCCCATCGGTTTCCTCCCTCCATGGCACCACGAACGCGATCGATCACCGGACGGCTGTTGCTTCGAGCCTGGATCGAGCCGGCGCATGAGCGGCCGTTGCGGGTGGTGATCTCCCGCCACGACGAGCAGGGCGAGGTCGTGGAGGAGCAGGCGTTTACCGACGTGAGAATGGCGTCCGCCTGCGTGCGGACGTGGCTCGTCGCCTTTGTCCGGCGCTGGGAGCGCGGCGAGCAGCCGGACGGCCACCGGGAGGAGTAAGAGAGCTATGGCGCTGGGCACATCACGCATCCGTACACGCTCATGGCCGCTGCCGCGCATCGACATCAGGCTGCTGGTGGGCCTGCTGCTCGTCGCGGTCGCGCTGGCCGGGGGCGTGGCATTCGCCACCCAGCTCCGCGAGACGGAGCCGGTGGTCGTCGCCGCGCGCACGCTGCCCCCCGGCCACGTCATCACGCGCGATGACCTCGCCCTCAGCGAGGCGCGCCTGGAAGGGCCGCTGGCGGGGCTCGCGGTCGGAGCGGCGGACGTCACCGCGATCGTCGGACAGACGGCTGGACAGACGATCCATGCGGGGGCGCTGGTGGTCCGCCCCGACCTGGGTGCCGGCCCCGTGCTCGCGGCTGATGAGGTCGCGATCACCGTCGCGGTGGGTGCGGATGCGGTCTTCGCCGAGCTGCGGCGCGGCGACCAGGTGGCGGTGCTGGAGACCACGGAGCCGGGACGCCCGGGGAGTGCGACCAGGCTGCTGCTCAACCGCGCCACGGTCTACCACGTCGCACTCGACGCGACGCGGGTCAGCCTCGGCGGTGGCGCCGCGGACGCTTCAGGGCGCATCACCAACGTCACGCTCATCGTCCCGCGCGCGGAGGCGGAGCGCGTGACGCACGGCCTCGTCACGGGCCGCCTCACCCTCGTGCTCGTGCCAGCGGTGAACGCGGAGGCAGGCGTGGGGGGGACGACGCGATGACCTCCGCGACGCGGGCGACGGACTCCGCGGTGCGGGTGCTGCTGGCGACGGCGGACCGGACGCTCGAGTCGCGGCTGGTGGACGGGCTGCCCGCGGAGGGCGTGCTCGTGGTCGCGCGCGCGCTCGACGGCCCCACCGTGCTCGACCAGGCATTCGGTCCGGCCGCTCCCGGGGCGGGGAGAGAGGACACGCCGGGCGGGATTGACGTCGTCGTCCTGTCGGCGGCGCTCCATGGCCTGGGCGAGGCGACGCTGCTGACGCTCCGCGACCGCGGCGTGCCGGTGCTGCTGCTCGCGGCGGGCGAGGGCGAGGCGCGACGGGTCGTGGGTCTCGCCCCGTCGGTGCTGGCGTCGGCGCCCGTCGCCGTGCTGGCGGAGGCGGTCCGGCGCACGCGCGACGGCACGCCACCGACCACGGCAACGGAACGCCTCACGGCCGCGCTTGTGCCGACGGGGGACGAGCCACGCGCGGCGGTGGGTGGGGACGCTCAGGGCCGCGTCATTGCCGTGACGAGCGGGAAGGGCGCACCCGGCAAGAGCACGGTGGCGATCGCGGTGGCGGCGGCGCTGGGCGGCGCGGGCTACACCGTCGCGCTCGTGGACGCCGACCTCCGTGGCGGGAACGTCGCGCCCTACCTCGACCTCGACCCGCGCCGCGGGCTCGTGGGACTCGCGGCAGCAGGTGGATCGCTCGGCGCGCGCCTCGATGGCGAGCTGCA
>JBAYUZ010000156.1:0-3206 GCA_041674885.1 Dehalococcoidia bacterium
CACGACCGCCGGCGAGATGCCCGGGCCGTCATCCGCGACCTCGATCACCACGGAGGCTGCTCCATCGATGTCCAAGCGACTGGTGAGGCGTACCCCCACCGTTCCGCCCGAGGCCGGCAGCGCATCCGCTGCGTTCAGGACCAGGTTTGCGACGCCCTGGTTGACCAGCGATGGCAGCGCGAAGGCTCGCAGTGCCTCGGGTGCCTCGCAGGTCAGTCGCACCGTGGGCGGAGTCGCCCGATCCAGTGTCTGGATGAGCGCGCGCAGGCCCTGAGCCAGGTCGATCGGCCGAGGGTCTTCGCCGCCGGCGCGCGCCAGGTCCAGCAGGTGCGTCACCGCATCGCTCGCGGCGGTGGCGAGCGCCTCCATCGATCGCAGGTGAGCATGCGCCGGGTGTCCATCGGGCAGCGTATTTGTCGCCAGTTCCGCGAACCCGATGATGCCCAGGAGGTAGTTGCGGAAGTCGTGGGTCAGGCCGACCGCCAGCCGTGCCGTCAGCGTGTCGGCGACGCCGTCCATCCCGTCTGCGGCTTCAACCATCGCGACCCTCCGTGAAGGTCTGATAGCGCCCGAGATGCCACGCCGCCCGAGCCATTCCCGAGGCGAGTCCCGCCTATCCTCGTCCGCCCACAACATCCGCGCGCACCGACGGCTGCCGATTGTCTGCCGGAAGACTGACTGTATCGCATTCTCGTTCGTGATACGCGAGCGCAACGTGATGGTATGTATGCGCGCCGCACCGGCCGCACCCTGCCGCGCGGGGCATAGTACTGTGGGTCGGCGCGCCGAAGGTTCCTCGGCCGCGATCATGAGGATGGGGGCACGATGCACGAGCAGATTCGCCTGCTGGCCGACATCGAGACGCTGCGTGACCCGGTGTTCCTCTGTGGCTTTGTCGGCTGGACGGACACGCACGGCGCGGCCGCCCGCGCGATCGCGCACCTGGCCGAGCAGTGGGGCGCCCGCCCGGTCGCCGAGATCGATCCAGAGCCGTACTACGACTTCACCGTCCAGCGCCCGCACACGAAGAACGCCGATGGCACCCGAGTGTTGGAGTGGCCCGCGAACCGCTTCCTGCTCGCCTCCCCGCCCGGCGCTCGCCGCGACTTCCTGCTGCTCTCCGGCATCGAGCCACACCTACGCTGGCGCTCATTCCTCGACGCGATCGTCGAGGTGCTGGAGATGGCGCACTCCACCACCAGCATCACGCTCGGGGCGCAGCCAGGGGCGGTACCGCACTCCCGCCCCACCCCGGTGACGCTCTCTGCCTCGGATGCCGACTTCGCCACCCAGTTCGGCCTCGAGATCCCCACCTCGCGCTACGAGGGGCCGACCGGGGTGATGAGCGTGCTCAATCTCCGCCTCCGCGCCCTTGAGTGGCGTAACGCGAGCCTCTGGGCGATCTGCCCGCATTACGTGAGCGCCGGCCCCAACCCTCACGCGATCGAGGCGCTCGTGCGCATGGTCGACCGCGGCTACGGCACCTCCACGAACCTCGCCACCATCGCGGCACAGGGCGAGGAGTTCGACCGCCAGCTGGAGTCTGCGCTGGAGCCGGAGAGCGAGGCGGCCACCTACGTCCGCACGCTGGAGGAGCAGTACGACCGGCAGCGTGGTGCGCCGCAGGATGAGCCGCTGCCCCCTGCCGGCGACATCCTGAGCGACCTGGAGCGATTCCTGCGCGACCAGCGCGGCGAAGGCGACGCCCTCACCTCGTGATACGCCCCGGGGCGCTTCGATCTCGTGCATCGCGCACGCAGCCGATGATTGCGATAATCGCCGTGGGAGCAGCGCGCGCCTGAGGTTCCCGCAGATCGCAGACCGGAGCTGCCGTGATCCGCTCGTCAGGCGTCGCCCCATCGGGGCTCCCGAAGGTCATGCGGTTCGGACTGGTCGGCCTTGCCGCGACGGCAACCGACTTCACCGTCTTCAACCTGGGCCTGCTGCTCGCGGCGCCATCGAGTCGGCCTGCGGTGATCGGGCTCAACACGCTCGCCTTCGCCATGGCGACGCTCGTGTCCTACCAGCTCAACACCCGCTTCACGTTCGCGGCCGCACGCGGTCGGCAGGCGCTGCTGCGCTACCTGCTCGTCGCGCTCGGCGGTGCCGTGGTCTACAACGGCGCGTTGCTGGCTGCGCTCTACGTCATCCCCGCGCGCGACACACTGTTGCTCAACGTCGCCAAGTCTGGCGCCGTGGTCCTCTCCGCCACGTGGAACTTCATCGGCTTTGGCACCTTCGCCCTCGTGGATCGGCGGGCAATCGAGGATGAGCGAGCCTCGGCGTGAGCGACGCGACCGCCACCGCTCCGCAGCCCCCGATCAGCGTCGTCGTCCCCGCCTGGAACGAGGAGCGCCGCATCCGCACCAGCCTGGAGCGGCTCATCGCCGAAGGCCCCGCACTCGGCATCGCCGAGGTGGTCGTGGTCGACGACGGCAGCACGGACGGCACCGACGACATCGTGGAGGAGCTGGCGGCGAACCACACCGGCGCCCCCATCGTCGTCCTGCTCCGCCACGGCATGAATCGAGGCAAGGGCGCGGCGCTGCGCACCGGGCTGCTTGCGGCGACCTCTCCGCTCGTCGGTTACCTCGATGCCGACCTGTCGATCGGCGCCACCGGCTTCACCGAGGCGCGCCGCCTGCTCGCCGATGGTGCGCAGGTCGTCGTCGGCTATCGCATCTCCTACACCGGGCAGGCGGACGGCAAGGGCCAGCCACATCTCCGGCGCTTCCTCTCGATGCTGTTCAAGCGCGTACAGCGACGGATCGTCGGCCTGTCGATCCGCGACACCCAGTGCCCGTTCAAGCTCTTCACGCGTGACGCCGCACGCTCCATCGTCCCCGCCTGTCGCGCGGACGGATGGGCGTTCGACGTCGAGGTGCTGCTGGTCGCAGCCCGCGGCGGGCTGCGTATCGCAGAGTTGCCGGTGCAGTGGCACTTCGTCGGCGGCTCCACGGTGCGAGCGGATCTGCGCACTGTCTGGCGCACGCTGCGCGACCTGGTGCTGGTGCGCCTGCGCCACGGAGGAGCCGCCTGATGGACGCGAACGAGATTCATCGCCTTGCCGACTTTGAGGAGTGGTACTGGTGGCACCGCGCCCGCCAGAGCATCGTCACGCGACTGCTGGGTCGATTCGCCGGCGGCGTGCGTGGCCGTGTGCTCGACGTCGGCTGTGGCGCGGGCGCGACCTCGCTGGCGCTGCG
>JBAYUZ010000157.1:0-3194 GCA_041674885.1 Dehalococcoidia bacterium
CCCGAGCAGCACACAGAGGACCGTTGCCAGTCCCGCCACCTGCAGGGAGACACGGAAGACGGACCAGTCGATCTCGCTCGACATCCGCTACTCGACCGGCTCGAAACCGTACCGCACGAGGATCGTGCGTCCGGGTTCGCTGGCGATGACGCCCAGCGCGCAGCGCCCCCCGGCCGGATTAGCGGCGTACGCGCTCACGCCGCCGGACTGCACGATCGGCTCGTGCCAGCGTGGTTCGATCAGCGTGTGCGGGAGTGGCGGGTCGAGCACCAGCGAGAGCGCCACAATGCCCGCGTCCGCGTTACCGCCGCGGACATACTCGGTCGCCTGGCGGATGTTCTCCGCGACCACGAGCCGTGGCTGGATCGCCTCCCACACGCCGGCGGCGCTCAGCGCCTCGCGGGCGGCGCGGCCGTACGGCGCGTGGTCCGGGTTCGCGATCGTGACATGGCGGATGTCCGCTCGCGTGAGGTCGTTGAGCGACTGCACCGGCTCGATCCCATCGCGCGTGAGGATCACGATCCGCCCGACACCGTAGTCGCGGACACTCCCGGCCTCAATCGCGCCCTCCGTCTCCAGTGATCGCGGAAACGCCCGGTCCGCCGAGAGGAAGAGGTCATACGGCGCGCCGGCGCGCACCTGGTCGCGCAGTTGGCCGGAGGAACCCAGCGTCACCTCCACGTCCACCTGACACGCCGCCTCGATCTCCGGACCGAGCACGACGAACGCTCCCGCGAGGTCCGAGGCGGCGGCGATGTTCACCGTCGCTCGGCGCTCCTCGCCACCGCAGGCGACGGCCAGCAGCATCGCGAGCGCTGCGCAGAAGGTGAGCGCGGCCCGGGTCATGAGACCGCCTCCCGTCCCGACGCCGGCACGTATGCCGTGAGCCAGGCGCGCGTCGCCTCTGCGGCGCGCCACTTCGACTCCCAGACCACGCGGCTGAAGCCCTCGGCCATGTCGGCGTGTGCCCGCGCGTCCTCCTCGTAGGCCGCGCATGCCTCGATCTGGCGGGCGACGAGGCGCGGCTCACCGGCGGGGTCGAGGAGACGCAGCAGGTACAGCTTGAACAGGAGGTCCAGGCGCACCTCCCGCATGCGAGTGACTGGCGCGCGCAGCCAGCCACGGAGCGCCTCCCAGCCCGCCTCGCTCGGCTCGTACGTCTTGCGAGGCGGACGGTTGCCGACGCGCACCTCCTCCCAGTCCACCAGCCCGCGCCGCTCCAGGTTGCGGAGGTAGGCATAGAGCAGGCTCGGCTCCACCGGGCAGACCTCGGAGAGCGGCGGCGCCGAGAACGCGCGAGCCAGTTCGTAGCCGTGGCGCGGCTCCACGGCGAGCAGGCCGAGGACGGCGAACTCACCGGGGAGCAGGGGTCGGTCATCAGATGCGGGAGGCATGCAGCCGGTATAGCAATGGGCTGAATACTCAGCAAGTGAGTATTTGTCCGAGCAGGGCACCGGGTACGCTAGTGACCATGGGCATCGCACGGGTGGCAGGTCGGGGCTCTTCGGCTATGTCCGCCACGTCAGACCTCGCCAGCGTCGTGTCGGGCGGGGACGCCGACGCAGACGATCCCGCCCACCATGGGATGCCGTCCGCCGCGTCGCCCACCCGCGCCATCGCGCTCCACTCCGGCGATCCGCTGATCGTCCCAGCACGAGGCGTGCCCCCGCCCCCCACGAACGACCATCCCGGCGCTCATCCCAGCATGGCCGCCACGGGCACCAGCGAAGTGGCCTGACGTCGCTCCCGGCTGTCCCAGCAGGACGGTGTCTCGAAGGAACGTGTGATGTCTGACTTCTGGCAACTGGGGCTCGTATTCGCGCTCATCGTCCTCAACGCGATCTTCGCGGGAAGCGAGATGGCGCTGATCTCTCTGCGACCGACGCAGATCGAGCGGTTCGAGCGTCGCGGCCGGTCCGGACGGGCGCTCGTACGTCTGACGGCGGACCCGAACCGATTCCTCGCGACGATCCAGATCGGGATCACCCTTGCGGGGTTTCTCGCCTCAGCGGCGGCGGCCGTGAGCCTGGCGGAGCCGGTGCAGCCGCTCTTCTCAGCGTTCGGCGATGTCGCGGAGCTCCTCGCGATTTTCACCGTCACGCTCGTGCTGACGTTCGTCACGCTCGTCCTCGGCGAACTCGCCCCGAAGCGCATCGCGATGCAGCACGCGGAGGGCTGGGCGCTCCTGGTCGCACGGCCGCTGAACCTCCTCGCCCGTGTCGCACGGCCGGCGGTGTGGCTGCTCTCGCTCTCCACGAACGCCGTGGTCCGGCTGGCCGGCGGCGACCCGAGCCGCCAGCGAGAGGAGGTCACGGAGGATGAGATCCGCGACATGGTCGCGGCCCAGGGCTCGCTGACGCCGGAGGAGCGCCAGGTCATAGCCGGCGCGCTCGAGGTCGGCGAGCGGAGCCTCCGCCAGGTCCTGGTCCCGCGGCACGCGATCTTCGCCCTGCCCGCCGACACGCCGGTCGCAGAAGCGCTCCCGCAGGTCGTGGCGTCGGGGCACTCGCGCGTCCCGATCTACCGGACGACGCTCGACACCGCGTTCGCCGTGGTGCATTTGCGTCAGTTGATCGGCCAGGACGGGACGCTCGATGACTTCGGCACGCCCATCCTCACCTTCCCAGAGTCCGCGGCCGTTCTACCGGCGCTGCGCACGATGCAGCGTGAGCGGCAACAGATCGCCCTGGTGGTCGACGAGCACGGGGGAATCGAGGGGCTGGTGACCACGGAAGACCTGGTCGAAGAGATCGTCGGTGAGATCTACGACGAGGACGACCGCGATGTGATCGGCGCGGAGCGACTGGGTGACGGCGGGTTCGAGGTTCCCGGATCGTTCCCCATCCACGACCTGATCGACCTGGGCATCGAAGCCCCTGCTGGCTCATACAGCACCGTGGCGGGGATCATCCTGGACCGACTGGGGCGCATCCCCGCCGCCGGCGACCACGTGGACATCGGTGAATGGCGGTTCACCGCCCTCGAGGTGCGACGGTCGACGATCGCACGGGTCGGTCTTCACCCGGAGGCCGCCACCGACACGGCACGGATGTCGAGCCCGGACTGACCTATCCGCTTCGAGCCCTCGTCGAGAGCGGCCGCGCAGACGCCAGTGCTACACTCGTCCCAGTCACCGCGCGGTGACCGGGGAAGTTCGGTGCGAAACCGACGCTGTCCCGCAACTGTGACCCGCC
>JBAYUZ010000158.1:0-3194 GCA_041674885.1 Dehalococcoidia bacterium
CGTGTCATCGAGGAACATGTACTCGGAGCACGGGTTGGAGCCCTCGATGCGGCCACCGGCCGGCGAGGTGTGCCACTCGTTGATCGTGGTGTCGTACTGCAGGCCGGGGTCGGCGGACTGCCATGCGGCGTTCGCGATGCGATCCCAGAGCGCGCTGGCCTTCACGGTCTTCTCGACGGTGCCGTCGGTGCGGCGGATGAGATCCCAGTCGCCGTCATTCTCGACGGCGCGCAGGAAGTCGGCGGTGACACGCACGGAGTTGTTGGAGTTCTGGCCGCTGACGGTGAGGTACGCCTCGCCCTGCCAGTCGGTGTCGAACTCGCGGAAGTCGAAGTCGAAGTTGCCGGCGGTGGCGAGCTGGAGCGCGCGCTGGATGTACGCCTCGGCGACACCATCGCGGCGGGCGCGCGCGACGGCGCGGCGGAGGCTGCGGTTCGCGACCGGGTCGATGCCGTCACGGGCGGCGTCGAGGATGTCGCGGAGGCCGCGGCGCGTCACCTTCGAACCGGCGACGAGCGAGGCGACCTTCTGCTCCTCCAGCACCTTCCACTCGATGAACTGCTCGATGTCCGGGTGGTCGGCGTTGACGATCACCATCTTCGCGGCGCGGCGCGTGGTGCCGCCGGACTTGATGGCGCCCGCAGCGCGGTCGCCGATCTTCAGGAACGACATCAGGCCGGAGGACTTCCCGCCGCCGGACAGCGGCTCGTTCTCGCCGCGGAGCCGGGAGAAGTTGGAGCCCGTGCCGGAGCCGTACTTGAAGATGCGCGCCTCGCGGGTCCAGAGGTCCATGATGCCGCCCTCGGAGACGAGGTCGTCGCTCACGGACTGGATGAAACAGGCGTGCGGCTGCGGGCGCTCGTACGCGCTCGTGGAGCGCGTCAGCACGTCGCTGCTCGGGTCGACGTACCAGTGGCCCTGGGCGGGGCCGGTGATGCCGTAGGCCCAGTGCAGGCCGGTGTTGAACCACTGCGGCGAGTTCGGCGCGGCGCGCTGCGTGGCCATCATGTGGCACAGCTCGTCGTAGAAGGCGGCGGCGTCCTGCTCGGTGTCGAAGTAGCCGTGCTTCCAGCCCCAGTACGTCCAGGTGCCGGCCAGGCGGTTGAACACCTGGCGCGCGTCGGCCTCGCCGCCCTCGTCGGTGGCGCCGTCGTCGGGGGTGGAGGTCCACAGCCAGGGCGGGACGTCAGCTTCCCAGACGTGCTTCAGCGCGCTAGGCACACCGCGCTTGCGGAAGTACTTCTGCGCCATGATGTCGACGGCGACCTGCGACCACGATGCGGGCATCATGAGTCCCGTCGCGGCGAAGACTGCCGACCCGTCCGGGTTGACGATCTTGGACTCGCGCGCGGTGAACTCGACGCCCTCGTAGGGGTCGTGACCGGCGGTGGTGAAGTGGCGTTCGATACGCATCGATGGTCCCGTTCGCTACGGGCCGCATCCCTGGTGGAGCCACGATCGGTGGGGTCCGGTCGGCGGGCAGCCCCAAGATGTAGGGCCTAAATGAGTACCCGCGTAAGCGTTTGCTGCGCGGGGCTCGACTGTTGTAGGTGATCGGGAGAGCGGATGCAAGCGGTTTCGAGGATGCGAACAGGCACTTGAGCAGTTTGTTGGTAGCAGAGCCCCGATAACCGTCGCGAACCGCCTCGGACGGGCCCCTGGTCGTACGCGAGGTGACGTAACGAGGCCGCCCCGAGCAGGGGCGGCACAAGAGAGGCGCGCCCCGGTGGGACGCGCCTCGAATGGTGGGTGCGAGGACGAGCGAGGCTAGCGCGCGATGCCGATCCGGGGCGAACGGAGCACGGCGATGCGGGGAAGCAGCGGCGTCGGCGTGGGCGGGGCGGCTTCGAGGATGCGGCGGAGCTGTTCAACGTTGGTCATGGTGGCCTCCCGAGTGCCCGGCGAGCGTATGCGGCTGCGGGTGACATGGAGGTAACAGCAACGCCCTCGACGGTCACGATGCCGTCGAGGGCGTTGGGTGGGAGGGCCGATCTGGCCGCGCGTCAGACCTTCGGAGCGTAGTGTCCGAGCAGCGTGATCTCCTCGTGCGACTCTTCCTGCACGAACTGGTTGAGCTGGCTGCGGAGGGCCAGGTCGTGCGTGTCCTGGGCGGCGCGCGTCGCGTCGTGCTCGAAGGCCCAGATCGCGAGGCGGCCGACGCGGTCGTCATCGGCGCCGGCGCGCTCGACGCGGTAGCCGACCTGATAGCCCGGCAGCGTCTCGTGGTACATCACGAGCTCGTCCAGGAGCGCGCGCACGCGCTCGTCCTGCCCGGTCTTCGGCCTCATGAGCGAGATGCGGATGTAGGACATGGCGTACCTCTTTCTGTCACAAATGTTGTGGCAACGCAGCCGCATGAGGGAGGGGACTTCGGTAGCGAACGTCGATGACGTTCGGCCCCTCAGCGCCCAGCCCTGCTCCAGCCCGCGCTAGCCTCGCACGATCGCTTCCAGTGTCTCCGGATCGCGCGGGATGGCGCCCGACAGGTTGCGATGCCCACCGCGCGTCACCAGCACGTCGTCCTCGATGCGCACGCCGATGCCCTGGAATGCCTTCGGGGCGTCCGAGCCGGGGGCGATGTAGAGGCCGGGCTCGACCGTGAGCACCATGCCGGTGCGTAGCGCCGTTGACTGGCCGTCCTCACGGTAGGCGCCCACGTCGTGGACATCGAGGCCGAGCCAGTGCGAGGTCGCGTGCATGAAGTACGGCTGGTAGGCGCCGTCCTTGATGAGCCTGTCGGTGCGCCCCTTCAGGATGCCGAGGTGGCGGAGGCCTTCGACCAGCACACGCAGCGCGCGCTGGTGCACATCGATGAAGCGCACGCCGGGGGCGACCAGGTCGATCGCCTGCTGCTGCGCGTCCAGCACGATGTCGTAGACGGCGCGCTGCTCCGGGGTGAAGCGGCCGCTGGCGGGGTACGTGCGGCTTACGTCCGCGCCGTAGTAGTCGACCTCGGCGCCGGTGTCGAGAAGGACGAGGTCGTTGCGGCCGACCTGCGCGCGGTTGCTGGTGTAGTGCAGCGTGCAGGCGTTCGCGCCCGTCGCGACGATCGAGGGGAAGCCGTTGCGTGGCGAGCCGAGGCGACGGTACTCGGCCTCCAGGACGGCCTGGAGCTCGTACTCGTGCAGGCCGGGGCGGGTGGCGTGCATCGCCGCCTCGATCCCCGCGCCGGTGATGTCGATCGCCTGCTGGAG
>JBAYUZ010000159.1:0-3162 GCA_041674885.1 Dehalococcoidia bacterium
CATCGTGGTGCGCTTGTTGTTGTCCAGCTCGATGATCGCCTTGTCCAGGAGCGCGTCCAGGTCCGGCGCGTTGAACTTGCCGTAGTTGCGGCTGCCCTTGCTGTGGTACTGCGAGGTCAGCTCAAGCACGGCGTCCGGCACGGACGTGATCGTGTACGCGAGGATCTGGAACTTGCCCTCGGCCTGCGGCGTGGAGAACGACGCGCTGTCCGCGTACGGGCGCAGGCGGAACTTGATGTCCGACAGCGTCGCCGAGATCTGTGACTGGAACCGGGTCGCGTTCTCCTTGTTCACGTCCGAGGGGTTCTGGAAGATGATCTCGAAGTCCAGCCCCTTCCCGTTCGGGAAGCCGGCGGCCGCGAGCATCTTCACGCCTTCGGCGCGATCCTTCTCCTTCGTGTCCGGGTTGTAGCCGGGCAGGGCCTTCACCTTGTCCGGTCCCCAGGCCTCCGGGAACATCGGGTTCAGCGCTGCCTGGTAAGTCCAGCCGTCGCCGTAGTAGCCCTCCGCCATCGCCTTGTAGTCACCGATCATGAACAGGCCCTTGCGGACGCGGAAGTCCTTGAAGGGTTCGTAGGTGACGCTGGGGCGGATGTGCTGCCAGTTCTGGTCGACCCACGTGTACAGGTTCGCGTCCGGCTTCGCCTTGCGGACAGTGGCGATGGTGTCCGGCGTTGGGCTGGCGTACGAGTTCGTCTGCCCGGAGATGAAGGCCGCCTGCGTCGCCGCGGTGTCCGGGACGACGATCGTCTGGTAGGTGTCGAAGTACGGCTCGTTCGGGCGGAACTCCGTGTAGCGCGGGTTCTTCTTGTAGACCGTGCGCTGGTCGTTCACCCACTCCGACACCTCGAACGGGCCGATGCCCGCCATCTTGAGTGGATCCTTCCACCCGATGTCATCCATCTCGCGCGGGGCGAACGGGACGCGGTTCTCCATCAGGCCGTTGAAGAACCCATTGTTCGGCTTCGACAGCGTCACCTTCACGGTCGCCGGGTCGACCGCCTCCGCCTTCGTGATGTTCGCCACCATTGAGGCGCGCTGGAACGACCCCAGCGGGATCTTCAGCCGGTCGGCGTACAGGCCGCCGATGCGTTCCAGGTTCCATGCCGCATCGGCCGCCGTGAACTGGCGACCGTTCCAGGGCGGCTTGTTGTGGATGAACAGCTTGGGATGCATCTTGAAGACGAGCGTGAGCCCCTCTTTGTCCGCGACCTCCCATGAGGTGAAGACGTGGGGCAGGATCTTGTTCGTGACCGGGTGGGGCTCCAGCCCCTTCTCGCCGATGACGTGCCAGATGTTCCCGGCGAGCGCCGTGTGCGGGTCGTGCTGCTTCGCGGTCGAGGTGCTGGCGGACGTCCACGTCCCGCCCGGCTTCATCTTCCCCTCGACCTTCGGCGCGGTCATCGGCAGACCGCCACCGCGCGTTGCGCCGGCGATCGAGGTGCCCGCTGGCGCCGGTGCGCCGCCGCCGGTGTCGGTGCTCTTCGTGCCCCCGCAGCCGAGGAGCGCCGCGCCCGCCAGCCCAAGCGCGCCGACACCCATGCCCTGGATGACGGCGCGGCGACTGACCTGTCCTGTGGTGCTTGTCACTGTCGTGCTCTCTCCCTCTCGGTTCGTGCCCGCCGGAGGCCCCCTCCAGCGGTATCACGTTTGGAGATACTACATCAACAAACGTGATATCGCCTGCCGGTGCCAGCCGCGGCCCGGACGCATCGAGGCCCGCTCGGGAACGTCCCGGCGGGCCTCGACGTGGGGTGCGGCAGAGGTGACTAGCTGACCGCCTGGCCCTCCAGCGCCTCGATCAGGTAGGGCTCGACGGGCACGGACTTTGGCCAGAACGTGTTGTCGGCGTAGCCCGCGCGGAGCTCCTCCGGGGAGACGTTGAGCATCCCGCACAGGATCTCGATGTTGTGCTCACCGCACAGCGGGGCGCCGCGGTCGATCGGCGTGGGCGTCGCTTCCATCTGCCACGGCGCGTGCTGCATCGGCCAGCTGCCCAGCAGCGGATGCGAGGTCGGCTCGTACATCCCGCGCGCGCGCAGCTGCGGGTCGTGCTCCACGCGATCCTCGCTGGACTGCACCGGCATTGCCGGCACGCCGCCGCGCTGGCAGCGCTCGGCGAGGTCGTACTTGTCGAGCGTCAGCGTCCACGCCTCGATCTGCTCGTCGATGCGCTCCTGCGCCGCGATGCGGCCCTCGAGCGTCGCAAGCGCCGGGTCGGCCGCCCACGCGGGGCTCCCCATGACGCGCACCAGGTTCGCCCACTGGTCGTCGCTCTCGCAGGTGATGACGGCCCAGTCGTTGTGGCCACCGCCGCGCGTGCGATACGAGTTGTGCGGCACGCTGATCGGGCCGCGGTAGGTGGAGACGGCCGGCGTGCCTGGCCACACGGAGCGGTCACCCGCTGGGTAGCCCTCGCGCCGTGATCCGCGCCCGTTCACGGTCTTGTCGAGGAGCGCCGGGCCCAGCAGCGTCATCGCCGCCGCGACCTGGCTTAGGTCGACGTGCTGCCCCTCGCCGGTGTTCAGCCGGTGCTGGAGCGCGGTCAGCACGCCCATGATCCCGTACATGCCGCCGGTGTCGTCCATATACGACCAGCCCCACCCCGCGGGCTGCGTGTCGGGGAGGCCGGAGATATAGGTGAGGCCGGAGAGCGCCTGCACCGAGGGCCCCATCGTCTGGAAGTGCGCGCGCGGCCCGGTGTGCCCGAAGCCGGCCATCGAGACGTAGATGATGTCCGGCCGCAGCCGCTGCATCTCCTCGAACCCCAGCCCCCAGGAGTCGAGGACGCCCGCGCTGAAGTTCTCGATCACCACGTCGGAGGCCGCGACCAGCTCCTTCGCGAGGCCGAGGCCGCGCGGCGTGCGCAGGTTGAGGGTGACGCTGCGCTTCATCGCGTGCATGTCATTGAAGTGGCCGTCGGAATTCATCGTCCGCGGCACGTTGTCGGGCGTGGTGCCCATGCCGGGGATGTTGCGGACGACGCGTCCCGTGGAGCCGCCGATGGCGGGGTCGGGCCACTCCACCTTGATCACATCGGCGCCCAGCACCGCCAGCCAGCGCGTGGCCCATGGCCCGGCGCGCACCCACGTGAAGTCGAGGACGCGAACCCCTTCGAGCGGTCGAGTGGTCATCGGTGACCTCCAGCAGCTCGCCCCGGAA
>JBAYUZ010000160.1:0-3158 GCA_041674885.1 Dehalococcoidia bacterium
AAGCCCGCCGCGAAGGCAACGAAGCCGGCACCGAAGGCTGTATCGGCGGCGAAGCCCGCTGCGAAGGCGACCAAGCCGGCGGCGAAGCCTGCAGCGAAGGCAGCGGCCAAGGCGGCTGCGAAGCCTGTCGCCAAGCCGGCTGCGAAACCAGCAGCGAAGGCGACGAAGCCTGCGGTGAAGGCTGCAAAGCCGGCCGCGAAGGCAACAACCACGACGAAGACCGCGGCGAAGGCGACGAAGCCTGCCGCTCGACGGGGGGCACGGTGACGAACCCTGAGCCTCGGTTCCAGCAGATGGCGGTGGAGGACTTTCGGCTCACCAGCGAGCCGTTCTACCTGCCGATCGCGGACGAGATCGAGCTGTTTGAGACGGCGTACGACCACAACGTGCCGGTGCTGCTGAAGGGCCCGACGGGCTGCGGCAAGACGCGGTTCGTCGAGTACATGTCGTGGCGGCTGCACGGGCACCTGGGCAACAAGTCCGAGGAGGGCGTGCCGCTGATCACGGTTGCCTGCCATGAGGACCTGACGGCGTCCGACCTTGTCGGTCGGTATCTGCTGGAGGGCGAAGAGACGCGGTGGATCGACGGGCCGATCACCCGTGCGGTGAAGAACGGCGCGATCTGCTACCTGGACGAGATCGTCGAGGCGCGCAAGGACACAACCGTCCTCATCCACCCGCTCACGGACTACCGGCGGCTGCTCCCGATCGACAAGCGGGGCGAGCTGCTGGAGGCCGCGCCGGGCTTCCTGCTGGTGCTGTCGTACAACCCGGGCTACCAGTCCGCGCTGAAGGACCTGAAGCACTCGACCCGCCAGCGGTTCATCGCGATCGAGTTCCAGTACCCGCCGCGCGAGCAGGAGGCGGAGATCATCCGCGTCGAGTCCGGCTGCGCCGATGACGTCGCACAGGACCTGGCGAAGCTCGGCGAGAAGGTGCGCAACCTGCGCGAGCACGGCCTGGCGGAGGGCGTGTCGACGCGCCTGCTGGTGTACGCGGGCAAGCTGATCGCGAACGGCATCGCGCCGCGTCGTGCGTGCCAGGTCTCGGTCGTCTGGGGCCTGACGGACGACGCCGAGGTGCAGGCCTCCATCGAGGAGGTTGTGACCTCGATCTTCCCGGAGTAGCCGGGGCGCGAGGACGCAGATGCAGCGGGCTCGCTTCGGCGGGCCCGTTGCCGTTTCCGGCGGGATCGAGGCGCCTCGGTGGCCTCGTCGCGCCGCTATCATGGAGCGCGAGGCGGAGCGCCTCGTCCCCACATTCGACAGGTTGGAGTCGCCGCGATGAGCGTTGCAGACACCCTGGCACAGCGTCATGACGCCGCCCTGCAGGGGCATGGCGTGGGCCTGCGCGATGAGTTCCTGGAGGCCGTGCGCGCACTGGAGGCGCTGCAGCTGCCGGAGGATGAGCTGGAGCGATGGGCCGAGCGCGGTGCGGCGCTTGCCTCGCAGTCGCTGCGGTCGTGGGAGGCGGCGGTCGAGTACTTCCGGGTGAGCCCGGAGGTGGTCCGGCTCGTCCCCTTCGACATCGTGGAGCGCTGGGGCGGGATCGCAGAGCGGCTGACCGAGGCATCGCCGCTGGTCGCCGCCGCGTACGTGCGTGCGACACCCGGGGTCATCGAGCAGCTGCCGCCGGACCCCGATTTCGACATCGGCATCCAGGGCGAGCACGTGTCGGAGCAGACGATCGCGCGCAGCGACCTCGATCGCTGGGCGCTGGCGGGCGAGCGGCTGCACCACGGCAACTGGAAGTCGATCGCGCTGACGGTGCTGTTCTTCGACGAGAGCCCGAAGCTCATGACCTCGCTGTCGCTGGACCAGATCGATCAGCTCATCGACGTGCTGGTGGTGCTTGCGGAGCGGTCGTACCAGCTGGCGACGACGTGCCTGGAGGCGTCCGGGGCGCTCTTCGAGCAGCTCGACTTCCTCGATCGCGAGCCGTTCCTGGCGTTCGCGACCTCGCTGTCGCGATCCTCGTGGGCGGACACGCGGCTGTACTTCGAGCGCGGGCCGGAGCTGGTGCGGCACATCGAGATGGAGCAGCGTGCGGCGTTCCTGCAGATGGCGGCGCGCGTCGTGCAGAGCGCGGGGCGGCAGGGCTTTCCGCACTTCCTCGAAACCGCAGGCGCGATGGGCGAGGTGCCGATCGCGGAGCACGAGGCGCTGATGCGGCTCGCGCAGCAGCTCGGTCGGCGCAGCCCGGTGGCGGCGATGGCGTTCCTGCGATCGGCGCCGTTCGTGCTGAGCCGCATCACGACGGAGCAGCTCGGCCAGTGGGTCGAACCGGGGTCGCGGCTGCTGTACGAGGACGGCAACGTGGAGGGCGCGGAGGCGTACTTCAAGCTGCAGTCGACGCGCGCGGAGCAGGTGCTCGCACAGCTCTCGGCGCGCGTGGAGCTGGGATCGATCCACGGCCTGCTGCGCATGTACGCGAAGGCGCTGACCGGCGCGCAGATCGCGATCCGATCGACCGAGGAGCTAGTCGACCGCGGCATCGGCTGGGTGCAGGAGACGATGGCGACGACCGAGGGCACCTCGATCTTCCTGCCGCCGTTCGTCGGCACGTTCCCGGAGCAGCCGTCCAACTTCCAGTCGTACAAGGTGTTCGCGACGCACCAGACCGGGCGCATCGAGTTCGGGTCGTTCCACTACCGCTACGGCGTGGACGGTGCCTACGCGCCCGCGACCGTCGGGGAGCGCGAGGCGGAGGCGCCGGAGCGCACGCGCGAGGCGCTGACGGATGTGGAGCGCTTCTTCGACCTGTTCGAGGAGCGCAACATCATCGCCTCGCTGTTCACGGTCGTGGAGGACACGCGCGTGGACGCGACGGTGTCGCGCGAGTACCGCGGCATCGTCGGCTGGCTGCGCCGCCTGCAATCGATCGAGGCCGACCGCCGTCCCGAGGTGAAGGGCATGGGGATGCGGGCGGCGTTCGTGGAGAGCATGCTGCGCGCCTCACTGGGGCGGCGCGACGCGATCCGCTGGCCGCGCGACCTGATGGATCAGATGCACACGAGCCTCGACTGCCTCGCGGTGGTGGAGCAGCCGGATGCGACCGTGCAGGACTCGGCGGAGGTCGCGGCGGCGCTGTACGACATCGCGATCGCGATGCCGAACATCGTGAACCCGTTCCGCGACGAGGACTGGGAGGAGCCGCCC
>JBAYUZ010000161.1:0-3121 GCA_041674885.1 Dehalococcoidia bacterium
CGTCGTCATCACCAACCCGGACATGCTGCACACCGGCATCCTCCCCCACCACACGAAGTGGGTGCGGCTGTTCGAGCACCTGCGCTACGTCGTCATCGACGAGCTGCACACGTACCGGGGCGTATTCGGATCGCACGTCGCGCAGTTGCTGCGGCGGCTGCAACGCATCGCCGCCTTCTACGGCTCGAACCCCACGTTCATCTGCTGCTCCGCCACGATCGCCAACCCCGGCGAACTTGCCTCAATGCTCCTCGGACGGGCCGTCGAAGTCGTGGATGACAACGGTGCACCGCGCGGGGAACGAACGGTCGGCCTGCTCAACCCGCCCGTCGTGAACGCCGAGCTTGGCATCCGTCAGGGCGTGGTGAACGCCGCGACGAACGTCGCCGCCGCGCTGCAGGAGCGAGGCGTGCACACACTCGTCTTCGCCGGCAGCCGCACGCGCGTCGAGGAGCTAACGCAGTACCTCCGCGAGCGCCCGGGGGGCGGCGCGCGACCCGGCGAGGAGCCCCGCGTGCGCGGCTATCGCTCCGGCTACCTCCCACAGGAGCGCCGAGCCGTGGAGGCCGCGATGCGCGAGGGCCGGGTGCGCACCGTCGTCGCGACGAACGCGCTGGAGCTCGGCATCGACATCGGTGGGCTCGATGCGGTGGTGGTGGCGGGGTACCCCGGCACCCTCGCGAGCATGTGGCAGCAAATGGGGCGCGCCGGGCGGCGCCGCGATCCCTCGCTCGCCGTCGTCGTCGCGGGTTCCACACCGCTCGACCAGTACGTCATCGCGCACCCGGAGTACGTCTTCGGCCAACCCGTCGAGGCGGCGCGCATCAACCCCGACAACGCCGTCGTCGCCGCGGAGCACCTCAAGTGCGCGGTCTTCGAGCTGCCCCTCGAGCCGCACGAGTACGACCTGCTCGGCCCACGCACCTCGGAGCTCGCGGACGTGCTGACGGAGACCGGCATGTTCCACCGCGCCGGTGACCGCCTCTACTGGTCGAACGAGGCGTTCCCCGCGTACGAGATCTCGCTGCGCAACGGCGCGGAGCAGAACGTCATCATCATCGAGCAGGGCCCGCACCCGCGCGTGATCGGCGAGGTCGATCGCCCCAGCGCGATGACGCTGGTGCACGACGAGGCGATCTACGTGCATGACGGCCGCCAGTACCACGTCGACACCCTCGACTGGGAGGAGCTGAAGGCGTACGTGCGCCCGGTCGACGTCGACTACTACACGGACGCGCATCTGGCGGTCGACCTGCGCGTCATCGAGGAGTGGGAGGCGGAGGCCACTCCTGCCCTGCGCGCCCACGGCGAGGTGGCGATCACGTACCTCGCGACGATCTTCAAGAAGATCCGCCTCCACACCCACGAGAACATCGGATGGGGGAAGGTGCGCCTCCCGCAGGACGATCTCCACAGCGCGGCCTGGTGGTTCACGCTCCCCTCGTCGGCCACGGTCGCCGCCGGCGACGTTGAGGGCACGCTCGCGGCGCTCGGTCAGCTGCTCCGCAACATCGCGCCGCTGCTGCTGATGTGCGACCCCCGCGACCTGCATCTCTCGGTGCAGGTGAAGTCGCCGCACACCGGCCTCCCCACGATCTTCCTGTGGGAGGCGATCCCCGGCGGCGTGGGCCTGAGTGAGCACCTGTTCACGGAGACCGCGCGCCTGCTGGCGATGGCACGCGAGGTCGCGCGCGACTGCGCCTGTGCCGAGGGCTGCCCCGCCTGCGTCGGCCCTCCTGCGGCGCCCGGCCTCGGGCTGAAGGCATCCGTACTCGACGCACTCGAGGTGCTGTGCGCGCAACCGAGCGAGGCCGGCGCCCCGTGACCAGCGCGCCGCCTCGCCCCGCCTCCGTTCCCACGCGGGACGACCTGCGTCGCCTCATCCGCGCGATCGAGGCACGCCCATCGGCCTTGCGATTTGTGGCGTCAGTCCCAACGCCTCGACTGCCGGTGGAGCAGGCGCTGCCGGGCTGCTGGGAGCGCCTCGACGGCTCGCTGTACGTCAGCCACGAGGTGCTCGACGCCGCACATACCCACGGCACCACCTCGCTCGCCACGCTGGCTGCCGCGACGCCGGAGCTGCTCGCGCTACTCGGCGGCAACGAGGAGGTGGGGGGTGCGAGCGTCGCCGACCTGCTGTTCCTCGACATCGAGACGACGGGCCTCGGCGGCGCCGGTGCGATCGCGTTTCTCGTCACCACCGCGCACCTCGCCGCCGACGGGCTGCACGTGCAGCAGTACCTCGCCGGTTCGCCCGCCGATGAGGCGGCGCTCCTCACGCGCCTCGTCGCCGACATCCGCGCGAGCCACGGCGAGCCGGTGCTGGTCACCTACAACGGCCGCACGTTCGACGCCCCGATCCTCGATCAGCGCGCCACGATGCATCGCCTGCGCGGAACATTCGAGGCGATGCCGCACATCGATCTGCTCGCGCCGGTGCGCCGCGGCTTCCGTGGGCTGCTGCCCTCCTGCCGTCTCGCCGCGATCGAGGAGCGATTCCTCGGCGTCACCCGCCCCGCCCACGAGGTCGCCGGGGCCGACGTGCCAACGTGGTACTTCCGCTTCCTGCGCACGCAGGATGCGCGCCACCTCATCCCGCTGGTGACGCACAACGCCGACGATGTGCTCTCGCTCGTCGCGCTGCTCGCACGGTTCGCGGCGATCGAGGCGGGGACGAGCGCGAGCGGCCTCGAGCACCTCGCACTCGGTCGGCTCCACGCGGGCGCCGGTGGCCTCGATGCCGCGCACCGCCACCTCGAAGCCGCACGTGCGCGCCTCGCTCCCTCCATCGCCCGTGACGAGTGCCTGTTCGCGCTGGCCACGCTCCACCGTCGAGGCGGGCGAGGCAACCTCGCGGTGCCACACTGGCAGGAGATCGCCGCGCGACCAGGCGCTCTCTCCGCCCGCGCACTGGTCGAACTGGCCAAGCACCTCGAGCATCGCGAGCGTGACCCCGGCGCGGCCCTCGCGCACGTAGAGCGCGCGATCGAGGCGGCAGGCCCGACGCCCGCGCTGCTCCGCCGGCGCGACCGGCTGGCCCGCAAGACCAACGCTGCCGCTGCCGTCAGGTGATCGACAGCGCGGAGTGAGGGTTCACCCCCCTCCGCATGCGGCAAGACCC
>JBAYUZ010000162.1:0-3101 GCA_041674885.1 Dehalococcoidia bacterium
ACACCTGGTTCGTGCTGAAGCACCTCCTGGGCTACCAGGACGTGAAGAACTACGACGGCTCCTGGACCGAGTACGGCTCGCTCATCGGCGTGCCGGTCGAGAAGTAGCGCGCACACCTCGATGTCGACGGACGCCGACCAGCAGGTGATCGCTGCGTTCCAGCGGCGAGTGCTCACGAGGGCGCTCGCCGCGGGTGACTTCGGTGCGCTGCACCTGCGCTTCGCGGTCGGCGTCGTCGATCGCTACCGCGCGATCGAGGGTGCGAAGCTGATTCGCACGCGCTCGGTGGGGCGCATCAGCACGCCGCGCTGGACGCTGGACCTCGGCATCGCTCCCGGCGACGCCGAGGTGCACGTCGTGGCACGTGACTTGCTGGAGCGCGTCCCCGCCGAGGAGCACGCCCACTGGGTGCAGCACCTGGTGCCGGAGCCTGCCTCGTCGCGGTTCCTGCAGATGATGGTCGCTGCCGGCGCGTGCATCGATGATGGCGAGCCGGAGCCCTGGCAGTAGTCCGGCCCCGCCGGTATCGAGGAGTTCGCATGCCCCGCATCCCCCGTGCCCTGGTCGAGGAGATGCTGGCGCACGCCCGCGAGGATCTGCCGAACGAGGCCTGCGGCATCATCCACGCCGTCGACGGCATCCCGGCGACCGTGTACCGCGTCCCCAACGTCGCGGGCGACGACGGGAAGGGCAGCCCCTACCGCTACCTGATGGACCCGATGACGCAGCACCGGCTGGAGGTGCGCCGGGACGATAGCGGCGAGACGCTGTTCGCGATCTACCACTCGCACGTCGCGTCCGAGGCTCGTCCGTCGCCGACCGACGAGCGGCAGGCATTCTTCCCGCCCGGTGAGTTCGACCTCGAGCCGGCGTATCCCGGCACCTGGTACATCCTCGTCTCGTTGCGCGACCCCGCGCCGCTCGACGTGCGCGCGTGGCGCGTCGAGCGCCGCGAGCCCGGCGCCGAGCGCCCGAAGGTCACCGAAGAGCCGATCGAGATCGTGTAGGGCCGCCGTGGCCGACCTCGACCGTCCCGCCCCGCTGCGCATCGGTGGCCGCACGCTCCGCTGGGGCGAGCGCACGCTCGTCATGGGCATCGTGAACGCCACGCCCGACTCGTTCTCCGGTGACGGCGTGCTCGATGCCGCGCGAGCCGCCGAGCAGGCGCGCGCGATGGTGGCCGCCGGCGCGGACTGCATCGACATCGGTGCGGAATCGACGCGCCCCGGGCACATCGCCGTCGACGCCGCGGGCGAGTGGGCGCGCCTCGAACCGGTGCTGCGCGCCGTGCGCGCCGCCGTCTGCGTCCCGATCACCGTCGACACCGCGAAGGCCGAGGTCGCCGCGCTGGCGTTCGAGGCGGGCGCGGACGCGCTCAACGACGTGCACGGCCTGCGCGGCGATCCCGCGATGGCCTCGGTGCTGGCGGCGAGCGGGAAGCCTGCCGTGCTGATGCACAACCAGCGCGGCCGCGCCGCGAGCGGCGATGTGATCGCGGACATCGCCGCGGGCCTGCGTGAGAGCCTCGCGCTGGCCAGCGCGGCGGGGGTCGAGGCGGATCGGCTCATCCTCGACCCCGGCTTCGGGTTCGGCTGGCAGCCCGCGGAGAACCTGGAGATGCTGCGCCGCCTCGGCGAGCTGCGCGCGCTGGGTCGCCCGTTGCTGCTGGGCACGTCGCGCAAGTCGACGATCGGCGCGGTGCTCGGCGACCGACCGGAGGACGGACGGCTCTGGGGTACGGCAGCCTCCGTGGCGCTGGCCGTCGAGGCGGGCGCGGACATCGTCCGCGTGCACGACGTGTCGAGCATGGCCGACGTCGTGCGCACCGCCGACGCCGCAGTGCGTGGCTGGCCTTCGCGTGAGCGGCGGGTCTGGCTGGCACTCGGGGGCAACCTCGACGATCGGCTGGGGCAGTTGCGCGCCGCGCTCGACGCGCTGCAGGCGGGTAGCGTCGCCATCGATCTCTGCTCGCGGGTCTACGAGACGCCGCCGTGGGGCATCGAGGAGCAGCCGCGCTTCGCGAACGCCGCCGTCTCCGCGCGCACCTCGCTCAGCGCGCGCGAGCTGCTCGCGCTCTGCAAGCGCATCGAGCGCCTCGCGGGCCGCGACTTCGGTGCGCCTCGAAACAGCGCGCGCCCGATCGACCTCGACATCCTCGCGATTGAGGGGGAGACGCTCGCGGAGGCCGACCTGATGGTGCCCCACGCTGCGCTGCAGGAGCGCGCGTTCGTGCTGCTGCCGCTGGTCGACGTCGCGCCCGGCTGGCGACACCCGGCGCTCCGGCGCACGGCGACCGAGCTGCTCGCGGCGCTGCCTCACGAGGCGCGTGCGGGCATCGAGGTGCTGGCGGAGCCGGGGTGGTGGTCGCCCTCGGCGGCTACCCCGTAGGGTCGAGGATCACGAGCGGGATCTGGCGGCGGGTCTTCGCCTGGTAGTCGGCGTAGCCCTTGTAGATGGCGACGAGGCGCGGCCAGAGCGCGGCGTGCTCCGCCTCGTTCGCCTGTCGCGCGCGCGTGCGCATCCGCCGGTCGCCGACCTCGATGGTCGCCTCACCGCTCGCGGTCGCGTTGTGGAACCAGCCGGGGTGCGTGGGCGAGCCGCCGTTCGAGGCGACGACGACGTACTGGTCGCCATCGCGCAGGTAGATGAGCGGCACAGACCGGCGCTTGCCGGTGCGTCGGCCCACCGTCGTGAGGATGAGCACGTCTCCGCCCATGAACCGGGCACCGATACGCCCGCCGGTCAGCCGGTACAGCCCCACGTGCACCGCGAGGAAGAGACGCATCAAGAACTTCATGGGCGAAGGATAGCAGCGCGGAGGATCGCCGGACGCGTGAGGGGACGGCGGAACGCCGCCTACGCGTCCTCGTCCCAGGTGCGGACGGCGGACATCGTCCAGCCGACCCAGAACGCGACCGCCGAGGCGGCGGCGACGAGCACCAGCATCGGGATCGCGATCGCGGCGTAGGAGCGGCGCACGACGCCCAGCAGGAACAGCAGCGCCTGCACCACGGCGAGCGCCATCAGCCCCTGGCCCAGCTGGCGAGTGCGCTCCGGATCCACTAGTGGCCTCCCGGGGTGCTCTCGGCGGCGGCCATGGC
>JBAYUZ010000163.1:0-3084 GCA_041674885.1 Dehalococcoidia bacterium
ACGCAGGCCCTCGATGATGATCGGGCCGGCCGGTCGCGTCCCGGTGTAGCCGATGATGCCGCACATGGGCTCGTCCACTTCGCTGCGAACGTACCCCGCCAGGAGCGACGATCGTACGCCCCCTCGCCCGATCATGCGAGGCTACTGGCCGCGTTCCCGCTCCTGCCGCGCGAAGACGATCGAGCCCTCGCTGCCGGCGCCGTAGGCGCCCCGGTACGACTCGGGCAGCAACGCGGCGATGCAGCGCATGACCTGGTCGGTGGCGCGCTCTGCGTTGTGCCCGTCCGCGCTCGACCCGTCGAGGCGCAACGGCTCGCCGAAGACGACGCGCAGGTGCGGACGCCGCCCGCGCAGCACGCCGAACAGCGAGCCGGGGAGGCGCACCGCTTCAGTGCCGGTGATCGCGACGGGCATCACCGGCGCGCCGGCCAGCAGCGCGACCATCGCGGCGCCGGGGAGCGCCGGGTGCAGGCGCGCATCCTTCGAGCGCGTGCCTTCCGGGAACATCAGCACCGCCGCGTCATGTCGGAGCAGGTTGCGCGCGGCGCGCAGCGCGCCCATATCCGCGGAGAAGCGTCGCACCGGGAACGCGCCGTACGGCCACAGCACCCAGCCCACCAGCGGCGTCTCGAACAGCTCGCGCTTCGCCATCGGGTGGACGCGGCGCGGCGTGGAGGCCGCAATCAGCGGTGGATCGAGGAGGTTGAGGTGGTTGGCGATGATGACGAGCGGGCCGTCGAGGGGGACGCGCTCAACGCCCTCGATCTCCCAGCGCGCGAACGTGAGAACCAGCAGCTTCGTCAGGCCGTTCAGGAAGCGGTAGACGAACCGCGAGACGAGTCCGTACACGCCGCGCGACATGCCGGTCAGTCGCCGTTCGCGGTGCGATACGCGTCGATGCAGCGCTCCACGACCTCGTCGATGCCGAGTGCGTCGGTGTCGATCACCAGCGCATCTGGCGCAGCCTGCTCGCGCGTGATGGCGCGGTGACCCGTGTTGTCCAGCTCGTCGCGGCGGCGGGTCTCCTCCAGCACGCGGTCGAAGTTCGTCTGGCGCCCTGCATCGAGCTCCTCGCCGAGCCGGCGCTGCGCGCGGATCGCCGAGGATGCCTCCAGGAATATCTTGGTGCGCGCCTCCACCAGCACGCGGGTGCCGATGTCACGGCCAGCCATGACGATCGGCGTGCGCGCGGCGAGCAGGCGCTGGCGCTCGACCAGCCATGCGCGCACCTCGGGCACCCCGGAGACGTAGGACACGGCGCGCTCGATCTCCGGTGTGCGGAGGTGCGAGGTCACATCCTTGCCGCCCAGGATTGCGTGCGGCTGCGACAGCTCACCCGGCCATGCCAGGTCGAGGTCCAGCGCGCGCACGAGCGCCGTGACCGCCTCCGCGTGCTCCGGGTCGACGCCGGCCTCCAGCACGGCCAGCGTGCAGGCGCGGTACATCAGTCCGGTATCGACGAAGCCGATGGCGAGGCGTTCCGCGACGGCGCGGCCAACCACGCTCTTCCCGGAGGCGGTGGGGCCGTCGATGGCGATGCTGCGGGCGAGCGAGTCGGAGATGGCCGGCCTCCCTGCGTCTCAGCGGCGGTGCGCGGTCTGAGCGGACGGGATCATAGGGAGACGCCCTCGGTAGCGTCCACCAGCCCCACCAACGCGCGTACTCGCGCCTCCTCGGCGGCGGTGAGGGGGCGGGACGCGCCGGGGGGGAGTTCACCGAGGCGGATCCCACCAACCTCGATGCGGATCAGGCGCGTCACCTCGTGGCCCACGGCGGCGAGCATACGGCGAACCTCGCGGTTCTTGCCCTCGCGGATGCCAACGCGCAGCAGGGAGCGGCCAGGCGGCACACGAGGGTCCTGCAGCCGCTCGACACGGGCAGGGGCGGCGCGGCCGTCGTCCAACTCGATGCCCCGTCGCAGCCGCTCCAGCGCTTCCGCCGAGGCCTCGCCCTCGATCTCGGCGACGTAGGTCTTCCACACCTCGTAGCGAGGATGGGTGAGGCGGTGGGCGAGCTCCCCGTCGGTGGTGAGCAGCAGCAGCCCCTCGGACTCCCAGTCGAGGCGTCCGACATAACGCAGCCCGCGAGGCGCGCTGTGCAGCAGGTCGTAGATGGTGCGGCGCCCGTGCGGATCCTTCGCAGAGACGAGGTAGCCACTCGGCTTGTGCAGCATCCAGACGGCAGTGACCGCAGGCGGGGCCAGCGGACGTCCATCGACCGCGATCCGCTGCGAGGCGGGATCGGCGCGCTCGCCCAGCGTGGCGCGGCGGCCGTCGACGGTGACGCGACCGTCGACGATCAGCGTCTCGGCCGAGCGGCGACTGCCATACCCGGCGGCGGCGAGGAGCTTCTGGAGACGTTCGAGGGGCAAGCGGAACCTAACGGAAGCGGCGCACGCGCTCGCGGATGACAAACTCGGTGACGATGGTGCGGGTGGTGCCCGCCATGGCGCCCGGCGCCGCGGAGGCACCTCGGCCCAGCGCGCCCAGCGCGCGCGTCGCAACGGATCGCAGCGCCAGCTCGACCCCCAGCCCCGCAGCGGCTGCGACGAGCGTCGCCTGCACGACCGGCGCAAGACGCGCGGCGACGGGGAGTGACCGTGCCGGCAGCGTGAGGTGCGCGGGCAGCGGAACGGGCAGGCGGGATGGATCGAGCGGGAACGTCATGGGGAGGGCTCCTGGCGGCTGGCCGCCGCGAACGGGGGCTCAGGGTAGCGCGGGCGGCGCAGGCTGACTACCGCGACTGCTCGCTGCCTGTGATGAGCGCGTCGACCTCGGCGGTGAGGTCGGCGGTTGGCGCAGGCTCGCCTGTGGCATCCAGGATGCGCGCCCCGTCAGTGCGCCGTCGCCCCGCTGCGAACTCCACCAGCGTGGCCAGCAGGAGCGGCGACTCGCGCACCATCCCGACGCGGCGGATGGCGGCGAACAGGTCGCTCGCCTCGATCACCTCGTCGCTGAGCGTCGCCGCACCGCCGCCGAGCCGCGCCCACTCGTCGTCGAGGTCGGTGCCGCGCAGAGCGTACCGGCAGTAGGCAACCACCGGCCCCATGTCGACCTCGGGAATGGCGAGGTGGAGCATGACGCC
>JBAYUZ010000164.1:0-3065 GCA_041674885.1 Dehalococcoidia bacterium
CGGCACGTTCACCGTGCGCGTCGGCCGCACCGACGCCGGTGCCGACGTCCACACCAGCCGCGTGCTGATCGGCGCGGACGGCGCGAACGGCGTCGTCGGCACGTACCTCGGCTTCGAGCACGTCCCGGAGGGCGCGGTGGCGCTGGAGGCCAACCTCGCGTTCCCGGACGGGCTGCCGTCCTGGGTGCAGGGGCGGGTCGCGCTCTGCCTCGGCCTCATGCCCGGCGGCTACGGCTGGGTGTTCCCGAAGGGCGACCACGTCAACGTCGGCGTCGGCGGCTGGAAGGGCGTGGCGGGCGAGCACCTGCGCGCGACGCTCGATGCCTACACGCGCGGCTTCGGCTGGGACCCCGCCGACCTGACCAACATCCGAGGCCACCACCTGCCGATGCAGCGCCCCGGCCAGACCATCACCACGCGCGGCGTCGCGCTCATCGGCGACGCCGCGGGCTTCGTCGACCCGCTCTCGGGCGAGGGCATCTACGGGGCGATCGCCTCGGGGACCGCGGTGGGGCCGGCGGCCTCGGACTACCTGCTGGGGCGCGTGCCCGACCTACGCGGCTACGACCTGGCGGTGCAGCGCGAGCTGCTGCCGGACATCGTGGCGTCGAGGGGGCTGATGGAGGTCTTCCACGCCTGGCCGACGCCCGCCGTGCTGCTCGCGACGCGCTCCGGGCGGCTGTGGCGGCAGTTCTGCGACCTGCTGCGCGGCGAGGAGACCTACGACAGCATCGTGCGCAGCACGGGGCCGCTCGCACCCACGCTCGGACCGCTCGCCGCGCTCGCACGGCGCCTGACGATCGCTCGCTACGGTGCGCGCTAGCCGAGCCTCGCTGCTGCTCGCGGCGGTCGTGCTGGCCGCCCTCGCGAGCCTCGCCTGCACGCTGCCGGGGGCGCGCACCGCCTCGACACCGACGCCGACCGCCACCGCCTCGCCGACCTCCACGGCCACGCCGGGCGCGCTGAGCGAGGCGCAGGCGGAGGCGCTGCTGCGGCGCGCGGTGTGCTGGTACGCCGACCCCGCGATGGCGCGCACCTGCCTGCCGCTACAGCCCGACGCGCGCGCGGCGATCGAGGAGATGGCGCAGAGCGGCGACCGCCGCTTCATCGCGCCGCTGGTGGACATGGCCGACCTCGACATCGGCTGGTGGCCGCAGGTCGATGTCGCGCTGCGGCGGCTGACGGGCGACCGCGCCGACTCGCCCGCCGCGTGGCGCGACTGGCTGGCGAAGCACCTCCCCGCCCCCACCACCCGAGGCTATGCCGAGTGGAAGGCGCGGCTGCTATCGCTCACGCAGGAGCCGGACACGAAGCCGACCTACCGCGAGCTGCTCACGGAGCGCCTGGGCGCGGCGCTGCCGCTGCTGCACTGGACGCACGCGCAGCCCAACGCCTCGAAGCCGCTCAGCACGCCGCGGGCGGTCACGGGGCGCACGGCGACGTGGCTGGAGGCGGACGAGGTGGTGTACGGGCTCGCGGTCGGCGGGACGGCGCGCGCGTACCCGCGGCGCATCGTCGCGTGGCACGGGGCGGTCAACGACGTGCTCGGCGGGCAGCCGGTGCTGCTTGCGGTGTGCGCGCCGTGCGGCTCTGCGGTCGCGTTCGATCGCCGCCTCGATGCCGACACGCTCGAGTTCGGCACGAGCGGGCTCGCGCTGCAGTCGCGCACGCTGCTGCACGACGCGCGTGGCGGGCGGCTGTGGGATCCGCTCACCGGCGCGGCGGTCGGCGACCCGAAGATCGCGCTCGCCTTGGTGCCGATGTTCACGACGACGTGGGCGGACTGGTTCGCGCGCCACCCGGAGACGACGGTGCTCGACCTCACCACCGGCACGCTGCGCGACTACAGCCCCGGCGCGGCCCTCGCCGAGGTGGCCGCCGCGCCCGGACCGCTCTACCCGGCGACGCCGGTCGATCCTCGGCTGAGCGCGAAGGAGCCGGTGCTGGGCGTGACCGCGGCCAGCGAGGCGCGCGCGTACCCGGTCGCCGAGGTGGCGCGGCGCCGCCTGATCCGCGACCGCATCGGCGCGCAGGACGTCGTGATCGTCACGGAGGGCGACGGTCGGGCGATCGGCGCGTACGACGCGACGGGCGTCGAGTTCCTGCGGATCATCGACAGCGGCGTGGATCTGGTCGTCGCGGATCGCGACGGCAATCGCTGGGCGATGCGTGAGTCGGCGCTGATCAACGAGAAGACGCGCGACACGCGCCGCGCGCTTGCCACCCGGCAGTCCTACTGGTTCGCCTGGGCGAACGCGCACCCCTCAACGAGTCTCTTCGCGCCCTGACCGCTACAGCTCGTCGAGGCTCGCCTGCGTGCCTTCCGGTGAGCGCGGGAGCGCGCCCGCGACGGCCGCGATCACCGCGACCGCGAGCAGGCTGAGCAGCGCGAGCCGCGCTCCTGCCTCGTGCGTGCCGCCGGGCGTCGAGCCCGCGTGCAGGCAGAGCGCGACGATCGCGACGCCGAGGGCGGTCCCGAAGCCTCGCCCCATGTTCAGCAGCCCGCCGCCGACCGCCGCCGCGCGCGCGGGGATGGCGCCCATGATCGCCGCGTTGTTCGCCGGGATGAACACGCCGAGGCCGATCCCCAGTACCCCGAGCCACAGCGCGACCGTCCCGAGGCCGCCATCGACCGTGACGAGCGCGGCGAGCGCCGCCGCGGCCAGCGCGCCGCCCGCCAGCGCGCGCGCTCGCGTGCCGACGGCGCCAAGCAGGCGGCTCCCACCGACCGCCGCGACGGCGAAGCCCGCCGGCAGTGCGCTGATCGCGAGCCCGACGTGCGTGCCCGCCTCGCCACGAGCCTCGCCGCCCGCGAACAGCTGCGGGAACAGCGTCAGCGGCCCGAACAGCACGAGGTACGCACCCATCGCGCCGACGAGGCCGACGGAGACCGCGGGTGGACGCACCACGCTCAGGTCGATAAGCGGGCTGTGCGCATGGCGCTCGCGCCACACGAACGCGGCGAGTGCGATCGCGGACGCCCCCCCGAGCGCCGCGACCGCGAGCGGCGTCGCGCCGAGGCCCGACGCCGCCGACAGTGCGAGCAGGAACGCCGTCGAGGCGCC
>JBAYUZ010000165.1:0-3051 GCA_041674885.1 Dehalococcoidia bacterium
CATCGAGGTGTGCGCGCTACTTCTCGACCGGCACGCCGATGAGCGAGCCGTACTCGGTCCAGGAGCCGTCGTAGTTCTTCACGTCCTGGTAGCCCAGGAGGTGCTTCAGCACGAACCAGGTGTGCGAGGAGCGCTCGCCGATGCGGCAGTAGGCGATCGTCGGCTCGCCGTCGCGCACGCCGGCGTCGCCGTACAGCGCGCGCAGCTCGTCCGGGGACTTGAAGGTGCCGTCCTCGTTGACGGCGCGGGCCCACGGGATGTTCTTCGCGCCGGGGATGTGGCCCGCGCGCTGTGCCGTCTCCGTCATGCCGGGAGGCGCGATGATCTCGCCCTTGTACTCGGCGGGGCTGCGCACATCGACCAGCTGCGGGCCGCTGCCGGGCGCGGTCGCGGCGCGCAGCACATCGTCGCGCTGGGCGCGGAGCGCGGGGTTCGGCTCCTGCGCGCGGTACGCGGCGGCCGGATACGAGGGCACAACGGTCGTCGAGGGCCGGCCGTCGGCCAGCCACTTCACGCGCCCGCCATCCATGAGCGAGACGTCCTGGTGGCCGTACAGCTCAAGGATCCACAGCGCGTAGGCAGCGAACCAGTTGTTGTTGTCGCCGTACAGCACCACGTGCGTGTCGTTGCCGATGCCCGCCCCACCCAGCAGCGCGTCGAGCGCGGACTTCGAGATGATGTCGCGGTTGGTCTGATCCTGGAGCTGCGTCGTCCAGTTGAAGGCGACGGCGCCGGGGATGTGGCTCTCCTTGTACGCCTCGGTATCCACATCGACCTCGACGAGGCGGATGTTGGGGTCGTCGAGGTGGGCCTGCACCCAGTCGGCGGTCACGAGCTTGTCGACCATCGGAAACCCTCCTTCGCGCGGGCTTCGCACGGCCCGTGCAACAGCCGAGGCGATCACCACCAGAACTTGGTGCTGACCTGCTCCTCGATCGCGTCGTAGTCGTTACTCCACAGGCCGGACGACAGGTACTTCCACCCGCCGTCCGCCAGCAGGCAGACGATGTGGCCCTCGTCCATGCGCTCTGCGGCCTTCTGGGCCGCGCGCACGGCGGCGCCGCCGGAGATGCCGGCGAAGATGCCGGTCTTCGTCGTCAGCTCCTTGGTCGTGCGGAACGAGGTGCGCGAGTCGACCACGATCCGGCCGTCGAGCATCGACTCATCGAGGACGGGCGGGATGTAGCCCTCCTCCAGGCTGCGCAGCCCCTGCACCAGGTCGCCGGGGTGCGGCGCGGCCGCGACCACGCGGATCGCGGGGTTGTGCTCCTTGAGCCGTCGCCCGACGCCAGTCAGCGTCCCGCCGGTGCCGAGCCCCGCCACGAAGACGTTGATCTGCGGCAGGTCACGAATGATCTCGGGCGCCGTCGTCTCATAGTGCGCGTGCGGGTTCTCGGGGTTCTCGTACTGGAACGGCATGAACCAGTCCGGATGCTCCGCGGCGATCTTCCGCGCCATCGTCACGGAGCCGTTCGTGCCCAGGTCACCGGGCGAGAAGATGACCTCCGCGCCGTACGCCTCCAGCAGCTCAACACGCTCGTGGCTGACGGCGTCGGGCATCACGACCTTCACCGGGTAGCCCTTCACGGCGCCGATCATCGCGAGCGCGATGCCGGTGTTGCCGGAGGTGGGCTCCAGGATCGTCTGACCGGGTTTGATGCGGCCCTCGCGCTCAGCGGCCTCGATCATGAACTTGGCGATGCGATCCTTCACGGAGCCGGTGGGGTTCTGTCCCTCCAGCTTCACGTAGATGTGCACCGAAGGCTTCGGCGACAGCGCGGCGATCTCCACCAGCGGCGTGTTGCCGACCATGTCGAGCATGCTGTGGAACAGCATTGCGGCCTCGGTTCTGCTCGGCCTACCCGCCCGCGAGCGCGGGAAGGATGGACACCTCGTCGCCGTCCTTGAGCTCCGTCTCGGCGCCCTTCAGGTAGCGGATGTCCTCGTCGTTCAGGTAGATGTTCACGAAGCGGTGCAGCTGCCCCGACTCGTCCATGACCTGGGCGCGAAAGCCCGGGTAGCGCCCTTCGATGTCATCGATGACCGCGCGCACGGAGGCGCCGTCGGCCGACACCTGTCGCTGGCCGTCGACGGCGTTCCGGATCACCGAGGTGACGTGTACCTGCACCGGCAATGTGGATCCCCTTCCACCGTGCGCGGGACGCCTCGGTCGAGGCGCCCCGGCACGTCTGTGTCTTAGTGGCCGCCGTGCGCGCCCGCGCCCGGTGCGACCAGCGGCGGCGAGCCGCAGAACATGTCGTAGTCGATGAGCTCCGTCACCGTCGGGTTCTCACCGCACAGCGGGCACGCCGGGTCGCGGCGCAGCTTCATCGTGCGGAACTCCATCGTGAGCGCGTCGACCAGCAGCAGCCGGTTCAGCAGCGGCTCGCCGATGCCCAGGATCTGCTTGAACACCTCGGTCGCCTGGATGGAGCCGATGATGCCGGTGATCGCGCCCAGCACGCCGGCCTCCGCGCACGAGGGCACAAGGCCCGGAGGGGGCGGCGTGGGGTAGAGGCAGCGGTAGCAGCCGTGGCCCGGCTTGAACACCGTCGCCTGCCCGTCGAACAGCAGGATCGAGCCGTCCACCAGCGTCTTGCCGCTCAGGTACGCGGCGTCGTTCACCAGGTAGCGCGTCGCGAAGTTGTCCGCGCCGTTCACGATGATGTCGTAGTTCGGGATGATGTCCATCGCGTTGTCGGAGGTCAGCGGCGCCTCGTGCGGGACGACGGTGACGTTCGGGTTGTACGCGTAGAGCGTCTCCATGCCCGACTTCAGCTTCGACTTGCCCACGTCCGGGGTCTGGTGCAGCAGTTGGCGCTGGAGGTTCGACAGGTCGACCGTGTCGAACTCGACGATGCCGATCGTGCCGACGCCGGCCAGCGCGAGGTAGATCGAGACCGGCGAGCCGAGGCCGCCCGCGCCGACGATCAGCACCTTCGCGTTGCGCAGCTTGCGCTGCCCGATCGAGCCGACCTGGCCCATGATGATGTGCCGCGAGTAGCGCATCGCCTCTTCGGGCGTGAGCGCGACGCTGGCCACCGGCTGCGC
>JBAYUZ010000166.1:0-3022 GCA_041674885.1 Dehalococcoidia bacterium
CGGCCATCGACTGCACCGCGATCGGCGCGCCCCCACCGATGGTGATGCGCCCGACGCGCACCGCGCGGGTCTGGTTCCTCGGCCGCTGCTCGACGAACTCGACGTTGGTCATGCGAACCCCCTCGTGCCCATCGAGGATCGCATGCGCGGGGTTGGGGGCGCTAGGGGGCGGTGAGACGGTGCCCGGTCATCCGTACTATGACGCTGATTGCGAGGAGGATGAGATGGTGGTCGCGGAAGTTCGGGAGCCCGCACCTATTGGGGACGTCGCCGCACTCCTGACGCTCGGGGTGCGCCGCGAAGGCCTCTGGTATCGGGGGCAGGGCGACGCCTCATGGTTCGCAGAGCCACAAGTGCGCCGCCGATGGTTCAAGGAGAATCTGGAACGGCGGATTCTCGCGAATCCCGCAGGATATCCAGTGGATGATGACAAGCGAGAGGACGCCGAGCGGATACTCAATAGAGAATTCCGCACCGCGAGCGCGAGTCTGGTAAGCCCCCCCGTATCCAACGTGCGGACATACTTCTTTGCGCAGCACAGCGGTTTTCCTACTCGATTGCTCGACTGGAGCCGTCTCCCTCTCGCGGCTTTGTTCTTCGCCGTTGTCGACGAAGTGTCGTCTGAGTGTGATGGGGCGCTGTATGTCCTCGATCCCCATTACGAAGTAATCGAGTCAAACGTGGGTGAGGCCGGCGGGTTGCAGGGCTTACGGGGTCCGCTAGTGTCGAGCGACGAGCAAGTTGTCGGGGCTATTGACTCGCTCTTCGAGTTCAACGGTCGGAGTCACCGAACGGCCACATCCGACCTCATCGCTCCGCTTCCGATAATCGTTGACCGCACGGCCGGCCGTATGACGCAACAGGGTAGTTGCTTCACCCTGCACACTTACGGTCAGGACGTGTTTCCAACTGAGCACGTTCCCAAGAAGTTCACGATCCCCGCCAGCGCGAAGAGGACGATTCGACAGGAATTGCAGCGACTGGGGATCACCTGGGAGACCTTGTTCGATGACGGCGATCACGTCGCACGAAGCATCCGCGACAGATATGGTCTCTGGCCGCCGTCTGCGTGACACGTCCGGCTTGATACGTGCTCTTACTGCGCCCGGTCGCGGTGGTAACCGCGAGCGGCGTTCGCCGCCTCAGCGGAAGAGCGAGTCGCCCTGCACGATGCGGCTGATGTCCGCGAAGGTCACGACGACGGCGAGCGTGATGAACACCACGAAGCCGACGAGGTGCACCATCGCCTCCTTCTCCGGGGCGACGCGACGACCGCGGCGGAGCACCTCGATCACCACGAACAGGGCGCGGCCACCGTCGAGCATCGGCAGCGGCAGCAGGTTGAGCAGGCCGAGGTTGATCGAGAGCAGCGCGGAGAGCTCCAGCAGCGGTGACAGTCCGCCCTCGCGCGCGATCTCGCCGGTGGTCTGGGCGATCGCGACCGGGCCCGCGACCTGAGGCCGCGCGCCGCCCTTCACCCACGACAGGATCTCGTTCCGCGCCAGCACCATCGTGTCCAGCGTCGTGCGCAGGCCCTGCGGCAGCGACTCCCACGGCATCAGCGACTCGGTCTCCGTGAACGGTGTCTGCGGTGCGATCTGGATGCCGGTCGGCCCCTCGTTTGCGGGCGGCGCCCAGCGCGGCGTGACCGTGACGGTCATCTCCTCGGTGCCGCGGCGGATGCGGATGTCGGTCGGCAGGCCCTGGTTCAGGCGGATGAAGCGGCCGGCATCGAGCGTGTTGCGCGCCTCGCGCCCGCCGATGCTCAGGATCACGTCGCCGCTGCGCAGGCCCGCCTCGGCTGCCGGCGAGTTCGCGCCGATCCCCGAGATCACCGCGCGACCGGTCGACACCTCGTGCGGCACCGTGAAGGCGAACGCGAACAGCACGATCGGCAGCATGAGGTTGATGACGGAGCCGGATGCCAGCACGATCAGTCGCTGCCACGCCGGCCGGCTCGCGAGCGAGCGCGGGTGCGTCGGGTCTTCCTCGCCCAGCAGGCGCACGAAGCCGCCCAGCGGCATCCAGTTCAGCGAGTACTCGGTGTCACCGAAGCGCTTCGCGAAGATGCGCGGCGGGAAGCCGACGCCGAACTCCAGCACGTGCACGCCGAACAGCTTCGCCGTCACGAAGTGTGCGAGCTCGTGCGCCACGACGAGGGTCACGAGGATCACGATGAAGATCAGCGCCGACTGCACGGCGTTGCGCGCGAACATCGCGGCGAGCGCGATCGACACGACGACGAGCGCCGCGGTCATCAGCCCGCGTGCGAGCGAGACCTGCGGCTGCTGCTCCGGGCTCGGATCCTGCTGGGGGTGATCGGCGTACTGGTTCATCGTGCTCCCGTGGCGACAAAGTCGTCGACGTACTGGCGTCCCCACGCCTCCGCGGCCAGGAGGTCGTCGAGACTCGGATCGCGGGTCGGGCGGTGCTCGTCGAGCACGCGCTCCAACAGCCGCGCAATGTCGGTGAACCGGCACCGGCCGGCGAGGAAGTGCTCCACGGCAGCCTCGTCGGCGCCGGAGAGCGCAGCGGCCGAGGTGTCGTCGCGGCGTCCTGCCTCCAGCGTCACGCGGAGTGCGGGGTAGCGCGCCTCGTCGACGGTGCCGAAGTGCAGCGCGCCGCGCGCGGCCAGGTCGAGCGGTGGGATTGCGGGGGCCGCCCCGCGCTCGGGATAGGTGAGTGCGCACTGGATCGGCAGCCGCATGTCCGGCTCGCCGAGCTGCGCCTTCACGGAACCGTCCGTGAACGTGACCATCGAGTGCACCACGCTCTCGCGGTGCTGGAGGATATCGATGCGGTCGAGCGGCACATCGAAGAGCCAGCGCGCCTCGATCGCCTCCATGCCCTTGTTGAACAGCGTGGCGCTGTCGATCGTCACCTTCGGCCCCATGCGCCACGTCGGGTGGCGCAGCGCCTCCTCGGCGGTGACGGATTCGAGGCGGTCGAGGTCGTAGTCGCGGAACGCGCCGCCGGACGCGGTGAGCGTGATGCGCGCCACGGCCTCGGGCGTCTCGCCCCA
>JBAYUZ010000167.1:0-2992 GCA_041674885.1 Dehalococcoidia bacterium
ACCTCGCGGACAACATGGACGTGACCCGCCTCGTTGTACTCGATGAGCGCGGGATGGAGCGGATGCAGCGCTACCTGCGCTCCTGGCAGCGGCTGCGCGCCGCCGAGTAGCCTCGTGCGACCTTGCGCCGCCTCGGACGCGGTGGGGCTGCGCCGGGCGGTACGATGGGCGGAGCGGGTGAGGGGCGTGCGATGAGCGGTTCCACGCGGTGGCTCCTGGGCGTGCTGATCGGCGTTGGCGTGATCGCCGTGGTTGGCGTGGCCGTCGCGCTGGGCACACGGGCACCCTCGTACCCCTCCGACAGCGCGGAGCACGCGGTGCAGCAGTACGTCGCGGCGGTCGCGGATCGCGACGCGACGAAGGCGATCGGCTACCTGTCGCCCGAGGTTGTCGCACGCTGCAAGTCGATCCCGCGCGAGGCGATCACGAACCGTGGCAATGCCTCGCTGCGTGCGACGCTGCTTGATGTGACGGCGCGCGACGGAGTGACGGTCGTGCGCGTGCGCATCACCGAGTCGTACGGCGACGCGCCGTTCGGCGGCGGCGAGTCGAACATGGAGCAGGCGTTCGAGCTGACGCGCGGCTCTGACGGCTGGCGCTTCACCGAGGCGCCGTGGCCGCTCTACTGCCCGCCGAAGTCGGTGCGCTGATGGTCTCCGGCATCCTCTTCACCGTGCTGTTCGCGGCGCTGCCGATCGGCATCGTCGCGGCCGTGCTGAGCGTGGCGGCCACGGCGCGCGACGCACGTGACGAGCGCGCGCCCGATGATCCCGGCATCGGCACGGTGCGACGGCTGTTCGTGTACGTGCTCGCGTTCCTGGGCCTGATGTTCGCGGCGACCGGCGTCTCGCTGCTGATCACCGGAGTGCTGGAGGTGGTGATCGAGCGCGTGATCGTGAGCCAGCGATCCGAGGCGCTCTCGACGGCGCTCGCGTTCACCGTCGTCGGCACGCCGGCGTGGGTGGTGTTCGCGTTGCTCGCGCAGCGTTCGCTCGCGCAGCACCCGGCCGAGGCGTGGGCGCTGACCCGGCGGCTCTACTTCGTCGTGGTGCGGGGCGTCGCGATCACGTTCATCGCGTTCAACGCGGGCGGCGTTGGGCGGCAGATCGCGGGCCTCGACCCGGTGTTATCGCACGCGTGGGGGTGGCTGCTGACATGGGGCGGCGTGTGGCTGGTGCACGCGCGGCTGACCGCCGGTGAGCCCGCACCCTCGGCGGTGACGCGGCTCCTCGAACGACTGTCGTGGTACTACGGCGCGGTCCTCGGCCTCGGCTTCGCGCTGAACGGCATCGCGACGCTCGTCCGCACACCACTGGGATCGGCGTACAACGCGGCGAGCAGCACCGCACTGGTCGACGCCTCGCTCTCCACCGGCCTGCGCGAGGGTACGGTCGAGCTGCTGGTCGGTGCGGTGCTGTGGGGAACGCACTGGATCGTGCGCCTGCTCCACCGCGACCGACGCACGACGCTGTGGCACGTGCAGGTGTTCGTCTTCGGCACGCTGCCGGGCGTCGCGCTCACGGTCGTGCCGGTCGCGGTGCTGCTGTACACCACGCTCGAGTGGTTCATGGGCACGCCCGACGTGGACAGCGCGAGCGCGCAGTTCGCCGAGGTGCCGTCGCTCCTCGGCGCGCTCGTCGCGGGTGTGGCGACGTGGGGCTACCACCGCGCGGCGCTGGTGGAGGCGACGCGCGACATCGATGCACAGGGCGAGCCGGAGCGCGTGTACCGCTACGCGGTGGCTGCGGCGGGACTCGTCACCGCCGCGATCGGCCTGGCGACCGTGATCGCCGTCGCATGCGAGGCGCTGGGCGGCGGCGGATCGCTGGTGCGCGAGACCGGCTGGTGGCGCAACCCACTGATCCGCGCGGCGACGCTGCTGGTGGTCGGTGCGCCGCTGTGGGCCTGGTACTGGCAGGGGCTGCAGCGCACGTTGCCGCTGGCGGCGGGCGCGCGCACCTCGCTCTCGCGGCGGGCGTTCCTGTTCGCGGCGGTGGGCGTGTCGGTCGCGGCGCTGCTGGTGAGCCTGGTCGTGCTGCTGTTCCAGGTGTTCCGCCCGCTGCTCGATGGCGACCTGTCGCTGGCGACGCTGGACGACGCGCGCTGGAGTATCGCGACCGCAGCGACCTCGGCGTTCGTGGGGATCTACTACCTGCTCGTGCAGCGCGAGGATCAGACGGCGACGCGCGCGAGCGCTGAGGCGGGAACGGGGCGCGCGCCCGTGCGCGTTCGCAACGTCGTGCTGCTGGCGCCGGAGGGTGCGGAGGCGGCGGCGGACGCGCTGCGCGAGATCGAGGGCGTACGGCTGCGCGAGTGGCGGCGCGTCGATGCGACGATCGCGGGGCTGAGCCCGATGCAGCTCGATGCGCTGCGCGACACCGTCACCTCGGTCGACGCGGATCGCGTGGTCGTGCTCGTGCTGGGCGACCGGTTCGAGGTGGTGCCGTACACCGAGGCGTGACGCCTCGGCTGCGTCGACACGTGCTAGCTACGGCTCGTAGCGGCGGAAGATCAGCACGGCGTTCTGCCCGCCGAAGCCGAACGAGTTCTTCATCACCGTGCGCACATCCACGCGTCGCGACTCGTGCGGCACGTAGTCGAGATCGCAGTCGCCGCCGGGGTGGTCGAGGTTGAGCGTGGGGGCGATCACGCCGTTGCGGATCGTCTGCACGGCCATCACCGCCTCGACACCACCGGCCGCACCGAGCAGGTGGCCGACCTGCGACTTGAACGATGAGAGCGGCACATCGAACGCGCGCTCACCGAAGACGGTGTGCACCGCTCGCGTCTCCGCGACGTCACCGATGTCGGTGGAGGTCGCGTGCGCGGAGATGTAGTCGATCTCATCGATGCCGATCGCGGCGTTCGCGAGCGCCGAGCGCATCGCGCGGGCGGCGCCGTCGCCGTCTTCCGGCGGGGCGACGAGGTAGCGCGCGTCGGCGCTCACGCCGTAGCCGATCACCTCGGCGAGCGGCTGCGCGCCGCGGGCGAG
>JBAYUZ010000168.1:0-2980 GCA_041674885.1 Dehalococcoidia bacterium
CACGTGAAGCGCGCGGAGGTGCGGTTCAACGACCGGGACTTCCGCGTGGACGACTACCTGGTGCTGCGTCGCCTGGACGACCACGGCGCGGTCGTCCCTGACCTGGGGCTGGTGCGCCGGGTGGTGCACGTGTTCGAGGGCGGGCGCTTCGGCATCGAGCCGGGCTACGTGGTGCTCTCGCTCGCCATCACCGGCTACATGGAGCAGCAGGAAGCCTTCGAGGCGCTCAGGGCGCAGGCGGCGGCCTCGTGACGATCACGCTGGGCACGGCCTGTAGCGGGATCGGTGGCGCGGAGATAGCGGCGATGCCTTCCACATCGCAGACCTGCCGGAGACGAACCCGGCCTACGCCGAGTACTGGTTGTGGCACGATGTGCTGGGCGATCTCGAGATCCCGCTGGCCCCGCGTCAGCCGCAGACGAAGGATCGGTTGATCTCGCTCGGGAACGCATGGGTCCCGCAGGTCGCGGCTCCGATCTTCCGGCGCATCGCTGAGGTGCTTGGACAGTGACGACCTACCGGGTGCCTCTCCCACCACGCGGAGTAGGCAGCAACGCCCGCTCTCACTGGCGCGAACGGGCGCGCGTGACACGGGAGTACCGGGCGGAGTGCGCCGACGCCTACGAGGAGCAGGGCACCCCAGATACGCCGCTGGAGCACGTCACCGTGGCCGTGGAGATGCGGGTGTGCCGGAAGCAGTTGCAGACGAAGGTGGTCGCGGGCTACATGGCCGTCGATGACTACCGCGCCTGGGCCGACGCGCAGGACCGCTACCGGCCGCGCGACGAGGGAAACGTGCTGGACGCCATCAAGGCGGCGATCGACGCGCTCCAGCCGGCCAGAGTCACAGGGTCCACCATCATCCCCGGCGCAGGGATCGTGGTTGGTGACGACGCACGGCACATGACGGTCGGCGCACCGCGGCTCGTGGAGGTGGAGACGTTCAGGGAAGAGGGCGTCTGGATCATGGTAGACGAGATTTAACACGCCACAGTCTCAGACACTCTTGACTGTCGCTATAAAGTCTGCCATACTCCGTACATCAGGGCACGGGGAGTGGAGACTCAGATGGCAGACCGGGCGGAACTCAAGGCGCAGGCTGGACAGGCCAACATCACCCAGCAGGAGGCGCTCAAGCGTCACGGCCTGAACTCCGGCGAGTACCGTGCCGCCCTGGCTGAATACGTCCGGCTCTCCGCAGCGCTCACCGCAGCCCCGAATACGGCTGCTGTCTCGGCCCCCCACACGGCGCCTTACCGCTCCCCGGCGGGCTGCGCCGGCTACCGCCGCGGCGAAGGGTGCCCGATGCACGGCGAGACCTGCGCCCCGGAGTACCGCTAATGCTCCGGCCGCCCTATCGGATCCTGCTGCACGCCGACGATCCCCTGCGCCACACTCGGGCCTGCGTGGTCCGGCCAGATCTCGGGCTGGTTGCCCGGTGCGCGGCCGCCTGTGGGGCGATGCTCAATGCCGAGACACCCCACATCCACGTCGTCGACGATCACGGGGAGTACGAGGGTTACTGCTCCGAGGGATGTGCGATCCGCGGCCTCGCGCGAGTTGAGAGGATGACGCCATGACCGAGCCCATGCCGAAGCTGATGGAAACGTCCGCCATGATCCGCCGGGTGGTAGAAGCGCTTCGCAGTCTGCCTGGCATCCGCGACGTCGAGTTGGGGATGTGCGTCGCCGGGGCGCTTTGCGGGGATGCGGATGGGCTGGAGTGGGCGGCCGCCCGTATCGGTGACCTGCAGGAGGCGTCAGAGGCGCTGCGGGCTGTCATGCTCGCCGGCCTAGACGCTGGTGGGTGGGTGACCCTGATCAATCTGGCGATGCAGGAGGGCGTGACCTACAGCGGCGCGATCAAGCGTCTGGATTCGGGCGGGCGGTATGAAGCGGTGGACGGGCCATCTTCCGGCCGCGGTCCGCGTATGCAGCGCTACGTCCGGGTAGTGGAGGGGCGAAATGCCTGAGGGGCGGAACCTGCGGGACACGCTGATTCGTCTCTGTGACCTCGCCAGGAACATGTCTGTGGACTTCGATTCCGCGTTCGGCGCAGTGCGAGAGATCGTGGACGCCACCGACGAGGAGATGCAGCGGGTCAACGCTGCCACGGGGCGCTCGGCAGAGGGGTGCAACTGCCGTCATCATCACTGGGACGGGCGCGGGCCGGAGGGGTCGCACCGGCACTGGCATCCCCGCGAGCCTCACGTCCACAGGCACAGTGAGGACATGAGCGACGAGATCGAGGAGGTGCACGCCGACCGCAGTTCCCTCGGTTGGCACCGTCCGAACTGGGACAACATCGGCTGCGACGAGTGCCGCAGGCTTCGGGGGATGCCTCTCGGACGGGAGCGTGGGCTGTAGACGCACCGAGGGAGATTGTGATATAACATCGTCTGTAGTGGAGGATGGATCGTCCTCCGCCGTGGCAGTGGAGGCACGTTATGACGTTGGAGACGTTTGAGCCCGATGAGGGAGCGGTGGGGTTGGAGTCGGTGGAGCGGCTGACGCGGGACATCCGCGAGGCTGCACGGACGCTGACCCGCGAGGAGGCGCGGTACCTGGTCGGGGTGTACTACTCGACGCAGGAGCAGCGCATCCGGATCCGGGCACAGGAGCGCGAGGCGGCGAAGGCCGGCACCCCGAACGCACTACTCCGGTACATGGGCGACCAGTACGAGGTGCTCGAGCACAACATGAAGCGGGCGCTCCAGGCGTTCGCCGAGGGCCACGAGGTCGGCCGGTGGAGCCTGTCCATCAAGGGCATCGGCCCGGTGATCGCGGCAGGGCTGATCGCGCACATCGACATGGAGCACGGCGGCCCGCTCGACCCCATGACGGGTGTCCGCGGTCGTGTGAACACGGTCGGGAGCATCTGGCGGTTCGCCGGCCTCGACCCGACGGTGACGTGGGAGAAGGGGAAGAAGCGCCCCTGGAACGCCGAACTCAAGGTGCTCGCGTGGAAGGCCGGGGAGTCG
>JBAYUZ010000169.1:0-2979 GCA_041674885.1 Dehalococcoidia bacterium
CATCGGCGACCCAGAGCGCCCCGGTCGCAGCATCGAACGACAGCCGCCACGGGTTGCGGAAGCCGTACGCCCACACCTCGGGCTTCGCACCCGCGCGGCCGACGAACGGGTTGTCGGGCGGGATGTCATAGACGCGCCCCACGCGCGGATAGCGCACGTCGAGCCGCAGCACCTTGCCGAGCCACTGGTCGAGATCCTGCGCGCGGTTGCTCGGGTCCCCCTGCGAGCCGCCGTCGCCGAGGCCGACGTAGAGCATGCCGTCCGGCCCGAAACGCAGCGCGCCACCCTTGTGGTTCGAGAACGGCTGCGACTGCTCCAGCAGCACCAGCTCGCTCCCCGACACGGCGCGGTCACGCTCGACCTCGAACCGCGAGAGGCGCGTCCGACGCTCGCCGCCAGCCACCGAGTAGTACACGAAGACGTGCGGCGTCGCGGGATAGCGCGGCGCGAACGCGACACCGAGGAAGCCCTCCTCGTTCCCCGCGCGCGAGACCTGGGAGCGGATGTCCAGCAGCACGCCGCCGGAGGCACCGTCCGCCGCGACGATCTCGATGCTGCCCGCCTGCTCGGCGACGTACATGCGGCCGCCGGGGTACGCGCCGACCTCGGTCGGGCGCTCGAAGCGCCGCCCTCCGAGCGCCGGCTGCAGCACGAGCGTGCGCGGGGGGCTCGCTGCGGGCGCCGGCCCTGCGGGAGCGGTCGTCCCCGCGCGCGCAGCTGTCGAGGTCGTACTCGGAGTCGCGATCGGCGTCGCAGTCGCCTCGGGGCTCGCCGTGCCGGTCGGGCTTGCTGCCGTCGTCGATGCGGGCGTCACGGCTGACGGGGCCCCGTCTCCGCCGCGGCTACCACCACAGGCGACACCCACGATCAGCGCCACCACTGCAACTGCATCTCGAACCGCTCGCTTGCGCACGCGCGCCTCCTCGGCGGTCGAGTGTAGCCGCCTGCACCCCCCTCGAACGCAACGAGGGGAGGCACCGTTGCCTCCCCTCGCTTGTATCCGACTCGGGCGCCTCACGCCCCGCGCGCTACTTCAGCAGGTAGAGCGCCGGGTAGAAGAACACCCAGACGATGTCGACGAAGTGCCAGTACATCACGGCTGCCGACACGCCATAGGCGTGCATGCCGCCCTTGTCGTAATAGCCCTTGCCGGCCTTCAGCCACGCGAAGAACAGGATCACGACGCCGGAGAACACGTGCATCGCGTGCATGCCGGTCATCGAGAAGAACGCGGTGCCGTATGCCGACTCCACCGACCAGTGCGCGATCGACCACTCGATGCCCACGCCGATGCCGAAGATGAGGCCCAGCACCATGGTGAGCAGGAGCATCGTGCGACCGTGGGCGACGTTGCCGTGCGCCAGCGCGGTCTCACCACGGAACGCGGTGACGCTGCTGAGCAGCAGCACCGAGGTGATCACCAGGCCGAGCGACTGGCTCACCTCGTCCGGCGTAGACGTCCCGGCCATGTAGAACCGAGCGGTCAGCAGCATCGCGAAGACCAGCGCGTCGGAGAAGAAGAAGAGCCAGAGCCCCAGCCGGTTCATGCGGACGTGGTGCTCGACCTCGTGGTCGCTCTGGTGGGTGCCGTGTGCGGCAACTGCGGTCGCCATGGCTACTCCTCCTCGCCTTGCCACACCTTGGGCAGGTGCATGAAGTACACAAAGATCGCCCACGCCTTCAGCACCGCGATCGGGGTAAGGACGGCGATCAGGCCGACTGCCGAGTGCGTCAGTGCCACCGCGGCGAAGTACTCAAGGATCGTGAGGATCGTCAGCATCAGAGCCACGCGCATACCGCGGCTCTGCGCGGCGGCCTCACCGCCACCGTGTGCCATTACTTGCCCTCCTCATCGAAGGTGCCGCCCGCGATCGCCGGGCCGCGCAGCGTGCGCCCGGGCCGACCGTACGGGTACGGCTCATCGGTGATCGTCGGAATCTCGTCGAAGTTGTGCTCGGGCGGCGGCGAGGTCGTCGTCCACTCCAGCGTGGTCGCGCCCCACGGGTTGTCAGACGCCTTCGCGCCCTTCACCCACGAGATCACGATGTTCCACACGAAGAAGATGAACGAGGTTCCCAGGACGTACGCCCCAACCGTCGCCAGCAGGTTCATGTCGCCGTACGCACCCGGGTAGTCCGCGATGCGGCGGTTCTGCCCCAGCACACCGGAGCGGAACAGCGGGATGAACGTGATCTGGAAGCCGCTGAACATGAGCCAGAAGTGAATCTGACCCAGACGCTCGTTGAACATCCGGCCCGTCATCTTCGGGAACCAGTAGTAGAGGCCGGCGAACATCGTGAAGATCGCGCCGCCCATGATCGTGTAGTGGAAGTGCGCCACCACGAAGTACGTGTCCTGCAGGTGCAGGTCCGTCGGCACGTCCGCCAGGTAGATACCCGTCACACCGCCGATGAGGAAGTTGAAGATGAACGAGAGCGCGAACAGCATCGGCGTCCGCACCCACATCTTGCCGGCCCAGATCGTCCCGATCGCGGCCAGGAACACCAGGCCCGTCGGGATCGAGATGAGCTCGGTCAGCACCAGGAACGGCCCGTGCAGGTTCGGGTTCATGCCACTGGTGAACATGTGGTGCGCCCAGACCACGCCGGACAGCGCCACGATGCCCAGGAAGGCGCCCGTCGCCCACTTGTAGGCGTACAGCGGCTTCCTCGACATGTGCGCCAGGATCTCCAGCGCGATGCCGAAGCCGGGAAGCACCATCACGTAGACCGCAGGGTGCGAGTAGAACCAGAACACATGCTGGTACAGGATCGGGTTGCCGCCGTTGGCAATCTTGAAGAACGACGTCCCGAACACCCGCTCCAGCAGCACCATCAGCAGCGCCACGGCCAGCGCCTGCGTGAAGAAGAACGCGATCAGCGAGGTCGCGAAGATGCTCCACACGAAGATCGGCATCCGGAACCAGGACATGCCCGGCGCCCGCTCATACACGATGGTGACGATGAAGTTGATGCCACC
>JBAYUZ010000170.1:0-2799 GCA_041674885.1 Dehalococcoidia bacterium
GCGCTCGCCACCCCTGCGCCACAGGAATGAATCGCGGATGCGACTCGTGCCCACGAGGCGTAGCATCGGCCTCGAGGTACTCATGACATTCTGTCTCGGCATGAAATGCGCAGAAGGCCTGCTGGCGATCGCCGACACACGGATCACCAGCGGCACAGAGCTGTCTACCGCGCGCAAGATCTCGATCCATCAGTACGAGCAGCACTCCATGTTCATTCTGACCAGCGGACTGCGATCGCTGCGGGATAAGGCCGTCACATACTTCGAGGAGCGTCTCCGCAATGAGATCGCTCTCGACCGCATGTACAAGGCGGTCAATGCGCTCTCCGACGAGATCCGACGCGTCCGTTCAGAGGAACGCGACTTCCTGATGGACGGCGGCCTCTACTTCGACCTGCACTGCATCTTTGGCGGGCAGCTCGCAGGGGACAGCGAGGCACACCTGTACCTCATCTACCCGGAAGGGAACTGGGTCGAGGTTCGTTCTGGAACCCCATACGTAATCATCGGAGAGTCTCGCTACGGCAAGCCGATCCTCGACCGCGTGTGGACGTACGAGGACTCGATCGCCGAGGCCCTGAAGGTGGGCCTCCTCGCCTTCGACGCGACGAAGACCAGCGCCTCCGACGTCGACTACCCGGTCGACGTGGTGACGTACATCCCGGGCACGTTCATGATGCGCGAGCAGCGCTTCAGCGGTTCGGAGCTGCAGCCGCTGCGCGATTACTGGCAATCGGCGATACGGGCGGCGGTCACGCTCGCCGACCCGGTCATGGAGCCGCTCGTGTCGAGCCTGGAAGCGGCGCCGCCGGCGCGTACGCACTACGGCGACAACGGCTGGCACTAGAGGGTTCCTCTCGCCCTGTCGGGCAACTCAACCTGCCGACCACACGCGATGCCGCCACGAGTGGCGGGCCCCACGGCACGCACCCCGATCTCCTGCACGTTCCGACGAACGCTGGACATGGTTCGCACCATGAGAGGCAGGGGCGTCGAGCGGATGTCTCGACGCGGCGCTGGCGACAGTGTCGATCGAGCGGCAACGAGGTGCGAGATGTTCCACCGAATGATGACCGCGGCGCTCGCGTCCGCGCTGGTGCTCTCCGCCGCCTGCGGCACACAGTCGCCACCTCGCGCCGACGCGACGCCGACCGGAACCACTGCGCCCGTCACCTCGACATCATCGTCATCCGCCAACGCCGCCCAAGGTGCGGCGGCGGGCGCGGCTGCCGCGGCGGCCCTGCACGGGAAGTTCTGCAGCGACTGGAAGCAGAGCTCGGCAAAGACGCCGCCCGGCGCCGCTGGAGCCGCCGCTCCGGCGACAGCCCCCGACATGAAGGCCGGCGTCGAGACGACCGCGGCCTTCATGAAGACACTGGCGGAACAGGCGCCAGCCGAGGTGAAGCCGGACTTCCAGGTCATGGCCACATTCTGGGGGGAGTACGCGGCGCTCATGGTGCGCAACAACTACGACCTCATGCGGGCCGCCACGGACCCGGACTTCGAGAAGGTCATGACCCGTTCCGAAGACCTGAATCGAGCCACCGCCAACATCGACGCGTGGATGACGAAGAACTGTAGCTAGCCGGCTCTGCAGGGCGACGGGACGACCTACGCGTCGCTCAGCTCGTGGAAGAGCTCCTCTTCTTGCGCGTTGTGCAGGCGCAGGATCGAGTGCAGACCGTAGAGAATGCGCTGGAACTCCTGCCGCTCCGCAATCGACGGCCCACCCGCCGTCATATGTTCGTGCAGCGTCGAGAATGCCCGCGCCTGCAGCTCCAGCTCGTGATGCGCGCGGCTGAGCGGCCCCAGTGGGTCATCGCCTCGCAGCGCGGCGCCGAGCAAGGGGTACACGCGCCGCTCATCCTCGCGCTCATGCGGGATCAGCACGTCGTCGATGAGCGTTCGAACCTCGGCCAGCAGGCGCTCTGTGGCGGCTGCGTCGTTGCCGTCCAGCCGATCCGCCACCTCGCGCAGGCGGTCGATGCCCGCGTCGATGCTGCGATGCTCCTCGCGAAGCTCGCGAATGAGCTGGACGTCCACCACTCCGCGCATGCGTGGACGGCGCACCGGCATCAGCGCGCGCAGCGCCCACAGGATGGCGAGGGCGTCGATGCCCTCCTGCAGCAGCGCGCCGGCCACGGGAGCCAGCAGGCCGAAGGCGGCAGCTCCCATCGCCACCAGCGACAGCGACATGCCGACCAGCACGCTCTCACGCGCGACGCGGCTGGTGCGCTGCGCAATCCGCAGCGCCTCCTCCAGGCGATCGATGCGGTCCACCGTGATCACGATATCGGCGGCCTCTGACGAGGCGGTCGCGCCGCGCGCGCCCATCGCCACACCAACGTCGGCGCTCGCCAGTGCCGCCGCATCGTTGATGCCGTCACCGATCATCGCGGTGGTGCCGCCGTCCGAGTGACGCGCGGCGGCCACGGCGAGCACCTTGTCCTCCGGCGACTGCTCAGCCAGCACCCGGTCGACGCCGACCGCGGAACCCACGGCGATCGCAGTCTCCGTGCGGTCTCCGGTGACCATGATCGTTTCGCGGATGCCGAGGCGCTTCAGCGCGCGCAGCGTGCGAGGGGTGTCCGGGCGAATCGGATCGTCCAGCAGCACGGCACCGGCTAGCATGCCGTCCACGGCGACGACGACGTGCGAGCCGCCGTGCCGCAGAATGCGCCGCAGCACGTCCTCGCTGCCGGGCTGGGCGAGTTGGGTGGACACCCAGCGCAGGCTGCCGACCACCACGCGATGACCATCGACCACGCCCTGCACGCCACCGCCTGGCACCTCGACGGA
>JBAYUZ010000171.1:0-2795 GCA_041674885.1 Dehalococcoidia bacterium
CCCGCGCGCGTGATCCCCCGCGCGCTGCTGCTCGCGCTGGCGATCTCGACCGCGCTCTACATCGCGGTCGGTGTCACCGCCGTCAGCCTGGTCGGCGCAGAGGCGCTGGCCGGCTCCGATCGCCCGCTGGCGCTGGTGCTGGAGCACGACCTCGGCTGGGTCGCGGGCGCCGTTGTCTCCTTCATCGCCATGGCGGCAACCACGAACACCTCGCTGCTCGTGCTCACCGCCGCATCGAGGCTCACCTACGCGATGGCGCGCGAGGGCGAGCTGCCCGCGCCCTTCGCCCGGCTCTCCGGTCGCCACGCCGTGCCGCGCGTCGCGGCGGTCGCGGCGCTGCTGGTTGCGGCTCCGTTCGCGCTGACCGGCCGAATCGCGCTGGTCGCCTCCGCGACCGACTTCCTCATCTACGCGATCTTCCTGGTGGTGAACGGCGCCGTCATCGCGCTCCGCCTGCGCGCTCCCCAGGTGACGCGACCCTTCCGCACGCCGTGGGCGCTGGGTCGCGTGCCCGTGCTGCCGGTGCTCGGCGTGCTCGCCGTCATCCTCATGCTCGCCTACCTCGACCGCGAGGCAGCGAGCATCGGGGCGGCGATCCTCGGCGTGGGTGTGCTCGCGTGGGGCGCGCTGCGCATCGTGCGCAGCCGCTAGCGTCCGTGCCGAACGCCCGCGACGTTTCGGGACGTTCGGCACCTGTCAGCCCCGCAAGCGTTCGGCATCCTGCATCTACGGCGTCCCAGCAGGCGCCATACGGGGTCAGTCGCACCTGCCCCCGTTCGGATGCGAGGTGGAGAGGAGGTACCGGTATGGAACCCGCCGGTACTTATCCCGCCTCCGCCGCGGACGCCGGGCTTCTGGCAAGCCCGGCGTCCGCCCAGTACCCTAACGGCGACGCCCCCGAAGAGGTGGAGGCAGAAGCCGTGACCGACACTCCTCCGCTCCGTGTCCTTCTGGTCGACGACCACGAGATCGTGCGTCGCGGCCTGCGCGCCGTGCTCGCCGAGCCCGGCGTCGAGATCGTGGGCGAGGCCGGCACCATGCACGAGGGTGTGGCGCTCGCCACGCGCCTCCACCCGAACGTCGTCGTCATGGACCTCCGCCTGCCGGACGGCTCCGGCATCGAGGGCTGCCGGGAGATCCGCGCCGAGGTGCCGGACGCGCACGTCCTGATCCTCACCTCCTACGCCGATGACGACGCGCTCTTCTCGGCCGTCATGGCCGGGGCGGCCGGCTACGTCCTGAAAGACCTCGACCCCGGGCGGCTGAAGGAGGCGGTGCGTACCGTCGGCCTGGGCGGCTCGCTGCTCGACCCCGGGCTGGCGACCACGCTGCTCGGTCGGCTGCGCAAGGGGACGGGGAGCCACCCCGCAGACGACAACTTCTCGCTGCTGACGCCGCAGGAGGATCGCATCCTCGACTTCATCGCGGACGGCATGACCAATCGCGAGATCGCGCTCCAGCTCCACCTCTCCGAGAAGACGGTGAAGAACTACGTCTCCCAGATCTACTCGAAGCTAAACGTGGAGCGGCGCTCGCAGGCCGCCGCGCTCGCCACCGAGCGCCGGGTGCGCAAGCAGCAGTAGCGCCCCCCACCGGTCGACGCAGCACGCGAGCGCCTGAGGGCGCTCGTCTCGTGTCCGGCATCGAGCGTATGTGAAGGCTTGGTCGGTCGAGGCTACGGGTTGACGGGCAGGCGCAGGCGCATCGTCGTGCCCCCGTCGGCTGAGCTCTCGATCTCCACGGAGCCGTGCAGCTGCTCGGCGCGCGTGCGCATGTTGCGGAGCCCCATGTGCTCACGCCCCAGGTCGGCGGCCGGGTCGAAGCCGACGCCGTCGTCCGCGACCTCCAGCGTGAGCACGCCGCGCTCGCAGCTCGCCCGAAGGTCGACCCGCTTCGCGCCGGAGTGTCGCCGAGCGTTCGCCAGCGCCTCCTGCGTCACGTGGTAGACCGCCAGCCGCTGCTCGTCCGTCAGGTCGGGCAGTCCCTCCGCGACCTCCGTGCTCGTGTACATGGAGGAGAGTCCGCGGAACTCGTCCAGCAGCTGCCGCAGGATCGCGGGCACATCGCCCTCCGTGCGCTCCAGCGGCAGGTTCATGACATAGTGGCGAATGTCCGAGATCACCGTGCGCAGTGCAGCCACAGCCTCGTCGATCTGCACCGCGGTCTCCGGCGCGCCGCGCGCGATCTGCGTGCGCGCATCCATGAGGTTCAGGCCCACGCCGTAGATCGCCTGCATCACGCCGTCGTGCAGGTCACGGGCAATGCGCTCGCGGTCCGCCTGCAGATCGGCCTCGGCCCGGAGTCGCTGACGCTCCTCCTCTGCGGCGATGCGCTCGCTGATCAGCGCCTTGCGCTCCGACACGTCGCGCGCGATCGCGATCACGAACGTGCCCTGCTCCGTCTGGAGCGGGCTCAGGCTGATCTCGACCGGGATCTCCGTGCCGTCGCGGCGCCGCGCGCTCAGCTCCATCCCGGAGCCCATCGGTCGTGTCGCGGGGTGATCCGCAAAGCCGCGCTGATGCCCCTGGTGCCGCACGCGGACGCGCTCCGGCACCAGCAGTTCGATCGCCTCACCCGTCAGCTCATCCGGAGCGTAGCCGAAGAGCGACTCGCACTGGCGGTTCGCGAGCACGATGCGCCCCGAGGCGTCGACGACGATGATGCCGTCCGGCGCGCTATCCACGATCGTGCCCAGCAGCAATGGATCCATGGCCGACATGGTACCGGGCGCCGCGTCCGGGCGCTCGACGGGCGGTGGCGGCGCCCCGGAGCCCCCCGCCGAGGCGGGGCGAGGC
>JBAYUZ010000172.1:0-2702 GCA_041674885.1 Dehalococcoidia bacterium
CAGCGAGGCGCGCAGCATGTCCGCCAGCACGTCCAGCGTGCGGCGCGTGTGCGGCGGCGTGACCTTGCCGTAGTAGACCGTGTACTCGCGCTCCGTCGCCGCGTTCAGCGACCCGCCCACCGCATCCACCTCGATCGAGATGTCCTGCGGGCGCGGTCGCCGCTCGGTGCCCTTGAACGCCATGTGCTCCACGAAGTGCGACAGCCCCGCCTCCGCGTCCGCCTCGTACCGCGACCCCGCCGCGACGTACAGCGAGATCGCCACCGATCGCGCGTGTGGCATCGGCGTGACCAACACGCGCAGCCCGTTCTCCAGCGTCACGAGCTCCGGCACAGGGACTCCTTCAGGGAAGCGGTAGAGCCGCCCGATCTTGGGCCGCAGGTCGGTCAGTGGCAACCAGCGAGCGTATTTCGACGATCCGGTGGCCGAGAGGCCACTCTTGGCCCGGTGGCCCCGCGGGGGTGGGGAGCGCAGAGGGGGAACCCCTCTGCTGGGCGTGAACGCGCCCGCGCACCACCACCGATGCCACCTACCCGCATGCGATGAGGCGCCAGCCGAAGAGCCCGGCGCGAGAGCGCCGCAGAGATACAGCTAAGAGCCCGCCCACGTGACGTCGCCCGCGAGGTCGGCGGGGTGCTCGCGCGACGCGAAGCCGTCGTACTCCGCGCGCGAGGCATCGATCGTCGTCGTGCCGCCGTGGCCCGGCAGCACCAGCGTCTCCGCCGGCAGCGTGTACAGCCCGGTGCGGATCGACGCGATCTCCTCGATCAGCGCGCCGTTCGAGGCGGTGCGACCCGGCCCGCCCGGGAACAGCGTGTCGCCCGTGAACACGACCCCGCCCAGGCGGAAGCAGACCGACCCCGGCGTGTGCCCCGGCGTTTCGATCACCTCGATGTTCGCGCCGCCGACGGCGATGCGGTCGCCGCTACGCACAACCGAGGCGTCGCGCGCGAACTCGCCGCGCCGCGGCTCCGGCCCCACGTGCACATCGGCGTCGGTCGCCTCGCGCAGCAGGTCGAGCCCCGCCCAGTGATCGCGATGCTGGTGCGTGATCAGGATGCCCGCGACCGTCAGGTCGCCCAGCGCCTCCAGCACCGCCTCGCTGCCCTCCGGCGCGTCGATGACGAGCGCGGCCCCGCCGTCGCGCGGCCGCACGATGTACGAGTTGTTGCCCAGCGAACCGAGCGGGCCCAGCGCCTCCACCGTCACCAGCGCGTCCTCGTACACCTGCGGCATGCGGCACTCCTCGTCCTGCGCGTTCCGGGCAGCACTTGTCGAGGGCGAGCCTACCGACGCGCCTCGCTGCCCGCCACCCGCGTCGATGCCCCGCGCCGCTCACCCAGACCGCACCACGCCCCGTGCCGCCACGCGAACCCGCCTGCGCACAGCGCATCGAGCAGTGCCCGCACCCGTGCCGCCTCGGTATCGTCACTCGCAAGTCCCGCGACCAGCGTTGAGGTGCGCACCGCACCATCGGCCTCGCGCAGAGCGCGCAGGATGCGGCCCCGCCACTGGCGGTCGGAGCCCGCGAACGTCCCCTGCGCGCGCACCGGCGCCGCGATCTCGCCCGCCTCGAATCGAGGCCGCGCGGCGCAGTCGCGCGCGACCACGCACGCCTCACACTTCGGCCGGGGCGTGCAGACGCGCGCGCCGTAGTCCATGAGCGCGGCGTTCCACCGCCCCGCCTCGCCGCGCGGGAGCAGCGCCTCGGCCGCCGCGCGGATCGCCGAGGCAGGCGTGTCGGTCGCGGGCTGCACGTCGCCGTGCACGAGCCGCCCGAGCACGCGCACGACGTTCGTGTCGACCGCCGCGCCGTCGTCGCCCCACCCGAAGCACTGCACGATCGCCGCCGTGAACGGCCCCACCCCCGGCAGCGCCAGCAACGCCTCCCGGTCACGAGGCAGCGCGCCGCCGTGCTCGGCCATGCAGCGCTGAGCCGTCTCGCGCAGCGCCAGCGCGCGTTTCGGGTAACCCGCGCCCGCCCACACGCGCAGCGCGTCGGCGGTCTCCGCCGTCGCACACGCCTCGAGCGTCGGGAACGCCGCCGTCCACCGCTCCCACAGCGGGAACACGCGCGCCATCTGCGTCTGCTGCGAGGCGACCGCCGCCACCAGCGCCCAGTACGGGTTCCGCGCCTCGCGCCACGGGAACTCCTGCCCGTGCGCATCCCCCCACGCCAGCAGCGCCCGCTGCACGCGCCCCCGCACGCGAGGTGTCATCGCCGTCGAGGTTGAGGTCGAGATAGAGGTCGTCACTCCCATCCCCAAACCGTACCGCGCCGCCTCACTCGCAGCACGCGGGGGCGAGGGGCGCGCCTCTGCAGTGTGCGTACCCCCGTGCATCCGAGGTTCTGACCACAGCCTCGCTGAACCGAGGGGAGTGCAGAGGGGCGAAGCCCTCTCTGCTGCGCGCGAACGCGCGCACATGACGGCACCCGCGCCACCTACCCGCGTGCGATGAGGCGCCAGCCGAAGAGCCCGGCGCGAGAGCGCCGCAGAGACACAGGCCAGGCGAAGAGCCCGGCGCGCCAGCGTCGCAGAAACACGCTGCCGATACATGGTCTCGCGACACGCGTTCGCACCGGGAATAGGCTGGACGCATGGCGGAGCACGCAGGCCACTCGCATGCAGCGACCGATGCACGACGCCTGCGCATGGCACTCGCGCTCGTCGTCGCGACCGCCGCGCTCGAGCTCTGGGGCG
>JBAYUZ010000173.1:0-2681 GCA_041674885.1 Dehalococcoidia bacterium
AACCCTCGACCAGCCTCGCGGTGATGCGCATGGTGAGGAAGGCGATGGCGAACATGAACAGGGTGAGCGAGACGGCCTCGAGCAGGGTCGGGTTCTCGCTGCGGATCTGCGTGACGTAGAAGAAGATCGCGACACCGATGGAGATCGCGGCGGAGGATTTCCAGGACTGGTTCATGCCGCGATTCTAGAGGGTGCCCCGTTAGCCGCCCAGTTCCGCCGCCAGCCACTCCGACAACGCCTCGATGAACGCGTCTCGCCGGTCGGCCTGGTCGCCGGCGTGGTAGGCGATCACGCGCTCCTTCAGCGCCTGCGGGTCCTCGTCCTCCGGCACGTGGAAGATCTCGATCGGGTCGCAAGCGATCTGCTGGTCCTCACCCACCTCGAACACCAGGTTCACGGGCATCCCGAGGCGCGCGGCGGCGGCCGGCCAGGTGGCGTCGACGGTCATCCACTCGTCGCGGACGCGCTCGTGCTGGATACGCAGGAAGGTGTGGACGTCCGGTACGGGCCGTTCCGCGACCTGCGCGAGCAGGTGAGGCGGGAGCCACGGCGAGTTCTCCGGCGTGAACTCGTGGGTCACGAGGATCACCATCGTCGCGAAGCCGAGTTCCTCAAGCAGCGCGGCGAGCAGGTAGTGCTTGCCCGAGCAGGTCCCCGTCCACTCGCGGATCACGGTCTCCGGCTGGCGGTCGGAGGCACGCCGGTACGGCATGTCCCGCACGAGGCGGAACGCGACCTCCGCCGTCACCCGCTCGTCCTCGCCGAGGAGGCCTCGGCGGCGCGCTTCGTCTCGGAACAGGGGGATGAGGGCCATGCGCGGCAGTTTAGCGAAGGCGTTGAGGTTTCCGCTTGTCCTGAGCCTCTCGCCGCTGGTGTAGCCGGGATCGAGGAAACGGGACACGCTCAGGGCGGGGGAATCGCCGCGTCATGGGCGTTCTTCGAACGCTCGCCGGAGGCAGGGCGGGAGCACCTCGCCGATCACCAGCGTCCGCCAGCATTGGTAGATCTCGTTGTCTTCGACGGTCTTGGCAGTCACGTATGGGATTGCCCAGGCCCATCGGGCGTCTCGTCCGGCGATGTCGGTGTAGTTCACATCGACAGCGACGACGGGGGCTTCTCCGTCAGGGAACTCGTAGGCGAACGTGGCCCCTGTAACGACCCACGGTTCGGGCGTCGGGGGGGCCGTGTCCCCGACGGTGACGCAGCCGGTGATCCAGACAAGCATGATCGCGGCTGGGATGATCCCTGCTGCCTGCTTCATGCGATGCTCCCTTGTGCGTAACCGAGCGGCGCTCGCTAGAAGATCTGCATCGCCCCGCGGCCCTCGTGGGCCACGGCGGCGAGCGTGGCCGCCGCCTGCCGGAGGTGGTCCAGGTCGTGGTACGCGACGTGGTTCAGCATCTCCGCCACGGTCGTGAGGCCGGCCACCGAGTGCTCCCCGGTGCGCGCGAGGTCGGCGGCCGTGAGCGCGCGGTACCGCTCGACGTCCGCGACGCGCAGCGCCTCGAACCGGTCGAGGAGCACCGCGACCGGCAGCAGCCGGAATCCGGACGCCTCGAGGCTGGCGGTCTCGTCCTCGTTCATGAGCGCGGGGTGCTGCTCCGCGAGCATCGCCTCGACGCGTCGCCGCTGCATCGGCGCCCGGTCGAGCAGGTGCGCGAGGCAGTCACGCACGCTCCAGCCGCCGGGGTCACGGGCCTCGTTCGCCACCGCCTCGGGCAGCGCGCCGAGCAACGCGCGCAGCAGCGCCGGTGTCGCGGCGAGGGTGGGGAGGGTCATGGGGGTGAGGGTGGTGGTGGTCATGCGCGATTCTACCGCGCGTGGCTAGGCGGCGTAGCGCGGCACTTCGACCTCGGCGCCACGGGCCACGGCCGCCTCCGCCAGCCGAAAGACGACCGCGCTCACGTCCTCGGCGACGTACGCCTCGTCGCACGTGTCGCAGACCTCGGCCGGGACGCCGCCCACCACGATCACCGACTCGCCGCGTTCGAGGACGACGGTGGTCTCGCCTGGGGGCGTTTCGCCGTGCTTGCAGATGTGGCAGCGCATCAGGTTTCGTCCTGACGTCCGCTGTGGTGCCAGTCAATGGCGCCTTCGATCAGCGGGTCAACTTGGAACCACGCGCTCTGACAGCGGGAGACGATGTCCATCACGGATTCCCACTCCACCTGACGGGGAGGGGTGTCCGGATCGGTGAGCACCTTGCGGATGCGCCTGACCTCTCTCCCGTCGTACCAACCGTGCACCAGTTCGTTGCGCATGTCGAAGGCCGCAGGCAGCAACTCGCCCACGCGGTCGATCTGTCCTTCCCAACTCTCTCGGTACGCATGCGGGAGGCGGTAGCCGTTTACACCGCCGGGCGTCTGGAGGAATTTCAAATGGTCGGATGCCTGCCAGCGGACAGGCTCCACTCGCCGAGAGCCCGTCGGCACGCTTGCGAACTTCGCGACTAACCCGAGTCCGAACTCGATCTCGGCACAGGAGACGATGGCCCTTCCGATTGCGTCGAAAAGGCGGGATTCCTCCTCGCTGTCGAACGCGTACGGATCCACGCTTCTACCGCTCCTCGATCGCGACGTAGTCGCGGGGCGGGGGGCCGGAGTAGACGGTGAGGGGGCGGATGAGGATGTTGTGCTCGTACTGCTCGAGCACCTGCACGCACCAGCCGGGCGTGCGGCCGA
>JBAYUZ010000174.1:0-2676 GCA_041674885.1 Dehalococcoidia bacterium
CGTGAACGGGTCGCCAGCCTCGACGGCTTCCGAGGCGCGCGTGGCCCATGCCGGGAACGGGAACTGCACCAGCAGAGGCACGGGGATCTCCGGCTGGTGGAGGATCATCGTGCCGGGCTTGAGGAGGCTCGCGCGCGCGCGCGCGGCGGGCGTGAGGAAGCCGTACTCCGCGCGCTGCGCCTCGGCGGTATCGAGGCGGCCGACGACGCGGAAGGAGCAGTTCGCGACGACGCGCGGCTCCACCTCGGAGGCGGTCTGCTGCGCGCCGATCAGGATCACGCCCAGCGAGCGCCCGCGCTCGGCGATGTCGAGCAGCACCTCCTTGATCGGGCTGCGACCCTCGCGTGGCGCGTACTTGTTGAGCTCATCGAGGACGACGAACACCAGCGGGCGCGCCGCGCCCCGCGCCTCCTTGTCCTCGAACATCCGCTTCAGCACCGTGCCCACGACGAAGCGCTTGGCGCGGTCGTGCAGGCGATGGATGTCGACGACCGTCACCTGCTCGCGCTGCCAGTCGATGCGGTGCGCGGCCATGTCCTCTGAGTCGTCGCCGCGAATGAGCGCACCGACGTGCGGCGCGGAGGCTTCGAGGCGTCGCAGGAACGCCTGCACTGTGCCACCCGCCGCGCGCCCGCCCCATGTCCCGCCGAGGTCGGGGTCGGTCATCTCCGCGATCGCCTCGACCAGCTCGTCGAAGGTCGTGCAGCGGTGCGCGCCGATCTCGACGGTGCCGCTGTCCATCGGCAGCGAGATGCGTGCGGCCATCGCCAGCTGCGCCTCGACCGCCTGCGCGACGTAGCCGATCTGGGAGCGCTCGTCGTCGGCGTCGGTGAACAGGAAGCGCAGGTAGCGCTCCGCGCAGAACTCGCGGAGCGTCCAGCAGAAGCCGGTGACGCCGTCGAGGCGCGAGCCGGTGTCGGGGATGAGCTGCGCGGTCTTGCGCACCGGCGCGTAGAGCGCGACGGAGCCGAACGCCTGCGCCGGCAGCCCGAGCGCCGCGTACTTGCCTCGCTGCTCGTCATTGAGCCCGTTGTTGGCGCGGTCGAGGAACAGCAGGTCCTCGCCCTTCACGTTGAAGATGATGGAGCGCGTGTTCGCGGCCTCCAGGCCCAGCGCGCCACCTTCGAACAGCGAGTGCAGCAGGAACATCGCGTACGAGGTCTTGGTGGCGACGCCGGAGATGCCGGAGATGTTCACGTGCGCGCCGCGCGTGCCGTCCAGGAACTCCATGTTCGCAAACACCGGCTCCCCGTCGCGTGAGGAGCCGAATGGGACGCGCGTCTTCATGCCGTCGAAGAACAGCGCGGCGTCGCGCGCGTCGCCGTGGGCGCGATGCACCTCGGTGCCCGGCTGCGGCGGGACGAAGATCTCGGGCTCCACGCGCGTCACCGAGACGTGCGCGGAGACCGCCGCCTGCACCGGCAGCACGCCGTCCGTCGCCAGCGCAACGTCCGAGTGGAACGAGACGCCCTCCTGCAGGGCGCGCACCTCATCGACCACACCGTAGACGTCGATCGCGTCGCCGCCGGGCAGCATCGAGCGCACGTGCACGACGTCGTCCAGCTGCAGGTAGTGCTCCGGGTCGACGTACACCCAGAAGGAGAGCGGCGTCGCCGCCTCGGCCGGCGTGCCGAGGACGAGGCCGACCGGCCCCTGCTCCTCGTCGCCTCGATGTGTGGTGCCGCGTCCGGTCGTCATGCCAGTGCCTCCGCTTGCTCGCGGCCCACGGTCGCGGTGATCAGCCTGCCCACCCAGCGCCGGTCGCCGAGCCGATGCGTGAGCGCGCGCTCGAGTGCGCCGACGGGCACGAGGTTCTGCGGCGACCGCGGATCGCGCACCGGCGAGGACGCGAGCATCGGCAGGATGCGCGCCGACTGATCCGCCAGCCGCGCTGCGTCCGGCAGCGGCAGCGTCCCCGGCACTTCGAGTCGCAGCAGGCCGGCGAGCGGGTGGTAGTGCCCGCGCAGGTCGGCGAGCCGCAGGAACCACGAGGTGCGCTCGTGACCAGCCTCGCTGATGCGGAAGAGCGGCGTGCGCTCCCCGGGCCGCAGCCGGGGCAGCAGCGCCTGGTGCTCGCCGTCGAGGTACCAGCGGTGGATGCGCTTGATATAGCCGACGACGCGCTGCCCGGGGGCGCGCAGCCGCAGGGGGCCGTCCACGAACGTCAGCGCCGACTCGTCGCGGGAGAGCGTCTCCGCCAGCCGCGCCTCCTCGTCGAGCATCAGCCGGTTCAGCGAGGCGACGAGGTCGTTGGCGGTGTGTGCCTCGTCCGGCACCTCCGCGACGAAGCGCAGGCGGGCGTCGCCGCTCGATACCTCGCGCGCGATCGGTGCGCCGCCGGTCTGCAGGTAGCGCCGCGCGACCTGGAACGTGTCATCGAGCAGCCGCGCCCGCTCGCCGGGCTCAAGGCGCACCGCGCCGACCGCGAGCGAACCGAAGAGCCCGAAGACGGCGGAGCCGTCGGCCGCTTCGTCCATCGCGTGCGCCTCGGCACGGCGCACGCCGTCGACGATCTGGACGGCCTCGGGCGCGGGTGCGGAGGGCTCGATGGCGTGCCACGGCCCCTCGATGGTCGCGTCGGTCTCAGCCTCGCGGCCGGTCGCGCCGACCTCGTCGGCGTCGAACTGCATCGCGGTGCCGTACTCGGGTGCCCAGGGCAGGAGGCGGAGCGTCACG
>JBAYUZ010000175.1:0-2647 GCA_041674885.1 Dehalococcoidia bacterium
AGGGATCCGCCCGTCTCGTTCTTCACGCGCATGGGACCGTCGAAGTACCGGCTGTTCACCGGGTTCGTCACGGGACGCGGGTTCTTGGCCATCTCCGATGCTCCAATCCGGCGCCTCGGCGCCTCGGTGGCCGGGGGACTTCGCCCCCGGCCCCGTGCTCATGTCACTGGCGCGACTTACGAGACGACGATGTCGTCCGTCTTCGCGAACGCCGTCTCGCGCGTGACGGCGAGCGTCGCGTACACCTCAGCCTTGATGGTCTTGATGCCCTGGAGGAAGTTGTTCCCGTGCTCGGACGAGACCTCGACCTCGATGCCCGACCCCATGACCAGGCGGGCGAAGCGGGCGAACGCACCCGCGAGCGCAGTGCCCGCGGCGATCTCCGTCGTGAGTACGACGGGCAGACCCCACATGATCGGCGGGATGTTCTGGCTCGGGTGCCCCGCGATGTAGATGCCGTCCGAGGTCGTGGCGCGTCGGTAACCGTGCCAGTCCGCGTTGTTCATCACAACCGCGTCGGCGATCGCGAAGCCGCTCACAGCGCACTTCTCGATCAGCTTGTCGACCGCGTCGGCGATGAACTCACCGGCGGTGTCGACATCCCAGGTGTCTCGGCCCGCGTCGAGGAAGCCCTCGATGTTCGGGGCCGTGCCATCGCCGTTGAGGATCTGGCTGGAGAGGCGCTCGCGGACGCCGTCGATCATCTCGACGCGCAGCGTCTCGAGCATCCCCGCGACGTACTTGAGCTGCTGGTCCGTGACCGGGACATGGTGGCCGATGCGCTGGATCGCCTCGGTGATCTGCGTCCACACGAACGCCGACTCGGCGAGGGTCTGCAGGGTGCCCTGCACCGACTCCAGGATCTCCGCGGCGTTGTTCGTGCGCGTGGTCTGGCGCATGTAGACGTACGCCGACTGGTCGGACGGGACCGTCGGGATGAGGTCGATCATCGTCGGCGTCTGGAACGCCGCCGGAATCACGACACCCGTGCGGAGCGCCTGGGGGGCGTAGCCGGCACCGGTCGACATGACGGTCTTCATCTCGCGGTCGATGAAGGCCTTGCCGTCGAGCGGCAGCGTGATGCTGCCCTTCTTCTCGCCCTTCGCGAACGTCTGCATGAAGGACTCGGCGGACTTCCACAGCGGGACGTAGAGGTCACTCTTGCGATCGGTGGGCAGTGGGGCGCCACCGGCAGGGGCGTCCAGCCAGGTGCCGAAGTCATCGAGCGCGGCCTTCGCCTCGTCCGCCTGCGTGAGCACGGCCTTGCGCTCGCCCAGTTCGACGAGCCGCATGTTCATCTCGGCGAGCTTCACGCCCTTCGCGTGGCTGTCCAGGTCATCGCCAAAGGCGGTGACCTTGTCCATGTCGAGCGCCTTGCCGCCCTCGGCAAACGCCTTCTTGAGGATGGGGCGGATCTCTTTGACCTCTTCGACGACCTCGTCGAGGGTCATGGTGGCCGCGGTCTTCATCGCTATTGCTCCATTACGCGGGCGCGAGGAATCCCTCGACCAGCGCGACCCCGCGCTGATACGTCAGGAACTCCTGCTCGATGTTGATTGGGTTGCTCTTCGGCGCTTCCGCGATCGCCTCTTCCAACCGCGCCTTCAGGCCACCAACCCCCGTAACCAGGGAGGCGATCCGAGTGCGGTCGTCAGCGCTCAGGCCGCGGCCGTCCTTCGCGCGCATCTGAATGCGCGCTTCCATCCGCTTCACGAACACGCCGACGGCCGTAACCAGCTCGTCCGCCTGCTCGCTGAAGGTCTGCGTGGTGCTCTTGATGGAGTCGGTGCGCGTGCCGATGCCGGCGCCCTTGAGGACCGGGTCCACGCTCCACACGTCGAGCTTCTTCAGGTACCGGACCTCGACGACGCCCTTGCCGGTGTCGAAGTCGCCCCAGTCGTGGTCCAGGACGCGGAAGATGTACGACCACTCCAGGAGGCCGCCGGCGTTCTTCACGGTCTGGTAGGTCGCGAGCCCGTCCGGGGTGTCCAGGAAGAACGACCCCTCCACCCAGGCGCGCGCCGCGTCCGAGTGGATGACGGCCTTCCCCACCGGGAGGCGCATCATGTCGTGCTGGTACGCGCCGATCAGGACTTCTTTGCCCTCGTCGTACGCGCCGGGCAGTGTGACATCGCCGTGATGGTCAACGACGTTGAAGGTGGCGAAGGTCGCGGAAAACGCGCCTTCTGCGTCGGCCTTCAGTTCGAGTTGGAGGGTCTTTTGCTCGTGGTCCACAGCGGCGCACTCCCGACTAGTCGGAGGTGCCGCTGCATTTCTCTACCAAGTTGGCCCACGATGCGGCGAGGGGCTCACGGGCTTCAGTGTTCGCCGGCGGCTATCCCGTACAGTCAGCCGGTGAAGCGCGTAAGCGCCTGCGCAAATCATGAACCCCTCGCCGCCGTCCTGTCAAGAGGCCCGCGACCCGACCTTCTCCTGCACCGACGGGCGGGTCACCTCGCCGCCCGCGCCGATCGCCGCGGCCTGCTCCGCGGTCGGCGCGATGTTGATCGCGCCGCAGCGCAGACACTTCTTCTTCGTCCCCTCGCTCGCCCGGTCCGCCAGGTTGCGCGTGCAGCGCCAGCAGTCGAACGGCCGGGTGACGTGCGGCTGGTGCTTCGCGGCCGGCTGGGTCTGCACCGGCGCGGGC
>JBAYUZ010000176.1:0-2630 GCA_041674885.1 Dehalococcoidia bacterium
GCTCGCCGGGGCGCGCTCGCCGCTATCGTCGGCGGCGAACAGCTGCGACAGCGCCAGGCGCGCGCGCGCGTCCTGCTCCATCCGCAGCAGCGGCTCCATGATCGTCCACCTCGACACGCCCAGCATGCGGCTTGCGTCGTAGGAGACATACGTCGCCCAGTCGAGCGCGCGCTCGCGCACGTCGTAGTGCGAGAACAGCCGCGCCTCCGGATCCCAGCGCGCGACATCGTTGAAGAGGTCTGCCGACCAGTCGACGCTGAACGGTCGGTCGGAATCCGAGAGCGGATCGAGCGCGATCACCCACAGCGAGACCACGAGCGCCGCCGGGCCCTGGTGGTAGTTGCCGCCACCCGAGGCGAACCACGACAGCGCGTGCGCGTCCGTGACCGCCGAGGCCACTCGCTCATCGACCGCGAGACCGACGCCGAGCAGCGTGCGCGTCACCAGCAGGTGCGCGACGAAGCGCGCGCTCGCGTCGTCCTCGATGCGCTCGCCGGTCGGCAGTGTCAGCGAGGCGGCCACGTCGGGAGCGAAGCACGCGAACGTGTGCTGCAGGCCGCGCTCGACGCCCGGCGCACCGGGCAGCCCCTGCGCGTCGATGAGGCGATCGAGGTCGCTCGGGTCATCGACCGTGCCGTGATCGCGGACGCTCGGCCACAGCCGCAGGGCAAGGTCGACGAGTGGACTGTCTGACATACCTCGACGCTATCGAGGCACGCCCCGTGGTGTCAACGATGCCACACGCTCGGCGGGGCCCCGCGAGGTGCCGCCACGTTGCCGCGAGGTGACTGCGCGCCTACGATCCGCCGGTGACACCCCAACGCCACCTCCACGCTGCCGCCGCGCTCATCCTTGGCGTGGCGCTGCTCGCATGCAGCCGCGCGGTGGCTGAGCCGCGCGGCGACGCGAGCGCGGCGATCGCAGCGGCCAGCCCGGGCGGCGCGACGATCACCGGCGACGGCACGCCCGCCGCTTCCGCCGCGACGACGCCGGCGATCGGCCCCGCCTCGGGCATGCCGAGCGGCGGCACGACGGCCACCCCCGCCGCCACGCGTCCCGCGAGCCCCACACCCATCGCCACACCGAGGGCCAGCGCGACGCCGGCGATCCCCGGCCAGCCGATCGCGAGCACCTCGACCCTCACCCGCGCGCAGCTCCCGCCCGTCGAGTTCGTGCGCAACGGCCAGGTGATCGCCACCCTGCCGATCGAGGTGCTGCCACCCGCCGAGTTCAGCGTCGGCTTCTCGGGCCGTCCCGCGCTCAGCGATGAGCGCGGCATGCTCTTCTACTACCCGAAGATGGCGCGCGGCTCCTTCTGGATGAACAACACGCACTTCGATCTCGCCATCGCGTTCGTCGCGGACAGTGAGGCGGTGGTCGACGTCGTCGAGATGCAGCGCGAGTCGACCTCGATCGTCACGCCGAAGGCCGACTACCGGTACGCCATCGAGGCGCCCGCCGGGTGGTACCTGTCGAAGGGGATCCGCGTCGGCGACCGGGCGCGGCTCGCGTTCCCGCTCCCCGCCTACCTCACGCAGCAGTAGCGTGCGCTAGTACCACTCCCGCTCGATCACCGTCGAGGCGTGGCGCGCGAGTGTGAGCACCAGCCGCTCGTCATCGTCGTCGAACGGCTGCCCATCCTCGCGGTCGGTGACGTAGAGGGCGCCGCGCACGACGCCGTGCGACCACAGCGGCACCCCCAGCAGCGACCGCATCGAGGGGTGGCGCGGCGGGAATCCGAACGCAGCACGGTGCTCGTTCACGTTCTCCATGCGCACCGGCTTGCCGTCCGCACGCAGCGAGGAGAGCGGCCCGTGGCTCGATGGCGGCACGCGCAATCCGCGCAGCTCCTCGGCGGTCATGCCGGAGGTGACGAAGCCCTGCGTGCGGTCGTGCTCGTCGGTGACGTTCAGCGCGGCGTACCGCCCGCCGGTCTCGCGCCGCGCGAGGTCGACGACGACCTGCAGCGAGTCCTCCGGGCGGCGATGCTCCGGGAGCGCACGCAGCGCCTCCGCCAGCGCGGCAAGCGCGCGCGCCTCCGGGTCGTGGCGAGCGGTTCGTGGTGCAGCCATCGCGCTCAGGCTACGGCAGCGCGGAAGCGACTGCCAAGACACAGCCGGACGTGCCTAGGACTCCACATCGACGTTCGTGGTGAGCGCCGCTGACTCGTCGAGGTGCATTTCGGCCGCGCGTTCCGGCGCGTGCATCGAGGTCCCGCTGCCGAAGAAGCGGATCGTCTCCGGACGCGCCGCGATCTCCACCATGCTCCCGATCGCAGGCGCCTCGAGGTCCCACTCCCAGCGCGCCTCGACGTGCCGCGAGCCGATTGCGATCTCCAGCAGCGGCACCGGCCCGTCCGGGCGCGCCGCCACGACCACGCCGGTGAGCCCCGTCCCCAGGTGTCGCCCCTCCGGCACCGCGAGCATCGAGGCGGGGTGAGCCATCACCCGCATCGCACCCTCGATGCCGGCCTCGGCGGGCACGGCGACCTCGCCGACACCGCGCTCGCGCACGCGGCCGGCCTCGACCTCGCCCTCCACCAGCGTCTCGTACCCCAGCATCGAGGCGACCTCGGCCGTCGCGGGGTAGACAGAGACGTCGCGCAGCGCGCCTGCCTGCAGCAGTCGCCC
>JBAYUZ010000177.1:0-2614 GCA_041674885.1 Dehalococcoidia bacterium
GACATGCCGCCCATCGCACCCGCAGCCGCCTCACGCACCTCGAACTCCACGGTCATCGCCGGGGCACGCTCGAAGCGCAGCGAGATCGGCACCTTCGTGCCGGCCTTCATCGCCGCCGGCAGGTTGAGCAGCATGATGTGGTTGCCGCCCGGCTCCAGGGTGAGCGTCGCGCCGGGCGCGATGTCGTAGCCGGTCACCGGCTCCATCTTCATCTGGTCGCCAACGCGCACCGTGCGGTGCAGCTCCACCGTCGTTGCGATGCTCGTCGGGGCGCTGGCAGCGATCAGCCGGTCGGGCTGTGTGCCGTTGTTCGTGACCTGCGCGTACCCCGCCGAGTTCTCGTTCGGGTTGCCGGGGGTGGAGCGTGCCCACGCCGCCTTCACGGTGATGGCCGCCGCGGCCGGTGTGGCCGTTGCGGTGGGAGTAGCCGCAGCCGTGGCAGCAGCGGTCGGCGTGCCGGCTGCCGGCGTCGCAGCGGCCGGTGCCGCGGGCGCGCCGCATGCAGTGGCGAAGAGCGCGGTCCCCGCTGCAGCGATGAGCAGCGAGCGCGCGCGAAGCGTCTGGAGTGACATCGAATCAGCCTTTCGTGGCGAGTTGTTGGAGGTCGGCAGCCACCTGCTGTGGCGTCGCTTCGAACGGGACATGGAGGCGCTGCCGGCCCTGCGGGTCGAGCACCCACGCGCTGGCGGGGTGCCCCACGGAGTAGGAGCCGTCCGGCGCGGCCTCGCCGCACTCGACGGGGAGTTTCCACGCGCTGATGAACGCGTCCGTTTCCGCCTGCGTGCCGCTCAAGCCGATGAAGTCGGGCGCAAAGTGCCCCATGTACTTCCCCATCACCTCCGGCGTGTCACGCCGAGGATCGACGGAGACCATCACGAAGCGGTACTGCGTGCGTACCTCTGCCGGCAGCGCGTCGAACGCCGCAGCAAAGGTGCCAACCGTCGTCGGACAGACGTCGGGGCAGTGCGTGTAGCCGAAGTAGACGACGACATAGCGGCCTCGGAAGTCGCTGAGGGCCGTCCTCTTCCCATCCGGCGCAGCCAGCACGAAGTCGTCTGCCGGTACCGGCGGATCGAACTCGTGCGCGACGCTGTACCGAGGCGTGGGCGCGGGTGCTGCGGGAGCGCATGCGAGCGCGAGCAGACCAACGGCCACGGACGTGAGCGCGAGCAGCGCTCGAGTGGCGAGTCGCATGGAACCACCTCACTTCGGCGCATGCAGCAGCGCCCGTGCAGGGTGAAGCGAGGTCAGGCTCTCGGCGGCGGAGACGGAACGACGGACCGGTGCGACACGACCACCGACGCCCGCGTCGCGACCTCAAAGATCACGCCACGCGGTGCGGTGAGCGTCGGCGAGGTGGGGACATCGATGGCGCCGCCGTCGATGCCATCCGGGTCGGTGAAGCCGACCGGCGCGGTGCCGGAGTCGGGCTGTTCGGCCTGTGGGCCGTCCCAGGGGTGCGTGTGCGCGGGGACGGTCGCGCCCCACGTCACGTGGCCGTGGTCGGCTCGCCAGCCGCGCCCCTGCGGCTGCAGGCCCACAAGCAGCGCCGCGAGTGCGATCCATCGCGCTCCGACCAGCCATCGCCGCTGAGGTCTGCTGCCGCGCATCATCGCGCTCCTTTTGTCACATCAAGCGTACCCCGACCGCGAGGTGGCGCCAGTCCCGAACGTCACATGACCGTCGGGGTGGTCGGCAGTTGCGAGGTATCACGACTCGGAGCATGATCATCGCAGCGGCTGCTCCACGTGGAGCGCCCCACGTGCGAAGGAGTGACCGATGGCCATCATCGTGACGGACGCCGCGGCCGAGCAGCTGAATGCGCTCGTCCGTGAGCACGAGATCGCCGACCCGCAGGGCCTGCGAATCTTCGCCCGCAGTGGCGGCGGCTGCGCCTGTAGCGGCCCGGCCTTCGGCATGACGATCGACTCGGCTGCCGAGGACGACCAGGTGCTCACCATCTCCGGCATCCGCTTCCTGATTGACCCGCTCTCGCAGGACAACCTGGAAGGCGCCTCGATCGACTACATCGACGACGTGATGCGCAAGGGCTTCACCATCGAGGCCCCGAACGCGGCGGCCGGCGGTGGCGGCTGTGCGTGCGGTGGTGCCGGCGGCGGCCACGGCCACGGTGGTGGTCACGGCGGCGGCGGGTGCGCCTGCGGCGGCCACTAGACCGCATCTGACCGGCGACTGCCGAATCGGCAAGCAACACAGGAAGGGGCGGCACCAATGGTGCCGCCCCTTCCTCGTACCCCGGTACCGGCGCCGGACGAGCGTGACGCGCGCCCGCGCGCTACGCCGAGGCTGCTCCGATCTCATCGCTGGTCGCAGGGATGTGCGGGATCACGATGCGGAACGTGGAACCACGCTCCGGCACGCTCTCAACTTCCACCCTTCCGCCGTGTGCCGCCGCGATCGCATCCACCAGCGGCAGCCCCAGCCCGCAGCCCGCGCTCTTGGTCGTGAACCCGCGCTCGAACAGGTGCCTCACGACCGCCGGCGAGATGCCCGGGCCGTCATCCGCGACCTCGATCACCACGGAGGCTGCTCCATCGATGTCCAAGCGACTGGTGAGGCGTACCCCCACCGTTCCGCCCGAGGCCGGCAGCGC
>JBAYUZ010000178.1:0-2611 GCA_041674885.1 Dehalococcoidia bacterium
CACATCGCCGACCGCTCCGTCGCGGCGATGGCGCGCGAGGGCGTGGCGCTGACCTCGGACGAGCCGGCGGTGGCCGCGACGACGTGCGCGCTGTCCGAGGGCGACGAGTCGGTGCTGTCGACGTGGGAAGAGGTGCTGCTCACCTCGCAGGGCGCGGGCAAGGCGATCATCCTGGACTGCCGCACGGACGGTGAGTATCGAGGCGAGCCGGGCGCGCACGCCGCGCCGCGCCTCGGGCGCGTCCCCGGCGCCACCCACCTGAACTGGGAACTACTGGTGGACGACGACGGCCGCTTCCTGCCGCCGGACCGCCTCCGCAGCCTCTACGCCGCCGCCGGCATCGACGGCACGCGTCCCGTCTTCCCGTACTGCGGCGGCGGCATCCGCTCCGCCGCTTCCTGGTTCGCGATGCACGAGGTGCTCGGCTGGGACCAGGCGCGCAACTACGACGGCTCCTGGGCCGAGTGGGCCGCGCGCACGGATCTGCCGATCGCGACGGGCGACTAGCCAGCGCGATGGAGATCTTCCGGTCGCTCGCCCTGTTCGTGGTCGCCGCGGTCGCCGAGATCGGTGGCGCGTGGCTCATCTGGCAGGGCGTCCGCGAGCATCGGGGTGTCGCGCTGATCGGCCTCGGGATCGCCTCGTTGGCCGCTTACGGATTCGTCGCCACACTCCAGACCGAAGCGCACTTCGGGCGAGTGCTCGCGGCGTACGGCGGCATCTTCGTCGCCGGTTCACTCGCGTGGGGTGTACTGCTGGACGGCTTTCGCCCGGACCGCTTTGACCTCGCGGGTGCCGCGCTCTGCCTCATCGGCGTCGCGGTCATGATGTACGGACCGCGCCCGGCCTGAGCCTCGACACCCCCCGCAGACACCGAACAGCCCCGCGAGTCGCCTCGCGGGGCTGTTTCGTGAACCAGCGCTGCGCTCAGGCCGGAGCGAAGCCCTCGTCGCCTTCGAGCAGTGGTCTGTCCGGGCCAAGGACGCGCTGGATGACCTCCCGAGTCCTCGCGTACTGCGGCAGACCCCAGCCGTCCTCCCGCGCCATGCGCAGGGTCGCGGGAAGCGTGCCCGCTGCGAAGATCGGACCGGGCGGCGCCATGTACTGGGAGACATACTCGGCAGCATTCAGCGAGGCCACGACCCCGGCGAACGCCTCGATGTCGTCGACCGGCAGCATGGGACTCATCGAGATACCGATCGGCACGCCCGCGTCGACGAGTGTGCGTGCCGTGCGCAGGCGCGCCTTGATCGCAGGCGCCTTCGGTTCGTAGCGGAGGCGGACCTGCTCCGAGTCAGTCGTCACCGAGATGTTGACGCGGATGTGCTCGAAGCGCTGGAACAGGTCGACATCGCGAGCGGCGATCGGGCTCCGAGTCTGCACTGTCAGCCGCGGCTGCACACCGGCGTCCAGGATCGCCTCGAGGATGGCGCGTGTCAGACGGAGGCGGTGCTCCGCAGGCTGGTAGGGGTCGGTCGCACTCGACATGTAGATGGCGTCGCCGGACTGGAGCGTTCCGTCGCGACAGGCCCTGGTGATCAGGGCCGCGGCGTTCCGCTTCGCGGTCGCCCATTCTCCCCATGTCCGACGCTTCTCTGCCGTCGGTGCGAAGGCCCGTGCGTAGCAGTACTCGCAGGCGAAGCGACATCCCGAGTACGGGTTCAACGAGTAGCGGTAGCGGCGGATGAATCCGGACGCCGGGGTCAGGATCGTCCGAGCGTCAGCCAGGCCAACGCCGGCAGTCTCCAACGACAACCTCGGCGAGACGGTCGAGCTCATGATCGAGGTGTAGCGAAGGTGTCTACGACCTCGAAGGCCGGGACGGCACGGGCACTCGGCCGGGTGAGCGGCCGTCCAGAAGCGCGTGCGGACAACGAACAGCCCCGCGAGTCGCCTCGCGGGGCTGTTTCGTGAGCGAGCGGCGCCCCGACTACTTCGTAGCGAGGATCGTGCGGATCTGCTCGATGTGCTCGGCCATGTGGTTGCCGTGGGACTCGACCTGCTGGCGGAGCGAGCGGCGGGCGCCGCGGATCTTGCCGGGGCGGCCCCAGGAGGCATCCGGGGTGCCGGAGAGGAACTCCACCGTCTTCGCGATCTCTTCCTCGATCACGTCGATGAGGCCGGCGGCGGGCTTGCCCATCCAGGCCTTCGTCTCCGCTTCCTCGTCGAAGGGGAGGCGGTCCGGGTCGGTCATGGTGCCCATCTGGTGGATGAAGACGCCGTTGCGCTGCGCGAAGAGGGCCATGTGCGCCAGGACGTGATGCGCGGACCACGCGCCTTCCGGCTCGCGGCGCAGTTCAGCGTCGCGCTTGCCTTCGACGGTGGCACGGAGGCGGGTGGCGACGGTCGCGAGCGCTTCCACGAGGTGGGCGTACTTCTCCGGCGCGCCGGTCACGAAGTCGATGCGCGACATCAGCGGACCTCCATCAGCAGTTCAACCTCCACCGGGGAGTTGGCCGGCAGCATCGCCACGCCAATGGCGGTGCGGGCGCCGATGCCGTCCTCGGTGCCGAAGATATCGCGCAGCAGTTCGCTTGCGCCGTTCACGACCTGCGGGTGCTGGATGAAGCCGGGCGCACTGGCGACGAAGCCCGTGGTCTTCACGAGCCGG
>JBAYUZ010000179.1:0-2570 GCA_041674885.1 Dehalococcoidia bacterium
CGACTCGGCAGCACGGACGGTGCTCGGTTACCTCGGCAGCACCAACCTGATCCTCGGACTGTTCAACCTGCTGCCGGGCTTCCCGCTGGACGGCGGACGGGTGCTGCGCTCGATCGTGTGGGCGCGGACGCAGGACCTGCAGAAGTCGACGCGCATCGCGGCAAACGGCGGACGTGTCGTCGCGTTCGGGCTGATGGCGCTGGGGCTCTACACGCTCTTCCAGCGCGACTCGAGCGGGCTGTGGTACATCCTCATCGGCCTGTTCCTGCACAACGCCGCCGTATCCTCGTACCGCGAGCTCATGGCCGAGATCCTGCTGCGCGACATCCCGGCGCGGCTGCTGATGGTCGCGCCGCCGCCACCCGTCGAGGCGAACCAGACGCTGGTGAGCATCGTCGACGAGCGTGTCACATCCTCGCTCGACCGCGTGTTCATCGTGCGCCGCGTCGATCGCGTCGTGGGGCTGCTCAGCGTCACCGACATCGTGCGCGTCCCGCGCAGCGAGTGGCTGACGAAACTCGCCGGCGAGGCGATGGTTCCGGCCGATCAGGTGCTCACGATCACGCCCGACACGGGCATCGTCGATGCCATGCGGATCATGCAGGAGCACGACGTGCACCAGCTGCCGGTGCTCGATGATGGCCGGCTGGTCGGCATGGTGACGCTGGCCGAGGTCGTGCGGCAGGCCGAGATCCGGCTGCGCGGCGGGCAGGGCAGTCCGCCCCGCCCCCTCGCCTAGCCCTCGGCTACCGCTCCGGTGTGAGGTTCGCGAGCGACACCAGCAGGCGCTTCACACCCGCCCCCTCGAACGCCACGGTGACCTCCTGATCATCGCCGCGGGGGAGGCAGGAGACGACGACGCCGCGCCCGAAGTGACCGTGGCGCACGCGCTCCCCGGCCTCGAAGCGCGGCTCATCCGGCACGGTGCCCTGCTCCGCCTCGCGAGCTGCGAGGGCGGCGCGACGCTCCCGCGCGCTGATCGGCGCCTGCACGCCACCACCTCGGCTGCCACCGATCGAGAGGCGGTCGGCATCGGGGAGGTCGCGCAGGAACCTCGACGGCATCGAGTTGCGGTAGGAGCCCATCACGAAGCGGCGCAGCGCGTGCAGCAGGTAGAGGCGCTCCCGCGCGCGCGTCATGCCGACGTAGCAGACGCGGCGCTCCTCCTCCATCTGCCCGGGGTCATCGAGTGCGCGCATGTGCGGCAGCACTCCGTCCTCCATCCCCGTCATGAACACGACGGGGTACTCGAGACCCTTCGCGGCGTGGAGCGAGGTGAGCGTGACGGCGTCCGGCACGTCCGCGGTCGGGTCATCCACGTCCGCGACCAGCGCGATCTCCTCGAGGAACGAGGCGAGCGAGTGCTCTCCCTCGAGGTCGTCGTACTGCGTGGCGACGGCACGGAGCTCCTGCACGTTCTCCCAGCGCGCCTCGTGGTCGTCGGGGTCGTGCTGCTGCAGGTACTGGCGGTACGACGTCTCCTCGATGATGCCCTCCAGCACCTCGGAGACGTTGCGTGACTCCTTCACGCCGGAGAGACGGTCGATGAGCTGCACGAAGCCACCGAGGGCCATGCGGATGTCACCGCGCACGCTGGGCAGCACCGCGTCCTGCTCGCCCCGCGCGATCCGCGCCGCCACGTCGAGCGCGGACATGCCGAGCTCCTCCGAGGCGCGCTGGATGCCGGCGATCGTCGTCGCGCCGATGCCGCGCGCAGGCACGTTCACGATGCGCTGGAACGCGACGCCGTCCGCGTGGTTGTGCACCAGGCGCAGGTACGCGAGCAGGTCACGCACCTCGCGGCGGTCGTAGAAGCGCGTGCCGCCGACGATGCGGTACCGCACGCCCTGCTCGATGCACGCCTCTTCCAGCGCGCGTGACTGCGCGTTGGTGCGGTACATCACCGCGAAGTCGCTGTAGGGGCGCCCTTCCTCGCGGGTGAGTCGCTTCACCTCGGACGCGACGAAGAGCGCTTCCTCGTCACTGTCGTACAGCTCGCGCACGGTCACGGGCGCGCCGTCGGGGTTCTCGGTCCACAGCTCGCGTTGCGCACGCCCCTCGGCCTTCGAGATCACGGCGTGGGCGGCGCGGAGGATGTGGCCCGTGCTGCGGTAGTTCTGCTCCAGCAGCACGACCTCTGCCCCCGGGAAGTCGCGCTCGAAGTACTGCAGGTTGCGCACGTCCGCGGCCCGCCACGAGTAGATCGACTGGTCGGGGTCGCCGACGGCGGTGATGTTGTGGTGCACCGACGCGAACGCCCTCGCGAGCTCGTACTGGACGAGGTTCGTGTCCTGGAACTCATCGATGAGCACGTGCAGGTAGCGCTCCGCGTAGCGCTCGCGGACAGACGGCACGCCCTCGAAGATCGCGAGGACGTGGCCGAGCAGGTCGTCGAAGTCCATCGCGCCGTTCTTCAGCAGCGCCGCCTGGTAGCGCTCGAAGACGCGGCCGACGATCTCCTCGTAGTAGGAGCCTGCGGTCCGCAGCACCGTCGAGGCGTCCCGCCGCTCGTTCTTCGCGCTGGAGATCGAGGAGAGCAGGCCACGCGGCGTGAACCGCTTCGAGTCGAG
>JBAYUZ010000180.1:0-2547 GCA_041674885.1 Dehalococcoidia bacterium
AAGGACTACTGGGAGGACTGAGATGCCGAAGGCGAAGCCGCCGGCGCCACGCAACGTCTCGAAGTCGCGCCTCGAGCGCCAGGATTTGTACTTCGTGATCTACGCGTCGCTCGGGCCTGACCGGAGCCTGCGTAAGGTCGTCGAGATGTGCAAGGGCACCTACGCCGAGATCTCGTTCGCGACGCTCCAGTCCTACTCACGCGAGTTCAACTGGGTCGAGCGGGTGAAACTGCTGCCCTCCCCGACCGACGCGATCTGGCGGCGCGGCATCGACCAGGCGTTGCAGGCGGCGCGCCGGCATGTCTCCGGTGGCCTCGCGCTGCAGCAGTTGGCCCTCATGGGCGTCACGTCGAAGCTGCCGTCGCCGGGCGGGAAACTGGACTCCGACGCCCTGAGCGGTGGCGAGATCGCGCGGCTGTTCCAGGTGGGGACAAAGGCTGAACGCGAGGCCATCAGCACGCAGCAGGAGCACGTCCAGACCGCAGACGTGGCCGCGACGTTCATCTACGAACGGCTGCCACCGGTGATCGTGCGCCTGCTCGACCAACTGCACCTCAGCGGTGATGTGCGCGCGCTGGCGGTAGGGTTCCTGGCCTCCGAGATGGACGAGTTCATCCGCGACCTCTACGCGGCGTTCCGCGTGGAGCCCCCGGAGCAGTTCGTCGAGGAACCCCCGCTCGACGAAGCCGAGGTCATGCAGTTGCCCGCTACTGACGCGGTGTGATATAACGGCGTCCGTAGTGGAGGACGCCTATGAAGATCATCTCCTTTGCCGAGACGACGCCTGCGCTGCTGGCCGGGGCGAAGTGCGCGACCCGCCGTGACTGGGCGGAGCGCCATGCGCGTTCGTTCCACGCTGGTGAGCTGGTGCAGGCGTGGGACAAGACGCCCCGGGTGAAGGGCGCGCATCGGGTCGGGACGGTCCGGCTGACGGTGACGCCGTACCGCGAAGCCTCCAACGAGATCCCCGATGCGGACTGGGAGGCGGAGGGGTTCGCGTACATGGAGGCGCACGCCCTCACGCTCTTCGGTGGAGCAACCCCGCGCGAGGTGTGGACGGACTGGAAAACGCGCCCCCGCCTGCTGTGGGTGGTGCGGTTCGATCTCGTCGCCGTGATCAAAGACGGAGAGTGGGTGCGTCCGTGACCGACGGGATCGAGATGGGCGACGGGCTGGTGTTCCCGCCTGACGCGATCACGCAGACGTTCGCGATCCTGGCGAAGCGTGGTGTGGGGAAGAGCACCACGGCGCGCAAGTTCGCGGAGGGTTTGGCCGCAGTAGGCGCACAGTTCGTGTACGTCGACCCGGTGGGGGTCACGTGGGGGCTTCGGTCGTCAGCGGACGGCAGCGCCGCGGGCCTCAACCTCTACATCTTCGGCGGTGAGCACGGCGACCTACCGCTGAGCGAGCAGGCCGGCGCGCTGATGGCGGACGTGGTGCTCGAATCCGGCGCGTCGGTGATCTTCGACCTCAGCGACATGGGCGAGGCAGCGATGCGGCGGTTCCTCACGGACTTCTGCGTGCGCCTCTACCACCGCAAGGCCCGCGACCGACGCCCGCTGCACCTCATTCTGGACGAAGCCGACGAGTTCTGCCCTCAGCGCATTCCGCCGGCGGGGGCGGCGCTGTTCGGCGCCATCGACCGCATCGTCCGGCGCGGCCGCGCCCGTGGTCTGGGCGTGACGCTGATCTCTCAGCGGCCCGCGGTCGTGAACAAGGACGTGCTCACGCAATGCGAGGTCCTGATCGCGATGCGCGTGGTGCACCCGCGCGACCGTAAGGCGCTCGAGGAGTGGGCTACCGAGAAGGACGGCATGGAGCGGACGAAGGAGTTCGCCGCGTCGCTCACGTCGCTCGACATCGGCGAGGCGTGGGTCTGGTCGCCCGGATGGCTCGACGTGTTCAAGCGCGTCCGGATCACGATGCCGTGGACGTATGACTCCTCATACACCCCCAAGCCGGGAGAGTCGCGCCCGGACCCGGCGGGAGTGCTCGATGTCGACCTCGACGCGCTTGGTGCGCGGATCGCGGCGACGCGTGAGCAGGCGAAGGCGACCGACCCGAAGGCGCTCCAGGCACGCGTCCGCGAGTTGGAGGCGGAGATCGCGGCGATCGGGAAGCATGACCCCGCGCAGTCTGCCGAGTTCGAGGCCGAACGGCGCCGCCTGATCGGACGCAGCGAAGCACTACTGGAGACCATCCAGCGGTACGAGGGCGTCATCGCGGAGGCGCGCCGGCGTCTCGCTGAGGCTGAGGCCGAGGTCGGAGGCGTCTGGGGCCTCATGGACAGCGCGCTCTCCGGCACCGTGGGTGCGGTCGACTCACCGCCGCCAGTCGCTCCATCGGCGCCGGTCGTGCGGCCTGCCGCTGCGCCGAGTGCTGACGGTGCGCTCTCGGCGTACCAGCGCGACCTCCTGACGGCGGTGGCCCAGCGGCACCCGGCACCATCGACGCGCGCGCAGGTCGCGACGCTGGCGCGGAAGTCCATCAAGAGCAGCGCATTCGGCCCGAACCTCCGTGCGCTCATGGACGCTGGATACGTCATGC
>JBAYUZ010000181.1:0-2531 GCA_041674885.1 Dehalococcoidia bacterium
GCGGGAGTGGATGGTGCCCGGTGGTGTCCGCGGTCTTCAAAACCGTTGCGGGGCCGCGTCGCGGTCCCGGGTGGGTTCGACCCCCACGCACTCCCGCCAAGATCGAGCCTCGGGGCACGGTGAGCCATCGCTGAGATCGCTGAGCCCAGGACTCGTCCGCCGCTGACGGAGCGCGCCCGCGCCCGCGGGGCGTGGCTGGTCGCCGCGGCGACGTTCCTCTTCTGGCTGTCGCTCTATTTCTACGTCCCGTTCCTGCCGCTGCGCGCCCAGGACCTGGGCGCCTCGAACACGATGCTCGGGGCGGTGGTCGCGTCCTACGCGATCGCGCAGGTGGGACTCCGCATCCCCATCGGCATCGCCGCGGACGCGCTGGGGCGACGGAAGCCGTTCGCGGTGATCGCGCTGGCCGCGTCCGCCCTCGGCGCGTTGTGGCTGGCGATCTCGCCGAACCCGTGGTCGCTGTTCGCCGCGCGTGCCGTGACGGGCATCGCGGGTGCGGGCTGGGTGGCGATCACCGTCCTGTACGCCTCCTACTTCGCGACGGGCGATGCCGCCCGGGCGATGTCGCGGATCATGGCGGTGAACGCCGTGGCGCTGGTGCTGGCGACGTTCATCGGTGGCCTGCTCGCGGACGCGCTCGGCACCGACAGCACGTTCTACGCGGGTGTGGTGGTGGCCGGCGCCGGCGCGGTGCTGCTGATGCTGGCGGAGGAGCCACCGCTCGCCGACCGGCAACCGTCCTCGCCGCGCCTGTTCCTGGAGATCGCGCGCGTGCCGTTGCTCGTCACCGTCTCGGTGATCGGCATCGCCGTGCAGTTTGTCTCCTTCGCCACCAGTTTCGGCTTCGTCCCCGTGTATGCCGAGCAGATCGGCGCGACCGACGCCGAGGTGGGCTACATCACGACGGCGATGTTCGCGACTTCGGTGGTGGGGACGCTGCTGGTGCCGTGGATGGTGGCGCGCTCCGGCTATGCGGTGACGTTGCTCATCGGCGTGCTGGTGACGGCGATCGCCGCCGCCGCCGTGCCGCTGACCTCGGACGTGCTCGAACTGGGCGTGACGCAGGCGCTGAACGGCTTCGGCCGAGGCTCCACGAACGCGCTGCTGATCACGCTGGCGGTGCTGGCGGTGGCGCCGGCACAGCGCGCTACCGCCATGGGCGTCTACCAGGCGGTGTACGCAATCGGGATGCTCTCAGGCCCGGTCGTCTCCGGCGCCGTGGCCGACGCCGTGGGGATCGAGGCGGTGTTCTACCTCTCGACGGCGGTGGCGCTGGCGGGCGGGGTGCTCGTGTTCGCTCGACCGCTGCCGCGGTCCTGACCGACCGGCGCGAGCCGCCTCGGTCCGTCGCCTACATCCGGCGTACGGACGTCCAGGCGACGAGGAACACCACGAACGCGACCGTGGCAGTCGCCATGAACATGCCGATGCCTAGTTGCGGGCCGTAGGCCGACACCGCGAACGCCATCGGAAGCGACCCGATCGGCTGCACACCGTGCGACATCTGGTTCACCGCCATCACGCGGCCCCGCATCTCGCCCGGCGCGATCTCCAGGAGGAGCGTGGCGTTCAGCGTCATGGCGACGGAGTGGAAGACACCGGCGAGCGCGAGGATGGAGAGCGACAGCGCGTAGTTGGAGGAAGCGGCGAACCCGGTGAGCAGCGCGCCGTAGCAGATGTAGCCGAGCAGCATCATCCGGCCGCGGCTCTGCACGCTGCCGAGCCAGGCGAGCGTGAACAGGCCGACCAGTGAACCCCATCCCATCATCGAGGAGAGCATGCCGAAGCCTGCGTTGCCGCGGTGCAGGACCTCCTCCGACACCACCTTCAGGAACGGGATGTACGGGTAGATCAGCAGCGAGGGGATCACGGAGACGGCGATCAGGCCCAGTATCCGCCGGTCCCGCCAGCAGTACTCGAAGCCCTCTTTCATCATCTTGACCGGCCGCGAACCGCTGCGCGCCTGGACCTGGCGGGTGACGCGGCTGATCTGGAGCGTGGCGACGACCGCAGCCAGTTGCAGGACGACGAGCGCGATCAGCGCCGAGGCGACGCCCCAGGTCGCCATCATCACGCCGAAGCCGGACGGGCCGAGGACGCGCGAGATGTTCTGCACCATGGAGTTCACGGCGATCGCGTTCTGGAGCGTTTCGTCCGTGGTCACGTCGTAGACGAACGCCTGGCGCGCCGGCTGGTTGATCGACTGCGCGAGGCCGCCCCCGAAGGCGATCGCGTAGACGTGCCACACGTGCGCGAGATCGGCGAGCACCAGTACCGCGAGCGTCCCGGCGAGCGCGGCGTCGAGCATCGTTGAGAGCACGATCACCACGCGTCGCGGGAAGCGGTCGGAAAGGTAGCCGCCGAAGGGCGCGATCAGCGTCCCGACGCCGCCTCGGAACGCGGCGACGGCGCCGAGTTGCACGGCGGAGCCGGTCATGTCGTAGACGAGGGCAAAGAGGGCGAGTTGCTTCGCCCACTGGGCGAAGCCGGCGGCGAGCGTGGAGGCGGTGAGGTAGCGGAAGTCCCGCAGC